>CAMJZI010000001.1 GCA_946410185.1 uncultured Porphyromonadaceae bacterium
TTGACCTATAGAACCACTATAAGTCAATTTCATCCTGCAAAATGACCTATACGCCTGAAATAATTGCTCGTTTCGGACTCCTCACGTCCATTGCAGGCGCCGAGCCGTTGATCACTTCCCCTCGTTGCTCAGCAGGAACTTGCGCTTGGGGGCGATGGCGACAAAATCCTCGTGGGTCAGCGGCGCGATGCGCTCGAGCATGCCGCCCAGGCGCTTGGCAACCTTGTACTCCTCGGGTTCGGTCTCGGGCACCTCATTCAGCAATTGCAACACACGGGGCCTGATGGCCGAAAATTCAAACACCATCGACGTGTTGAACCACGCGTCGGCATGGCTGGCAAACGGCAGAATCCACATGTGCTCGCCACGCAACACGCCAGGCCACCATTGCAGCGTCTGCAAGGCACTGGCACCACGGCTGTTATAGTCACGATAGATGCGGCGCAACAAACGGTTGTCATGCTCGCCCAGCCCTGCCTTCTCTCCATAGTAGATCGTGGCCTGGGCAGTGACAAAGAGCTTGAACTTCAGCTCGTCATCTATCTCGGGAACCAATTGGGGATTGAGCGCGTGCAAGCCCTCGAGAAATAGCAGGCTGTTGCTCTCGAGTTTGAGCGTATTGCCGCGGTAGGTGCGCTCTCCCTTGACGTAGTCATAGGTAGGCATCGACACCTGATCTCCTGCCAGCAGGCTGGACACGTCGCGGCCCAGCTGCTTCAAGTCCAACCCATAAAAAGACTCATAGTCGATCTCGCCATGCATATCGAGCGGACGCTGGCTCAGATTAAGGAAATAATTGTCAAGAGAGACAACGCAGGGCTGAATGCCGTTATCACGCAGCATGTGGTTGAGGAAACGCGATGTGGTCGTCTTGCCCGAACACGATGGCCCGGCAACGAGCACCATGCGCAAGCCCTCCTGGCGGAATCGGCGCGTGATTTCGGTCGTGATACGCTCCAGGCGCTTGCTGTGCTGGAATTCGTCCTCGGCTATCAGGTCGGGGGCATAACCTTGCGAAATCACCTCGTTAAAGAGCGAGATGCCGTTTTGGCCCTGCGATTCCATGCGCCTGATGGTTCCACAGAAGTCCTCCAGTGACATATGCTTCTTGGCCGCCGTCTGCTGTTCAGCACTTGCTGTAATGTCAATCATTGGGTCTATTGTTATATTTTAAGTGTTATTAATTGGCTCAGAATAGTGCAATTATATCATAAGCAGTGGGCCCTATTGCACATCACAATAGAGCCCACTTGGTTTGTTAGTAGTGAAAACTGCTGCCTCCCAGAAATTCTCGCAGCAAACTCGTGCTGGGAATATCTTTCTCATCGATAGACTCAAAATAGTTCAAGAATTTTATCAGTCGCGAGGCCTCGGCATACTCGGGCGTATTACTGGGCACTTGCTGCAGGATGGGCAACGCATAGCTCTTCATCACCGAGAGCTCAAACAGCAGCGAGGAGTTGAACATGGCGTCGGCATTCTCGTGGAAGGGCATGATCCACTTGTCCTCGCCACGGCGCACACTGGGCCACCGCTTGATGGTGTCCAGGGCTCCACAACCACGGTACTTGTAGTCGCGTATGATGCGCCGCAACAGGCGGTTGTCATAGGTCCCTATCCAGTTGTGGTCGTCGATATTGAGCGTGGTCAGTGCCGAGACAAACACACGGAACTTCTGCTCGTCGGGGATGGTGCTGGTGAGCTCGGGATTCAGACCATGAATGCCCTCCATGAGCAGGATGTCGCCCTGCTCGAGCTTGAGGGTGTTGCCCAGGTACTCGCGCTCGCCTGTCTTGAAGTTATAGGTGGGCATGGCTACCTCCTTGCCCGCCAGCAGGTCGGTCACGTCTTTGTTGAACTGCTCCAGATCAAGGGCATAGAGCGACTCGTAGTCATAGTCGCCCTTCTCGTCACGCGGCGTGCGGTCACGGTTGACGAAGTAGTTATCCAGTTCTACCACCTTGGGCACGATGCAGTTGGTTATCAACTGGATGGCCAGGCGCTTGGACGAGGTGGTCTTGCCGCTCGACGACGGGCCGGCAATGAGCACCACGCGGGCGCCGCCCTCGTGGTAGCGGCGGGTAATCTCGTCGGCTATCTGGATAAAGTACTTATTGTGCAGGGCCTCTACCACGTTGATGAGCAAGGGGGCATAACCAGCATTGATAGCCCTGTTGAGCTCGCCAACGTCGCCCACACGGATGATTTTGTTAAAGTTGATGTAATCGGTGAATGCGTTGAACAGCTTGGGCTGCGGCGCCCATTTGACCACCTTGCTGATATCTGCGCGGTCGGGACCCAGCAGCAGCATGCCCTTCTCGTAGGGGACAAGATCAAAGACCTTGAGCATACCGGTCGAGGGAACCAGGGGACCATAGAAGCTGTCGATGATATCGTCCAGCTTGTAATAGATGGTATAGAGCTGATTGACGGTCTCCAGAATGCGCACCTTGTCCTTGAGACCCTGCTTGCGGAACATCTCGATGACGTCGGCTGTCAGGCGCTCGCGACGCTTGAATGGCATGTCGGCAGCGATAATCTCGCCCATGCGATGCTTGAGCTGCTCGATGACTTGCGGGGTGAGGAAATCCTCCTCGTGCTTGATCTGGCAATAATGGCCGCTACTGATGCTGTGCTGGATGCACAGGCGCTTGCCGGGATACAAGTCGTTAAGGGCCTTGTACAAGACCATGCACAACGAGCGGGTAAAAACTCGATAACCGGCATTGGAGGTGATGTCGATAAACTCGATGTGTTTGGGAGCAAAAACAGGATAGTGAAGATCCTCGACCTTGTTGTTGACAAGCACGCACACAGCCTCGCCTTTAAGCCCCAGACGACCCTTGACCGTGTCATAGAGGTCGATGAGCGCATCGCCGCCTTCGATTGCTAAATACTCGTTAGTATTCTTGCAGAAGACCTTGAGTTCATCGTACTTTTTCATATTGATGAGCAATTTGGAATTGCAAAATTACAAAAAATTCCTGAATTCCGGCAGTTTTTGTCCGATATTCTCATTATGACGTGGCAGAACTTCTTTTTCCATGTCAGGGCTGATTCATGCCGTTATGGGTAAAAAACTCGATGAAATCGACGTTTTTTGCACTTCAAGGGGCGGCGATATTGATTAATTGCTTACCTTTATGGGCATGTAAAAATACAATAACGTTTATGATCAGAATCAATTTTTTACTTATGGCAATGATGATTGTTGGTGCCATGTGCGGTTGCACGGCACAGGAGAGTGTGGAGAATGGTTGTGACACCTTCAAGACGCAGGGCGGCACAACAGTGAGGATGTATTGCATCAAGCACGGTAGCGTGAGGATGCAGGTGGGTGACAAGTGGATTTATGTGGATCCCGTGACGACGGCTGTCAAGCCCGAGACCGACTACTCTACCCTGCCCCAGGCCGACTACATCCTGGTGACCCACGAGCACTTTGACCACCTGGACTCGGTGGCCATCAACCAGCTGAGCAAGCCCGGCACCGTGCTCATCACCAATGCCCGCTGCCACGAGTTGCTGGGCGGCATGGGCGACGTGATGGCCAATGGCGACAGCCGCACCCTGGCCGAGGGCTGGACCGTTGAGGCTGTGCCGGCCTACAACAACTCGCCCGACAAACTTCAGTTCCACCCCAAGGGCCGTGACAACGGCTTCGTGCTGACGATTGAGGGAATGCGCATCTACATCGCCGGTGATACCGAGGACATCCCCGAGATGGCCTCTATCAAGGACATCGACGTGGCCTTCCTGCCCTGCAACCTGCCCTTCACGATGACGCCCGAGCAGTGTGCCCGTGCCGCCACGATGGTTGGGCCCACGGTGCTCTTCCCCTACCACTACGGCCAGACCGACATCCAGCAAGTGGTCAAGCAGCTCGACGGCAGTGGCATCGATGTGCGCATCCGCGATTACCAGTAACTCAAGATTTTCTAGACAATCTAGATATTCTAGATAATAAAAAAGCTGCCGCCGTGTCGTGAGTGACGCGGCGGCAGCCATTTCTTATTGTGCTGTGACCCTGGGATGGGTCACGCGGTGGTCACGCGATTACCAACCGGGGTTCTGGCCAATCTCGGGATTCAGGTTGATCTGATCATCGGGAATGGGGAACAGGTTGTACTTGGCATCCCACTTGCGCGGAGCACCGTTGTTCGTGCAGTTGATGTAACCGTCGGCATCGATGGTGACGTCGCTGATCTTCACGCCCTGGGCGTCATATCCGCCAACGTAGGCACCACGGCTCAGGTTGGGATTGTTGTCGGTGTCAAGCAATGAGAGCTGGTTCCAGCGAACCAGTGACCAGTAGCGGTCGTTCATACAGTACATCATCTCGACGCGGCGCTCGCGGCGAACCTCCCAGATGATGTTGCTCACGCCCATGTTATTGGCGGGATCGGCCTCAACAGCGGTGGTCAGGTGAGGCATGCTCACGCGGTCACGCAGCAGGTTGATGGACTTGTCGAGGTCGTTCTGGGTGATGTTGCCCAGTTCGGCGCAAGCCTCGGCATAGTTCAGCAGGATCTCGGCATACCAGAAGATGGGAGCGTCGGTCCAGTTACCATAGGTGCTCTGACGGTTGGTGTTGTCAATCAGGTTGGTATCAAACAGGAATACACCATAACCGGTCGAAGCGGTGGACTGGGCACCGCCAAAGCGAGCGTAACCACAGCCGGGGAATTGCAGGATCTTGTCAACCTGAGCGCTCAGGCGCGGGTCGCGGGTCGCGAGCACGTTGCTGATGTCGATGTAGTGAGCCTCGCCCAGGCCCGAGTTGTCGTCGAGGACAACCACGGTACCGTGGTCGCTGGTGTTCAGGGCGGTGGTAGCCAGGGGCTTACCGTCCTTGAACAGGTAACTGTCGAAAGCATCCTTGGTCATACCGTTGACCTGGGTTGAACCGCAGGTGTAGTCGATAGTACCATGGGCAAACGTACCCTTGATGTAGTGCTTGTACAGGATCATCTCCTTGTTACCAGCCAGATCAAGCGAGTTGAAGTTGGCCTGGTAGTTGCTGTTGAGGCTGAAGTTGCCCGAGTTCATGATCTCCTCACAGGCCTTCTTGGCTTCGGTCAGGTAGGCGTTGGCGCGGGTATTGTCGTTCTTGACATACTTGCTGTAGTCACCCTCATACAGGCACACCTCGGCCTTCATGGCCAGAGCAACCCACTTGTTGAAAGCGGTGCGCGAATTGGCATTGTCGGTGATGTTGGCGCAAGCATAGTTCAGATCCTCAAGCACCTTGTCCATGACGATGTTGCGGGGCTGACGGGGACCGTACAGAATATCATTATCACTGGGATCGAGCACCTTGTCTACCCAGTAGCAGTCGCCATAGGCACGCACGAGCTTGTAGTGCTGCCATGCGCGGTACAGGCGGCCGATACCCAGCCAGTTGGCCCTCTTGGCCTCGCTCATCGACTCAATGCTTGGGATAGCGGCAATCATCGTGTTGGCACGGCGAATCTCCACATAGGGCGTGTTCCATGCACCAGCGCTACCAGGAACGTTCATGTAGGTCCACTTGGTGATACCAGTCGAAGCCTGGTCGTCGTTCAGCGTGTTGAAATAGTAGTCACCGCTGCCGCTGCCATAACCCGTAAAGGTGTTATAGAAGGAGTTGGCGAACAGCTGGACGTTGGTCTCACTGGTAAAATAGTTGTCCTTGGTAAACTGATCGTAGGGGTCAGTGTCGAGAACATCATTGCAAGATGCCAGCGACAACAAGGCAACACCCAGTCCACACAGTATAATTGATTTGAGTGATTTCATATTTTTTCTAAGTTTTTAGTTTTAAGTTTTTAGTTTTAAGTATAATTTGTATCGCCTGGAAAATGAATTGTCTCTCGGTAATATTACTTACAACTTAAAACTTACAATTTAAAACTCAATTAATACTTACTTCACAATGATCTCGCAGATTGAAACACGATTCCAGCTCAACTCATCAAACATCTTGCTGATGCCCTGACCCTGGGCATTGATGCGCTTGGCATCAATGCCATACTTGTTCACGAGCATGTCCTTCACGCTGGCGGCACGGCCGTTAGCGAGCTTGATGTTGTTGTCCATCGGACCCTCGGGTGAGGCATAACCGTTGATGACGCAGGTTGCCTCGGGGTGGCTCTTCAAGTAAGCGGCAACACGCTCCACGTTAGGACGCTGGTCGGCGCTGACGGCGGTCTTGTTCACGGGGAAGTGAACGAGCACGTTCATGTACTGCTTGCTGTTGTCTACCACCTTGGGAGCGGAATTCTTGGCAGCATTCAGGTCGTTGCGGCAGTTGGCCAGAGCGCGGTTGGCGGCATCCAGGTCATTCTGCAACTGGGCCAGACGGCTGTTATAGTTGTTCTCAGCATCGGCGAGCTGAGCGCGCAGGTCATTGATCTGGGCATTCAGGGCGCTGTTGTCGGCGGGAGCGGCAACGGCACTGCGGTTGTTGCTGCCGAAGGTCAACTGCACACCCACACTGTAAGTGCGCATGACAGGCTCGGTACGGCCCCAAACGGCGTTACTTAAGTAACCCACACCGGTGTTGATCTCGGGATCGATGCCAGTGCCGTTGTTGTGGTTGATGATGTCGAACAGGTTGTCGGTCGAAGCATAGATGCGCAGCTTCTCGATCATGGCCTTGCGGGTCCAGTTCTGAGGCAGCGTGTAACCCACGGTGATGTTCTTCATGCGCAGGTAAGCCATGTTCACCAGATACTTGCTCTGGGGATAGAAGTTGAACTTACCCAGGTCAAGGATGTCGCTCGAAGCGTTACCACGGCCGGCACCACCAGCCCACATACGCGGGAATTCGGCGCCCTGGTCGATCTTGCCAGCGGCATAGTCGGCCTCGGTGATATAGCTGGTCTGGTTGTCATAGATGGCATCAGCACCACGCATGAACGGCATCACGAATGCAGACTGGGTCCACATGTCGCGCTTGCCCACGCCCTGCATGTAGATATCAATATCAATGCCCTTCCAGGCAGCGCCCAGACGCAGTGAGTACTGGTAGCGCGGGGTGAAGTTACCAATGCGCTTCAGGTCACCGTGATCCTCGGGAGTACCCTTGCCCCAGTCGATAACGCCGTTACCGTCCAGGTCCTTGAACTTGATGTCACCAGGGCCATAGACGAAGCCGTTGGACTGCAGCTTGGTCTGGTCGGCAACGCCAGCGGCATAGGTGCCGTCGGCATTGAAGTCCTTGAAGTCGAAGTAGCGGTCGGTCTCAAAGCCCCAGATCTCGCCATACTCCTTGCCAGAGTAATTGTTGTTGATCATGTTGTTGCTGTCCCACTTGATGACCTTGGTTTTGTAGTCACTCAAGACTGCGGTTGCATAGAAATCAACATTGCCGATGCGGTTGCGGTAGTCAAGGCTGACTTCCCAACCACGGGTGCGCATATCACCAGCGTTCTCCCATGCGGCGTCTGCACCAATAACTGAAGGCAGAGCCTTGCCAGGAGCAAGCATGTCCTTATTTTCACGCTGGAACCAGTCGGCAATCAAGTTCAGGTGGCCGTTAAAGAAGGCCAAGTCAATACCCACGTTCAGGGTATGGATTTTCTCCCAGGTCAGGGATTCAGAAACCATCTTGGGAGCACCAAAGAAGTCCAAGGGCAAATCATTAGAACTTAACCAATTAATGTGTCTGGTATTGCGTTCACCATAATCCTTGTTCTTTTCCAGGGTCTCGATGAACATGTAATCACCCACCTCTTGGTTACCGATTACACCATAAGATGCACGGATCTTGGCATTGCTGATGGTGTTCTTGATGGGTGCCCAGAAGGCCTCCTCGCTGATGCGGTAACCAATCGATGCCGAGGGGAAGAATGCCCACTGATCCTTCTTGGGGAACTTGCTCGAACCGTCATAGCGGCCGTTCAACTCGATCAGGTAGCGACCCTTGTAGTCATAATTGATGCGGCCAAAGAAGCCCGCCGAGCCCCAGTGGTTGTGGTGATGCTCATAACTATAGTCCTCATTGCTGAGAGCCAACTCAGGCATGTTAATATCCTGGATGCCATGACGCTCGTAGTAGAGGTACTCATAGTCAGTCTTATCCACGTTGGCACCCACCTTCAGGTTGAAGTTGTGGGCATCGTTGATCGACTTGAAAAAGTCGAAGTAACCGTTGGCAACGTGGTTCTCCTTGAAAGCGCGAGAGGTCTCGATGAAGGTCGAGGACGTGATGTCCACAGGTCCCTGGGGATTCAGACCCCAAGTGTTATAGACAATCGAGGGAAGACCTACGCCTTTGTACCTGTTGGTCCTCTTGATGAAGGTGTAGTCGGCATTGAAGCTCAGGCCGTAGCCAAAGTCAATCTTGCCAAACACGCCCAAGCTCATGTTGTTCATCTTGTAGTAGCTGTCACCACCGGTGTTGCGACCGCCAATCATGGTGCGGGCGTCATACTGCTTGCCATCCTCGGGATTCACAAAGTAGCCGTAGGGGCCAAAGAACGAGCCCCAGCGCCACAGGTACTGGTAGGTACCGGCACCGCGCTTATAGGGGGTCTCAAAGGTCCTGTCAACGTAGCTCACACGGGTACCGAGTTCCAACCAATCGGTAGCACGTACCGAAACGTTGGCAGTGGCATTGTACTTGCGGAACTTGTCGGGGTTGAAGTTCATCAACGATTGCTTCTGGTTGTAACCAACGCTGGTGTAGAAATTGATGCGACCCGAGTTACCAGTTACGCTCAGGTTGTGACTCTGGCTGGGAGCATGGTTGTTGAACATGATGCCAGGCACATCCCAGTTGGCATAGTAACCGTTCTCATCATAGTCGTCACCATAGACCATCTCGCGATACTTGTCCTTGATGTCGCCATGCTTCTTGATCCAGTTGTTGATACCATTCTGGAATTCCTCGCTGTCGAGATACATACCGAAGAGTTCCGATGCAACGCCCATGCGCTTGTTCACGTCGTTAAGGGCGCTCACCTGGGTGGGCACGTTGGGATAGTCGGGCAGCGTGGTTGCCTGACTCCAAGCGAAGTTGTTGTTGTAGCTTATCCTGACGTTATCCTTCACGTGAGCGGTCTTGGTAGTGATCAATACAACACCAAAGGCTGCACGAGTACCGTAGATCGAGGTCGAAGCAGCATCCTTCAAGACACTGATGTTCTCGATATCGGCGGGGTTGAGGTCACCCAGGGTTTCAACGGGGACACCATCAACGATGTACAACGGGGTAGAAATACCATCATTGGACAGCGTACCGATACCACGGATGACGATTGAGGGATCGGCGCTGATGTCACCGTTAGCGTTCAAAATGGTCAAGCCGGGAACGTTACCCTGAAGAGACTTGCGGATGTCGGTCTCGGACTTGGAACCAAGCACTTTGTCCACATCCACGGTGCTCACGGCGCCGGTCAGGTTGGCCTTGCGCTGTGTACCGTAACCAACGACTACGATCTCATCGAGCTTGGCGTTATCCTCGGCGAGGACAACACGCATGCCGTTGCTGGCACGCAACTCCTGCGTCTTGTAGCCGATGAATGAAATCTGAAGCTTAGCGTTTGGGCTAGCTTTGAACGAGAAGTTACCGTCCACATCGGTAGATGTGCCACGGGTCGTTCCAACCTCGACAATGCTGGCGCCGATGACGGGTTCTCCCTGCTCATCGACAACACGGCCTGTCACAATGCTGGTGGCGGTACTTGCCGTCACCTGGGGCGCGGGTGCTGCCTGGGCCTGATAACCAGTGCCGCAGAACATCAACAAGGCGCCCAAAAGAGCTAAATGTCCTTTCATAAGCATGTTTTAGTTAGTAATATTAATAAATTATTAATTGTTAATTCATAATCAAATGCCGCATAATTGCAACCATTCTCAACAAAATGCGTTTGCTTGCGCATTTTGCTTTTATAATAATAAAGTGCAAAATTCTATAATTTTTTTGAAATGGCAAAAAATTAGGACACTTTTTACAAATACAAACGTTAAAAATGATGAAAAATCGTACCAAATTCAAAAATACAGGGGCTCAAATGCCCCTTTTTAGAGTTTTTGATAGCATTCCTTCAACATATTTTAGACTCTCAAATTTAAGTTTGCAAATTCTTGGAGATCGATAGTGGACATGTCATGAGAAGAGGTCAATCGATGGCAGGGCTCATTCGTCGGTCGATGGCACGTCGATGTCGATGACCGGGGCGGCCTCGAGCAGGCGGCGGTACAGGTCGGTCATCTTGTGATAGAAGGTGGGATAGTCCAGGTTGTCCTGGAAATCCTTCTGGGCCTGCGTTCCCATGCGGGAGCGGCCGGCTGTGTCGTTGATGAGCTGGTTGATGGCAGTGAGCAGGGCTTGCTCATCGCCCGGCGGTACGAGCAGACCATTCACGCCGTCGTGCACATACTCGGGCTGTGCGCCGTTGTTGCTGCAGATGTGGGCCTTGCCTGCCATCATATACTCCAAGTTACTGATACCCAGCGCCTCGGGCTGAATCGACGGCAGCACGCCGAAGTCGGCTTGCCGCAGGTACTCCAGGATGTTGTCCCTGAAACCGAGCAGGGTCACGTTATTGACCATGCCGGCAGCAACGATGAATCCCTTGATTTTTGCCTTGTATTTGGGCTGTCCCTCGCCGATGATGGCCAGGTGATATTTTGTCTTGTCCACATGGGTCAGGGCACCCAGCAGGGCCTCTATGCCCTTTTCGGGAGTGAGCTTGCCGTGGTACATGATCAGGGCCTGATGGCTGTCAAGACCCAATTCACGCCTCAGATCGGGCACCGCAGTGCCTAACTGGCTGTCACACACGCTGTCACGAATGACCACCGCACGGTCGGCATACTGCTTCTTGGCCTTGCCCAGGAAGGCGTCTCGCGCCATCTGGGACGAGAAAACAAAACCGTCAATCGACTTGTATAACTTATTGTACATGTAGTTGTTCTTGGGCTTGTAAACACCGTGAACGCTCACTATCACGCGCGTATCGCGGTTCTCACTGATGCGACGGGCCATCACGGCCATGAAGGCATCCTTGAAACTGTGCACATGGATGATATTTTTACCCTTGCGCAACAAGCGTGCAAACCTCACGGGCGAATCGATGTCGGTCACGCCCTTAAGCGGCAGGATGGAAATGGGAATTTCCAGGCGACGGTACTGCTTGAGCACGTTTGGATGCTTGCGGCATACCACCTCGGCATAGAAATCGGGGTCGTTGCGTAACCGCTCGACCAAGTCATAAGTATATTGCTCGGCACCTGTCCAGTGCTTGTTAGAAACAATATGAAAAACGTTAATCATCTGAAAATTAGATTTTTGCGGTCACAATTTATCAATCGCACCGATATTTGTGCTACAAAGTTACACAATTATCCGCTACCATCCCCCACCCTTTCCAATTAATTTTTTTTGACATGATGCGACAACAGGCGCGGCAATGCACTTGCCGCGCCCGTCATGATGATGGGGCTGGAGAGGTGACCTCTCCCCTACCCGATTACTCCTTCTTGCCGTCGCTGCCAAACAGCTCCTTGATACCGCCAATCGAGCCCAGCAGGTTGGTGGCCTCATAGGGCAGGTAAACCGTCTTGGTCTTGTCACCGCTGGCCACGGTGTCGAGCATCTGGATGTACTTCTGGGCCAGCAGGTAGTTGGCGGGGTTGGTGCTCTGCCCTACGGCCTGGGTAATCTTGTCGATGGCGATAGCCTCGGCCTCGGCCTTACGGATACGGGCCTGGGCCTCACCCTCGGCACGCAGGATCTCGGTCTGCTTGTCAGCCTCTGCCTGGTTGATGCGGGCTGTCTTCTGACCCTCGGACTGGAGGATGGCTGCCTGTTTCTGACCCTCGCTGGTCAAGATAGTAGCGCGCTTGTTGCGCTCGGCCTGCATCTGCTTCTCCATGGCCTGGAGCACGGTTTGAGGCGGCTGAATGTCCTGTAACTCAACGCGGTTGACCTTGATGCCCCACTTGTTGGTGGCATCGTCAAGCACGGCACGCAGCTTGCTGTTGATGGTGTCGCGCGAGGTCAGCGTCTGGTCCAGCTCGAGTTCGCCAATGATGTTACGCAGCGTGGTCTGGGTCAGTTTCTCGATAGCGTTGGGCAGGTTATTGATCTCATACACGGCCTTGAAGGGGTCCATAATCTGGAAGTAGAGCAGTGCATTGATCTGCGTCATGACGTTATCCTTGGTGATCACGTTCTGCTTGTCGAAGTCATAAACTTGTTCACGCAGGTCGATGACGGTGGTCGTGCGGTAGCGGCCATGCTCATAGGCGACGATACTCTTGGCCCTGTCGATGAACGGGATAATCAGGTTGATACCAGGTTTGAGTGTGGCATAATACTTACCCAGACGCTCGATGATCTTGGTCTCGCTCTGAGGGATGATCACTAATGCACTCTTAACGAGAATGAGTGCCAACACAATAATGACAATGAGAAAAATGGATATTGGTGACATATTGTTTGAGTTTTGAGTTAATAGTCATTAGTTGATTAGTCGTTGGCAGTGGGCGCCTCCCCTACTCCACGGCATTATTATCGATGGGATTATTGATGGGCTCGACGGTGAGGATGATGCTGTCCATCTTCACGACACGCACACGCGCGCCCTGGCCAATCGCACTGCCATCGGCACTGACGGCTTTCCAGTCGTCGCCGTCAATGGCCACACGGCCAAATCCGCCGGCCTCGATGGTCTCGCTCACGCGGCCCTGCTGGCCAATCATGGCCTCGGCATTGCTCAAGCGCTCGCGATGCGGTTTATGCAGTTTCTTGACAAGCGCGGGACGCACCAGCAGCAGACTCAAGGCCGAAACCACGGCAAAAATGATGATCTGCCAGGTGAGCGACAATCCGCAACCGGCCAGCAGGGCGGCAACGGCGGCGCCGATAGCAAAGCACAGGATAAAGAAATCACCTGATGATAATTCCAAAATAAGGCACAAAATAGAAACGATGATCCATATGAGCCATAGGTTAGATGTGAAGTACTGTATCATAATTTTACCAATATTTTATAGTGTTACTGTTATCGGCAAATTTTAACGCATCGAGGTCCTATCCACAAGACGTCCTCAAAGGTATTATTTTATTGGTAAACCTGCAAATTTTATGCCAATTTTTATCAAAAATTCTCCAATAATCGTCCAAGAGGCACCAAATTTTCAATTCTCAGCGGGTTAAAGTGGGGTTTAAGGCTGTTTTTCAGCACATTTGGCGTTTTTAGTCATGTCGTCAGAAAAATCATGGATCGGGTTCACAGCGCATCTTTTTACCTTGAGGAGGGCGCAATGCAAGCCCGCACCACGATTACAAGATGCCGATAAAGCATTTAGCTCAAAACTTGTCGCTTAATGCTTGTTTATAAAAAAATAATGTGTTATCTTTGTCTCCCGTTTTTCAAACCATTGTTGAAATGACCGAAATCAATTACATGACCCAGGGGCAAGTCGAAATGCCACGGCTCAACGAGGATGCCGTTCGCGACTGGATTGTGGCCGTTGCCCAGCAACACGGGCAGCGGGTGGGATGCCTGACCTATGTCTTCTGTGACGATGAGTACATCCTCCAAACCAATCGGGAATTCCTGCGGCACGATTACTACACGGACATCATCACGTTTGATTACACCAACTCGCGACACATTGCGGGCGACATGGTCATCTCGCTGGATACCGTTCGCAGCAATGCCGAGATGCTGGGTGCGGAATACAACACAGAGCTAATGCGTGTCATCATTCACGGCGTGCTGCACTTGTGCGGCATCAACGACAAGGGCCCTGGAGAACGCGAGATCATGGAGCAACATGAGAACACCGCCCTTGCCATCCTCCCTGCCAACGTCTTCTGCAACGATTGATTTCCCCTAAAAGATGAGAAACGACTATGATATCATAGTGGTGGGTGCCGGCCATGCCGGTTGTGAGGCAGCTAGCGCCGCCGCACGCCTGGGTTCACACACACTGCTCATCACTATCGACATGAACAAGATTGCACAAATGAGCTGCAATCCTGCCGTGGGAGGCATCGCCAAGGGCCAAATCGTGCGCGAAATCGATGCCCTTGGTGGTCAAATGGGCATCGTCACCGACCGCAGCAGCATCCAGTTCCGCATGCTCAACCGCAGCAAGGGGCCCGCCATGTGGAGCCCCCGTTCACAAAGCGACCGCCAACAGTTTATCCTGCAATGGAGACAGATTCTTGAAAACACGCCCAACCTGCACATATGGCAGGATTCTGTCGATGAATTCATCATCGAGGGTGGGGTAGTGAAGGGAGTAAAGACCGCACTGGGCATGACTTTCAAGGCCCAGGCAGTGGTACTCACCGCCGGCACATTCCTGAACGGACTGATGCATGTGGGCAAGGTGCAGACCCCTGGCGGTCGCGTCGCCGAGCCTCCCGCAAGGGGCATTACAGAGCAGCTGGCATCGCTGGGACTGGTCACGGGCAGAATGAAGACTGGCACGCCTCCACGTCTTGACGAGCGAACCATCGATTTCTCACAGTGCATCCGCCAGGACGGCGAGCAGGATTTCCACCATTTTTCCTATCTGCCTGGCATCAGTTCAACGCTGCCTCAGCGCCCTTGCTGGATTGTACATACCAACGAACAAGTGCACGAAGTGCTGCGACAAGGTCTGCCCCAGTCACCGCTCTATAACGGCCAAATCACCAGCATCGGCCCCCGTTACTGCCCCAGTATCGAGACTAAAATCGTGACCTTTGCCGACAAGACATCCCATCAACTGTTCATCGAGCCCGAGGGCGCCACGACCCACGAGATGTACCTGAACGGCTTCTCCTCGTCACTGCCCTGGGACATTCAGATCGAGGCCCTGCGCCACATTCCCGCTCTGCGGGATGTGCATGCTTTCCGCCCTGGTTATGCCATCGAGTATGACTACTTTGATCCCACACAGCTCTATCACACCCTCGAGTCCAAGCTTGTAAAGAACCTCTTCCTGGCAGGACAAGTCAACGGCACGACCGGATATGAAGAGGCGGCAGGGCAGGGGCTCATTGCCGGCATCAATGCCCATCAAAACATCACTGGCGGCAAGCCGTTCACCCTGGCCCGCAACGAGGCCTACATCGGAGTCCTTATCGATGACCTGGTAACCTGTGGCGTGGACGAACCTTACCGCATGTTCACCTCGCGAGCCGAGCACCGCATCCTGTTACGACAGGACGATGCCGACATGCGACTCACCGCAAAGGGCTACGAACTGGGACTCGCGACACGCGAGCGCTATGACCTGATGCGCACCAAGCGCGACCAGATGGAATCGCTGACGGCCTTTTGCCGCGACTATACGGTCAAGACCGCCATAATCAACCCCGTGCTCGAAGCCAACGGCATGCAGCCGCTGACACAAGGGCAACGACTGCACGACCTGCTGCTGCGTCCCCAACTGAACATGGCCATGCTCGCCGACGCACTGCCCGAGTTCATGCAAAGGGTAGGGGAGATCGGGGCCGAACGCCGCGACGAGATCATCGAGGCCACCGAAATCGCCATCAAGTACCGAGGCTACATTGAGCGCGAGACGCTCATCGCCGACCGCGTGGCACGCCTCGACAATGTGACCCTCAAGGGCAAATTCGACTACTCACAGATACACCAGATTTCCACCGAAGCCCGCCAGAAACTCCAGACCATCGACCCCGAGACCATCGGACAGGCTTCACGCATCCCCGGTGTATCTCCCAGCGATATCAACATCCTGCTCGTTTTATTGGGCAGATGATTGTTCCACGTGAAACATTTTCAACTTAATATACTGATTCACAATGACTAAGAAAGATTTAGAGAAAGTAAAAAGTGTGGTTCGCAACGTGCCTGACTTCCCTGTTCCGGGCATCCAGTTCAAGGACCTGACCACCGCGTTCAAGGATCCTGAAGCCTTGCAGATCATGACCCGCGCCATGACCGACTTGTATCGCGACAAGGGCGTGACCCGAGTCGTGGGTATTGAGGCACGCGGCTTCATTGGCGGAGCCATCCTCGCCACCCAGCTGAATGCCGGTTTCGTGCCCCTGCGCAAGCCTGGCAAACTGCCCGCCGAGGTCATCCAGAAATCCTATACCAAGGAGTATGGCACCGACACCATCGAGATCCACAAGGATGCCATCACGCCCGACGACGTGGTTGTCATCCACGACGACCTCCTCGCCACTGGCGGCACAATGCTGGCTGCCTATGAGCTTGTCAAGTCGATGAACCCCAAGAAGATTTACATCAACTTCATCTGCGACCTGGCCGACCTGCACGGACGCGAAGTCTTCCCGTCCGACGTGGAAATCACCTCGTTGTTCACCTTCTAGGCCTCATCACCCAGGATCGATTGTCCACTAGCTATCTGCTGCATGGCTGACGACTTGAAGCTCAAACTGTCCTTGCTCCCCGAGGTGCCAGGCGTATACCGCTACCGCAATCGCGAAGGCACCATCATCTATGTGGGCAAGGCCAAGAACCTGAAACGGCGCGTCAACTCCTACTTCAACAGGGAGCACGCATCGTTGCGCACCACCATGCTCGTGCGCAACATCGCCGATCTGGAATACACGGTCGTCAACACCGAGGAAGAAGCCCTGGACCTGGAAAATGCGCTCATCAAGGAGTACCAGCCGCACTACAACGTGCTGCTCAAGGACGACAAGAGCTACCCCTGGATATGCGTCTCGGGTGACCTCTATCCCCGCGTTTACATCACCCGCGACGCCCGTGCCAAGGGGGACCGCTTCTATGGGCCATATCCCAAAACCGAGGTCGCCAAGGTGCTGATAGACACAATCAGGCAAATATACCCCTTGCGCACTTGCCGCCTGATTGTTTCACGTGAAACAATCGAGGCAGGCAAGCACCGCCTGTGCCTACAGTATCACATCCACCGCTGCGAGGGTTGTTGCCAGGGGCTTGTGACACCAGAAAAATACGGGGAATACATCAGCGAGATACGCCAGATTCTCAACGGAGACACCCACCAGCTGATGGATCTGCTCATGCAGCAAATGCAGCAACTGGCCAGCGAATTGCGCTTCGAGGAGGCCGAAGTCATCAAGCGGCGATACAAGCTGCTGGAGCACGTCAGGCGGCGCTCGGTCATTGTCAGTCCGTCGATCCACAACATCGACGTGTTCGGGCTGCTGCGCGACGAGGATGCCGCATGGGTCAACTTCATGCATGTGAGGGGTGGGGCAGTGGTGCAGTCGCTCACACTCGAATACCGTCTCTCAACCCGCGACGAGACCGATGCCGAGATCATGTCGATGGCCGTCGCCGAGGTGCACCAGCGCTTTGCCGAGACCTATCGCCGCGACCGCGTCACCGAGGTGACGGTCAACGTCGAGCCTGACGTGGAGTTCTCTGGGCTCAACTTCGCCATTCCGCAACGGGGCGACAAGAAGCATCTGCTTGACATTGCCATCAAGAACGCCACACAGCGGCGCACCGACCGCCTGCACATGATGGAAAAGCTCAATCCCGAGCAGCGCGTCACACGCACCCTCACCACCATGCAACGCGACCTGCGGCTCATGTCCATGCCACGCCATGTGGAGTGCTTTGACAACAGCAACATCGGCGGATCCAGCCCCGTGGCCTCGTGTGTAGTCTTCCGCAACGCCAAGCCGTCTAAAAAAGAATACCGCCACTTCATCATCAAGACCGTGGATGGCGCCGATGATTTTGCCTCGATGCGCGAGGTCATCACACGCCGCTACAGCAGGCTGGTACAGGAGGGACAGGAACTGCCGCAACTGCTCATCGTGGACGGTGGCAAGGGGCAGGTGACATCGGCCATCGAAGCGCTCGACAGCATCGGCCTGCATGGCCAGATCACGGTTGTGGGCATCGCCAAGCGCCTCAACGAGGTCTTCTTTCCCGGCGACAGCGTGCCGCTTTACATTGACAAAAATAGCGAGACTCTGCACGTTATCCAGCGCCTGCGCGACGAGGCCCACCGCTTTGCCATCACCTTCCACCGCAAGCAGCGCAGCAAGGGGCAGGTGCACAGCGCCCTCGACGACATCCCCGGCATCGGCCCCAAGACACGCACCTTGCTGCTCAAACACTTCAAGTCGCTCAAGCGCATCAAGGAGGCCAGCGAACAGGATTTAGCCGCTGTCGTCGGACCCGCCAGGGCACATGCCCTTATCGAGCGGCTGAAGCAGGCATGACGCTTTTATAAGCCAAAATGCACTGGTAATAAAATAAAGTCATTATATTTGCCAACATGAAACGACTGGTCATATTTGGAAACAGTTATCAGCAAGACGGCACCGCCAGGGTGCATGCCCTGTTGACGTATCTGTGCGAACGGGGACTCGAGATTGCCATCGAGAAGGAGTATCAGCGATATCTTGACAATGACAACGGCACGGCCAGTAGCTACCGCTCATTTGACACCAGCGAGGTTCCCGATGCCGACTTGGCACTGTCGCTGGGCGGCGACGGAACGTTCCTGACCACAGTAATGTGGGTCTCGAGCCAGGGAATGCCTATTCTTGGCATTAATTCAGGCCATCTGGGTTACCTTACCGCCGGCAGTCTGGACGAGGCCAGGAGCATCATTGACGACGTGCTGGAGGGCAATTACCGCATCGAGGAACGCACCATGCTGCAGGTATCCTGCGACACCGTCGAGATTCCGCACCCATGGGCACTCAACGAGGTGGCCATACTACGGCACGACACCTCGTCGATGCTCGACATGGAAACCTGGCTGCGCAGCCACCAGCTGACCACCTACCGCGGCGACGGACTCATCGTGAGCACGCCCACGGGCTCCACTGCCTATAACATGAGCGTGGGAGGCCCCATCCTGGAACCTACCACCTCGTGCATGGTGCTGTCGCCCATCTCGCCGCACTCCCTGACGATGCGCCCGCTTGTCGTGCGCGACGATAGCGTGATTGTCGTGCGCACCCATTCTCGAGCGTCCAGCTACGAGGTGAGTATCGACGGTGAGGTCACACTGTGTCCCACAGGCTCGAGCCTGACCATAGGACGCGCACCCTATTGCGCCCGCGTGGTGCAACGCCAAAGCAATAATTTTGCCAGCACCCTGCGGCAGAAACTCCTGTGGGGAACCGATCAGCGCTAAAACAGGAGAACGCATCACACGCTTATCTACCACACCAACAAAAAAAAATGCGGCGGATCATTTCCGTCGCATTCTTTTTGTTGGATAAACTGTCCGCATTACTCCTGGAAGAGGCGGCGGTGCATCAGCACCGAGCGATAGATGTGAATCATGTGGTCGGCAAGAACCTTTCCCGTGAAGCGTTCGGTGTTGTCGCGGGCAGCTTTGAGCATCGCTGCCTTCTTGTTCTCGTCTTCGAGCACATCACTCAGCAAGTCGGCACCATCATGGAAATCAGAGTAATAGATCGCACCTTCACCGCCAATTTCACGCGCCTTGGCCGAGTCCTTGCAGATGACAAGGGCACCACTGCGCTGGGCATTGATCAACTTGTAGAGGTCACGGGTGCGGTCGGTGTTGGGAATGATGACAGCCTGAGCCATCTTGGCCACTGCCGTGAGGTCGGCATGGTGCACCTTGTCCACCTGTTTAAAGCGGTGGAAGATGTGCAAATCGTGGGCCTGTTCCTTGATCACGTGGTCAAAGTAGTCGGTGCGGTAACCCAGCATCACCACCGAGATCTTGCGGTTGCGCAGCTCATGTATCAGCTTCATGGCCTCGATAAGGTTGTCATCCTTGTCCAGACGGCCCTTATAGAGCACAAAACGCTCGGGCAGGTGATACTTTTCACGCAGGATGTCGAACATGCTCTCGGGCACCGACTCGTCACAGCCCTCATAGAAGCAGGGGTGTACCACCTCCACGTCATCAGGATTCACATGATAGTGGTCAATGATGAGCTGGCGATCTTCCTCGGTCAGCGCGATGACACGCTTGGCAATACGGCACGACTTGCGCGCTTTGCGCTGCATGAGCATGCGCTCAATCCATCCGTGCGCACTCTTGTACAAGGGATCGGTCATCGTGAAAACCGTGGGGAAGTTACTGCCGTTAAAACCTGATGCGATGCCGTCATCGATACCATGGAAGGTATTCACTCCATGACCCTTGGCCGACTTGACGATACCATTCTTGGTGTACCAGCGGCTCTTGATGTGCACGTGGTTGCGCGGAAACTTCACACGCACGCTATCGTCGTTAAACAGCGCGGTAAGGCGCTTGTTGGATTTGTTCTCAGGAGAGTACAGGATATAATAGTTGTCAGGATAGTTTGTAGCCAACGCTTTGATAAGGATGCGCCCATAGTAAGACGTATCATTATTCTCCATGATGATTCTGCGACCACCGTAACCTACTACCATATTATTTTGTCGTTTTTTTTGATTAATGTTCAGATTAACTATGCGAGCGGTTGGCTGGTGCCAATCATTCACAATCGGCAAAATTACTATGTTTTTTTCATTTTATGCTTTTTTTTGACCGCATTTTTATAGAAATAAGTAACTTTGCTGCAAAATATTATGATTATGAGACGATTCACCTCCATCTTATGCATGATTCTTGTGCTGCTGGCTAGCACTTCATGCAAGACATCAACATCGGCGGCTGCCAGTGACAGGGGCCTCCACCCCGATGAAGTTTTCACCGTGACCGACGATGACATTGCCAACGAAACCTGGCGCATCAACTCCACCATCAAGGGTGAGTGGAATTATAACGGCCCCAGCGTTGACGTCAGCGGCAAGAACCTGCTGGCGGGCATCGGTAAACCCATTACCAAGAGCAAGTTCAAGAAAAAACTGAAAAATGCCTTTAAAAAGATTGGCCTGGACAAGATGCGCCCGCAATTCACCTTCAACCAGGATGGCACCTGCGCCATCAAGCTGCTGGGCAAGAGCCTGAAGGGAACCTACAACTACAATCCCGACCAGGACAAGATTCAAATCAAGTGGCACGGCATGCCAGTTAGCGCGCGGCTCAAGCGCGACGGCAATAAGAAACTGCACATCACCTTTGATGCCGACAGGTTCCTCTCCTTGCTCACCCTGGCGGGGAACTTCAGCGACAACTCGGCTATCAAGACACTGTCAAAGCTCATGGAGAACTACGAGGACGTGATGGTGGGCTTTGAGCTCAAGAAATGAGCCACAAGAGCCAGTGATTACATGAAAACAATCAGGAGGGACCCTCGGCATTGGTGAGGATCCCTCCTGGCTTGTCATGTCATTACCTTGACTAACGCACTCGGTTAGCGGCGCGGAGGCCTGTTCATCTGCTGCTTGCCCTGGTTGATGGCCTGCCTCTTGGTCATCGTGCCACTGGTGCGGTTACCTGGCTGGCTCTTGCTGCCGCTGCCCATGCCAGGCTGGCTAGCGCCCATGCCGGGCTTGGGCTGTGACTTGCTGGCAGGAGCGCCAAAGGTGCGCCCATTGTAAGCACTGTGGTCAAAGTAGCGATTTGAACCCTTATACACCTGGTAGCCCGGAGGGGCCGGACGGAAATAGCGGTCCTTGGTGTAACGGTTATAGATTGTGAACACAAATTTCTTGTTCTCCCACGACACGGGGCGATAGAAATATTCAAGCGTGACATACATCTGGTACTGTGCAGGCGAGAGCACATACTTCAACTCGTTGTTACGACGGGCCCAGAAGGTGCCGAAGAGATCATCATACACATCAAGACACATGATGTAATCCATGTTGATTTCATACACGGCATTATACTGGTCATCGCTCAATCCAAGTTCATAGGCCATCTTGTCGGTCAGGAAAAAGGCCTGATCGCGGGCCGACTTGTAACTCATCGCATTGGCGGCTGAACCAAGGGTCAGCACTGCCACCATTGTTAAGATAAAGCGTTTCATAGTGCGTATGTTTTTAGTAGTTGATAAATGTTTGTTGCCTCAAAGTTAGCCATAATGAACATTTATTGCAACTATTTTAGACAAATATTCATAAACAATCGACTAACCACCCTTCAAAGTGCATATTCCATGCCATCAAGCCACCATTTTGATCAATCACCTGCATTGCATCGCAGTAAGGATAAATTCTATCGACCAAAGACCCGAAATGACCGGTTTTTTCAGCCGCTAGTTTATTTATTTCGTGCATTATTTGTATTTTTGCGCCCATGATAGACTTCACTCCATTTGTTCGCAGCCACTTTATGGCGCGCCTGCAACAGCAGGTACGTTACATCAGCCATGCCGATGCTGTGCAACAGGGCGAGTTGGTGCGCTTGATTGAGAAAGCGGCACTGACACGCATCGGGCGCAAGTATGACTTTTCTTCTATCAGGACCTACAAGCAGTTCGCATCCAGGCTGCCGCTGTATAGCTATGAGGACCTTAAACCCCACATCTTGCGCATGGTTAACGGGGCTAAGGACGAGTTGTGGCCTGGACAATGCTTCAATTTCGCACAGTCGTCGGGCACTAGCGACGGACGCAGCAAGTACATCCCCATCACCCGCGAGTCTTTCCAGTGGAACCACTACCAGGGTGCAAGCGACGTGGTGTCACACTACTTGAACCTGAATCCCGAGAGCCGCATCTTTGCTGGCAAAGCATTCATCTTGGGTGGCAGTTTTGCCAACAACCTGCAGGTGCCGCGAGGCGTCAGGGTAGGGGACCTGAGCGCTAATCTCATCGAGAACATGAACCCGCTGGCCAACCTGGCGCGCATTCCAAGCAAGCAGGTGGCACTGCTCGAGAACTGGGCCGAGAAACTGCCTCGACTGGTCGATGCCAGCATCCATGCCAACGTGACCAACCTGAGCGGTGTCCCCTCGTGGTTCCTGACCGTACTCAAAGAGGTGCTCAACAAGACGGGCAAGTCATGCATCCATGACGTATGGCCCAACCTGGAGGTGTTCTTCCATGGCGGCATCGCCTTTGGACCCTACAGGAAGCAATATGAAGAAATGTGCGACATGGGCAAGATGCACTTCCTGGACACTTACAATGCCAGCGAAGGCTTCTTTGCCGTGCAGAGCGACTGGCAGAGCGAGGCGATGTTGCTGCTGCTCGACACAGGCGTGTTCTATGAATTCCTGCCCGTCGAGGACAGTGACAGCGACACACCCGAGGTCTATCCCATTTGGGAAATCGAGGCCGGGCGCACCTATGAACTCATCATCACTGCTGCCAACGGCCTGTGGCGCTACCGCCTGGGCGACACGGTGACCATCGAGCAACTCAACCCCGTCAAGCTCACTATTGCTGGCCGCACACACAGTTTTATCAACGCATTTGGCGAGGAATTGATGGTGCATAACGCCGACAAGGCCATTGAATTGACCGAACAGGAAACCGGGTGCAGAATCCTAAATTACACGGCAGCACCTGTCTATGCCCACGGCAGCAAGAGCGGTCACCACCAGTGGCTTATCGAATTTGCCACCCAACCCGCCGACAAGGCCGTCTTCATGCAGTTGCTGGATCAGCACCTGCGCGAGGCAAACAGCGACTATGACGCCAAGCGCACCGACGACATCTTCCTGGTCATGCCCACGCTCGTCATCGCTCCCACTGGCTTGTTTGACCGCTGGCTGGCAACTACAGGCAAGCTGGGCGGACAGCGCAAAGTCCCACGATTGAGCAACAACCGCGACATCATCGACCAGATGCTGGAACTCATCAAAACACAGTAACAACACGATTCTACCATGTGGAAAAAAATCCTTCATTGTAACATTGGCGCCGCCATCGCCAATATGCTGGTGGCCTATCTCGTCTTCATGCTTTCGCGTGTGGCCTTTTTCGTCGAGAACTGGTCCACGTTTGCTCCTCACGCCACCTGGCAATCGATATGCAATGCGTTTCATGGAGCTCTGATCTTTGACACATCGGCGCTACTCTATATCAACAGCGTCTATCTGGCCCTCATGCTGCTGCCCTTGCGTCTCAAGGAGAAGCCTGGCTTCCACAAGGGGCTCAGGTGGCTCTTTGTGGTGACCAACGCTGTGGGCGTGGCAAGCAACCTCATGGATTCGGTGTTCTTTCAATACACCGGGCGCCGATCCACCATATCGGTGTTCAGCGAGTTTTCCAACGAGAACAACATTGCATCCATCATCCTGACCGAGGCGCTCCGCCACTGGTATCTTGTGGTGGTGTTCATCGTGCTGGTCTTGATACTGTGGCGGTGTTTTACCCAGCCCCGCCGCGAGGTGTACCCGTCCCGCCTGTCCTATTACTTGACACAATCAGTCGCCCTGCTGGTCATGGTGCCGCTGGCCATTGTAGGCATCCGCGGCAGCACCTCGGCTGGCACACGGCCCATCACCATCATCAATGCCAACGAGTTTGTTGACCGCCCGGTCGAGGCGTCACTGGTGCTCAACACGCCGTTCTCGATGATACGCAGCATTGGCAAGAAAGTGTTCATCACTCCCGAGTACATGACAAACGAGCAGATGGAATCAATCTACAGCCCTGTCCACAGCCATCCTGTCGTCGATTCATTGAGCCATCCTGGCAAGAATGTGGTCATCCTCATCGTCGAGAGCATGGGCAAGGTGAACATTGGGTCATTCAACCCTGATATGGACGGAGGAAAATTCAAGGGATACATGCCCTTTATCGACAGCTTGATTCCCAAGTCTCTCACCTACAAGTATAGCTATGCCAACGGACGCATCAGCATGGACGCGATGCCGTCGCTGCTGTCGGGACTGCCCATGATGGTTGAGCCGTTCTTCCTCACCCCAGCCTCACTCAACGACCTGGAAGGCCTGCCCAAGATGCTGAGCCGCATGGGCTACCATAGCGCGTTTTTCCACGGGGCACACAACAGGTCGATGAGTTTCAACTCCTTTGCCCACGCGGTGGGCTACCAGCGCTATTACGGCCTTGACGAGTATTGCCAATCACCCAAATACGGGGGTATGGACGACTGGGACGGCAAGTGGGCGATATGGGACGAACCGTTCCTGCAGTTCTCGCTCGACAACATCAATGGCATGCAGGAGCCGTTCCTGGCCACCGTGTTCACCGCTTCGTCCCATCACCCCTTTAACCTGCCTGAACAATACAGGGATTCGCTCAAGGAGGAGGGCGGCATGCCCATCTACAAGTGCGTGCGCTATGCCGACTTGTCGCTGCGCCGTTTCTTTGAGCAGGCAAGCAAGCAGCCGTGGTACAACAACACCATCTTTGTCATTGTTGCCGACCACACCAATAACAATAACCGTGAACTCTATCTGACCGATCTGGGCTGGTACAGTATTCCCATCATTTTCTTCACCCCCGACGGCTCCATCGCACCGGCTATGCGCGACGACATCATCGCCCAGCAGACCGATGTGACTCCCACCTTGCTGCACATGCTGGGCTATGACAAGCCCTACCTGGCCTTCGGCTTTGACCTGCTGTCGGCCGATCCGTCCAGCACCTGGGCATTCAGCTACAACTCAGGTGTCTATCAGCTTGTCAAGGGGGACTTGATGCTTCAATTCAACGGTACTAAGACCACTGCGGTTTACCGCTTCAAGACCGACCTGCTGCTCAAGAACAACCTTGTAGGCCAGCTGCCAGAGCAACAGCCAATGGAACAGCTGTTGAAAGCCATCATACAGCAGTACATGTCACGCATGAACGAGAACCGTCTGCTTCCTGACCGGTAAGCTATCCATAGCGCAGAGAACAATCGCAAAAAGGGTCCCGACAATCTCATCGACTGTCAGGACCCTTGCTTGTGGTGCCCAGGGCGGGACTCGAACCCGCACACCTTGCGGCACACGCACCTGAAACGTGCGCGTCTACCAATTCCGCCACCTGGGCATTAGGTTGGGCGCTTAACGTTTTGCGTTTAGCGGTGCAAAGGTAGTACTTTTTTTTAATATACAAGTGATTTGACAAAAAAAATGCGCAAAAAACGCACTTTTCTCTTCTTTCGAGCCATCCAGAATACCATCAGAGCCCTTGTCACGAGCTAAAAAACAATGCCCTTAACGCAGGCTATTGCGACGGCGTTTGGACTTGGCATCGTTATACTTGTCACCCGTATAGGTGTTGTTGAATCCGGTGCCGAACTCGTCCTCCTCTTCTTCACCTTCCTCGCCAGGACGCTGGTCTTGCTTCTTCTCTACCTTGTTCTTGGCCTGCTCGGGCTTATTGTGCTTGATTTCATCGGGTTTCTGCAAGTCAAGAGCCGTCTCATAGATATTCCAGCTCTCGTCAAGGTCCCAGTTGCGGCGCAGTCGCAATTTTTTGGGATAATAATAAACCTCCTCGGGTTGCAGGTGTTGCTTATAGTTACCTGTATCCCACTTGCCATTGCCGTTGCCGTCGATAGTCAAACGGATGAAATAGGAACCTGGATTGACGTTGAGAAATTCAAACGCTCCGTTCTTGACCTGAGCGATGCGCTCCACCTTTTCATTTGTTGACAATAGTTCAACAAAGGCGTTGCCCTTGACATTGACCTTGAAGTAAACGTTGGCATACTCTTCCAGCGGTTTTACCGACAGCTCCCGGCTTAACTTACTGTTATACAATCCATAAACCGACGTGACGGCGGCACTGTCGATAGTGAGCCGGTAGATGGAGTCGGGCTGGGTGGCGACAGGCAGCCAGTAGCGCATGGGGTTGTAATCATCCACTGGCTTGATGCACGGCACGGGCAGAGTAACAGGCACCCACAACGTGTCGCGCTTGATCTCGAAGTGCACGCCTCTGGGATTGATCGAAGCGATGGGCGCATCAAACTTGAGGATAATCGAGTCTCCGATATCCATCTGAACCCCTTTGGCCAGATCCATTTTAAGCTTGGGTATCTCGTTGGGATCGACACGCTGCAATTCTTTCAGTTCTTCTTGCTCACCTTCATCAAGTTCCTTGCCTTGGGCTACGGCATTTTCCTGTTTCTCGAGCAGTTGAGTCAACCGCTTGGCACGTTCCTCGCGCTCCTTGGCTTTCTTCTCTTCTTCCTTGACCTGGGCATTGGGCTTGCGGTAGCCAAAACGCACGGTGTCGGTCACCTGAACCAGCCTGTCGGCCGAATCTGAGCGCAGATAGGTCATCGCCACAACGATGGTGTCGCACTTGATCATCGCCGAGTCGGTAATCCAGTAAATCAACGAATCGTTGGCGCTCGTGCGCTCCACACGGCACCAGTCGGACCGATGCTCGGCAGGACGCAATACCTGCATCAACGGCAAGGTGTCGTTAGGCGCACCAAACAGCACGTTAAGTTTATTGTCGGACGGACGGCCTGTCTGCTTGACGTAATGTGAACGATAACCCTCATTAAACATGCACAGCAGCAGGTTGTTGGGCAAGCACAGGGTATGGGTAGCCTCTATCACGGTATCGATGCGGTGATCAAAGGTGAAGATGGTGTCCTGCGAGGTGTATTGCTGGGTCGTTGGGGTGATGATGGTATCCAGGAATGCAATGTCCTCGGTACGGGCCATGCGGTAATCGCCGTCCACATCATTGAGGGCGAAAACATGGTAGTTGCCCGGCTTGAGGTTGCGAATCGTGAACTTGCCGAGGTCGTTCGTGCGGCTCACACGAGACAGGGGAACGTGGGTAAACGCCGTGTCGTCAAGGTTGCTGTGCAATCCCACTATCACATGCTGCATGGGCTCCAGGTCATCGGCTTTTAACACTATTCCCGACACTGCCAGGGTATCAATCTGGTCGCCTGTCGAGAATGCAAACGTGTATCCTTCAAGCTGATTGCTCTCGTTGTTGTCCTCGATGGCATTAGAGAAATCTATGACATAGGTCGTGTTCTCCTCCAATTCGTCACGAAACTCGACTGTCACCTTCTTGCCCACAGTGCGGATGAGCGGCATGGTCTTGGGGGCCGGTGAAATGATGACTTTTTTTTGCTGGTCCTTGATATTGACAATCTCGTCGAATGTGATTTCCACCTTGTTCCCCTTGAAGTTGAGCGCACCTGGCTCGGGCGATGACTTGACCACGCGGGGTGGGGTATAGTCACGCGGGCCGCCCTCGGGCGAGCCGATGCTGGCACAGGCCACGAGCAGCAAGCCCATGACCAATGCCATCAACCCATATTTCCAGCGGTTCAACATTTGGCCTGCAAAGTTAATGATTTTATCAATCTCCAACAAATAATACTTCCCTGGTAAATCGCTTGATAGCCATCAGGAATGATTCATGAGCAACTGGCGGGCCAGGGTTAAGGCCTGTGCTCGGGCAGGCTTCCCCGTGGGCGTATAGGGCAATTCAGGCACCATGAGCACATGTTTGGGGCAGGCATACCGGGGCAATACCCGACGGCATTTTTCAAGAATTTCGGCGACATTTGCCTCTGCACCCTGCACGAGCATCACCACGATTTCGCCGTATTTTGCATCAGGACACTTGGTGATGAAAAAAGGGCGGCTCAGGTGGGACGCCAAAACTTTCTCGACCTGCTCGATATGGATTTTAACACCACCTGAATTTATCACGTTGTCGATGCGGCCCAGCACTCTGAAGCGCTGGGTGCCAGGTTCCATTTCCACCACGTCATGAGTTACAAGCCGCTGTGGACACAGATGCGGGGCATCGATCATCAAGCAATTGTCGGCATCGACACCGACGGTGACTCCGGGCATTGGGCTAAACCATGAAGAGGCCTCCTTGCCGCTCACGCGGCGCAGGGCAATGTGAGACAACGTCTCGGTCATACCATAACTGTGCCAAATGGCGTTTTCAAAACCGTGCAGCTGCTCTTCCAACTCCGTTTCAAGCGGTCCTCCGCCAATGATGATGTGGCGAATATGGCTCAGAATTTGGCGCTCACGTGGCACCTGCAGGCTGCAGTAAACCTGCATGGGCACCATAGCGGCAAAATCGAGATTTTTCCCCATTTCATCGACAAAACCGGGCATCGACAGGGGGTGGCTCGAGGCAGGAACAACCATCAATTTCAGGTTGCGCTCAATGGCCCTGACCACCATCATCTTGCCGGCGATGTAATCCACGCTCATGCACAGCAGGGCTGTGTCACCCTGCTTCAAGCCCAGGAAATCACAAGTGGTGCGTGCACTGGCCAGCATGCGGTGTTTCTCGACATGCATGACCTTGGGCATACCTGTCGAGCCGCTCGTTGTCACCTCGATGGTGGAAGCGGCATCGTGCCATTGCTCGATGAATTCATCAACGGTCATGGCTGATACCAGAGTTTTTCGCCACGAATGGCAATGGGAACCGTGTCGATATTGTCGGTAAACAACTGGCCCGTGCCAAGACCCTGAGGCATGGTGATGCCAGGGCCATAGACCTCGGCAGCAAGGTGGGCAATGGCATTAAGCCCCACGTTACTCTCCAGCGCACTGGTAATCCATGAACCTATACCACGTTCCCGGGCCAAGCTTATCCACTCCCGGCATCCGGACAAGCCCCCGTGCAACGAGGGCTTGAGAATGATGTAATGGGGGCGTATCGTATCCAGCAAGTGGCATTTTTGCTCAGGGCTGTTGATGCCTATGAGTTCCTCGTCGAGAGCAATCGGCAATGGCGAAACTTGGCACAGGTGAGCCATCTCCTGCCACTGTCCAGCCTTGATGGGCTGCTCGATAGAGTGGATGTCGTTGGCTGCCAACTGATGCAGCCTGTCCAATGCCTCACCAGGTGAGAACGCGCCATTGGCATCAACCCGCAACTCGATGCGGTCACTGCCATAACGGTCGCGCAATCGGCGAATCAACGCGATTTCATCGGCAAAATCAATCGCTCCGATCTTGATTTTCACACATGAGAAACCCTGGGCGAGCTTCTGCTCCAAGCGGCTAGCCATCGTGTCAAAATCTCCCATCCACACCAGTCCATTGATGGGAATACCTTCCTCGCCACGGGCAAACGGGGTGCAAGACAACGCTGTGCTTCCTCCTGCATGCAGCTGCTTCCAGGCTGTTTCCAGGCCAAAAAGCATCGACGGGCAATCACGCAACATGTCCACATCAATGCCGCCGCGGTTGCACACCTCGTCACTGTGGCGGCGCAATACAGCGTCATAGTCGGGCAGGTCGTCGCAACTGAGCCGCGGCAACGGGGCGCACTCTCCCACACCCTCGATTCCCGGATGGTCGTCGCTGGTGAGCCTGACAAAACGGCTCTCACGGGTGCGGTAAATGCCTCGCGAGGTGCCCGCTGGCTCCTTGAAATGGAATGTGCGGGTTGTGATATCGATGTGGTAACGACTCATCAAGGCAGGTATGGATACTGGTCAAAGTCGGGCTTGCGCTTCTCGAGGAAAGCCTTTCCTCCCTCTTGAGCCTCGTCCATGCAGTAATACAGCATGGTGCAGTCGCCAGCCAGTTGCTGGATGCCGGCCTGGCCGTCGAGCTCGGCATTGAGGCCCATTTTGATCATGCGCAGGGCCAGCGGTGAGCGTTCCATCATTGTCTGGGCCCACTCTACACATTCGTCTTCAAGGCGTTCCAGGGGCACCACCTTGTTGACCATGCCCATCTGTTCGGCCTCGTGGGCAGTGTATTGACGGCAAAGGAACCAGATTTCACGGGCCTTTTTCTGGCCAACGATACGGGCCAGATAAGACGAACCGAAACCTGCGTCAAACGAGCCCACCTTGGGACCCGTCTGGCCGAAAATAGCATTCTCGCTGGCAATGGTCAGGTCGCATACCACATGCAAGACATGACCGCCGCCGATGGCATAGCCGTTGACCATGGCGATGACAGGCTTGGGCAGGCGGCGGATCTGCATCTGCACGTCGAGCACGCTCAAGCGGGGCACTCCCTCGCTGTCCACATAGCCGCCACGCCCCTTGACGTGCATGTCGCCACCGGCACAAAAGGCCTTGTCGCCGGCACCGGTGAGCAGTACCACGCGGATGTTGGATGCCTCACGGCAGTGGTTAAACGCCTGAGACATCTCCAGCGTGGTCAATGGTGTGAAGGCGTTGCGGTATCGCTCGCGGTTGATGGTAATCTTGGCGATGCGGTCGTACTGTTCAAACAGGATTTCCTTGAAGTCGAATCCCTCAATTTTTTTCCATTCTCTTTTTGCCATAATATTTCTTGATTTATTGGTTGCTGATATTGCTGGTGACAACCTCGAGCAAGCGCGGACGGTCACTGTCGTCCTGTATGAGCCATGTGATGCCGCTATACAGATCCTCACTGCCGTAGGCTGCACGATACGCTATGCCATGCTGTGCGCAACACCCATCGGCATGGGTCGAATGACCGGCGGCAATCATCGTGTCACGGGCAGGTGAAGCTTCCAGACCTGGCAGTTGGGCAAAGATTCCACCACCACCATTGTTCAACAACAGGATGCGCAGGTTACCACCCAGGTTGCTGTTCCACAAGGCATTCTGGTCATAAAAGAAACTTAAATCACCCGTTACACACAGCACGCGGTCATCGGTCACCGCGGCACATCCGGCAGCGGCCGAGGTGGTCCCTTCTATGCCGTTCACTCCTCTATTGCAGCACACATGTTGCCGCGCAAACAAATTGGCCATGCGAATAGGCTGGCTGTTGGCGAAATGCAGCACAAACGGTTCGCCTGACTCACTGACGGATCGCAATGCCAGTTTCACAGCCAGCATCTGGGAGAAATCTGGACGAAGGCTGTCTAAATGCATTCTCTCTTGATGAAGTGCCTTGTTCCAACGAAGGGCAAAGGCATTTGCAGCCTTCTTCTCTCCATCAAGCACACGGCTCAGCGAGTGCAAGGCCACTTGGGGCTCACAATTGATGATCTGGGTCAAATGGCCGAAGGTGTCGTGAATCTCGCCATCGGCACTCACTTGAGTCATGGGCACACCTTCCAATCGGCGCAAGTATGCCTTGATGCGCTTGCTGACCAATGTACCACCCATATAGATGACGGCATCGGGCACATAATCATCTTCATGCTCCACCTGTTGCAGCAAGTGGTCAAAGGGTACACCGCCAGCATCGGCCCCTAATGCCTCGACCAGCACAGCAACATGCGACGACAGGCTTTCGACGAGTTCTCGTGTAACCACACCGCGTGGCATTTGACCGATGATTAGCATGGGGCGCTGAACATCCTTAAAATGACTGAAAATACCTAAAAGCGCCATTTCATCGACCGTTGCGGTCATCGACTTGATGATACGCTCCTGAGGCAAGTGCGGCACCGTGAAGTTGAACAAGGGCTCGTCATAGGGGACATTGATGTGCACCGGTCCTCCTCGACGGGTGGCCAGCATCGCTTCGTTGGCAAGGCGGTTGCAATGCCAGCGGGTGAGAGCGTCATGAGGCTCCACCAGGTTGACATCCATCATCGTGAAACGTGACAAGGCACCCGGCTGGTCAATGGTCTGTCCCATCTGCTGGCCGATGTGGGCCATGGGACGGTCGGCACTGATGACCACCAATGGCAAATGACGGTGACGGGCTTCGGCCACGGCAGGTGCCAAATCAAGCAATGCCGTTCCTGAGGTAACTACCACTGCGACAGGCTCCTGCAACTGCTCGGCCATGCCCAGGGCAAAAAATCCCGCACTGCGCTCATCGGTAACAGGATAGCACTTGACTTGCGGGCACTCATTCAGGTTGTGCACGATGGGCGCATTGCGTGACCCTGGGCAAACCACAGCATGGCCAATGCCGTGGCCCAACATCACCGAACACATGATGTTAATATTATCCTTGTCGCTATAACTCATTGTGGTTTAATTAATTATAGATAACATGGTCTGCATTTTGGCTGCTGTTTCTTCCCACTCCAGCGCTTCCTCGCTCTGTGGCAGGATTCCTCCTCCCGCATAGAGACGGTAACGGTCGCCAAAAATGCGCATGCAGCGCAATGAAACAAACAGAGCCGTTTCGCCATTCAAATTGAGAGGACCCGAAAAACCGCTGTAATAACCGCGTTCACATGACTCATTTTCAAGGATGAACCGATAAGCCTGCTGCTTGGGCAAACCACACACAGCGGGCGTGGGATGCAAACTGTCAAGCACGTCGCCAACATGGGCATCGGCAGCCAGTGTGAATGAGAAATCGGTGCGCAGATGCACAAGATGGCCTGTGCTGATGGTGTAAGGTGCTGTCATTCTCACATCATCACTGTAGCGGTCAAGACATTCTTTGATATACTGAGTAACGTAGGCCTGCTCTAGTCTGTTTTTTTCGCTCCATTCAGGCGATGAACCGGCATCACGCATCGTGCCTGCCAGAGCCATCGTGTGCCATTCATCAGCCTCACGCGATAGCAATACCTCAGGCGTTGCCACGAGCCAGGTGCCGCATTGCGGTGCCGAGAACAGCGTTACAAAAGCATCAGGATATCTCCTGCATGCCATGGCAAACAATTCAACAGGCCTTGCCCCACGATGCTCAATATCACTACTGCGCGCAAGCACCAGTTTTTGAATGTCTGTTGCCGAAAATGTACGATGAAATCGGGAAAAATCGTCATGGTATGCCTCCCTGCCAAGGACTATACCCAATTTGTTTCCACCATCGGTATGGAATGGGAGATAATCTATTTCCACCAATTCGTCGTAAGAATACTGGCGCACCACATCAGGACGGAGCAAAATAATCGGAGAGTCACTACCGGGGCTGAACGGCGCAATCACAAAGCCATGCTCATCACCTATCAAGCGCAACGAGGGCAATGAGGACGACTCACCACTCTGTCCAATCAGCAGGCAATGGCTGGCACAAGGCAAACGATATAAGGCAAATGAATCCAATGGTATTAAATGATATATCTATTTTACTTGTTGAGAAATTCGACCAGGCGGGCCACGGCACGGCCACGGTGGCTAATGCGGTTCTTTTCTTCGGGCGACATCTCGGCAAATGTACTGCCGTCACCTTCAACTGGTTGGAAAATACTGTCATAGCCGAATCCTCCTGTACCGTGGCGTTCGGTAAGGATAATTCCCTCGACCTGGCCCTCAAACAGGTGCATTTCCTCACCCTGCAACAGAGCTATAGCCGTGCGGAAACGGGCTGTACGCTTGGTTATCCCCTCAAGTTTCTTCAATACCTTATCGATGTTGGCCTCGCTATCATGCCCTGGTCCGGCATAGCGCGCCGAGTAAACACCGGGTTCACCATTCAGGGCATCAATCTCAAGTCCGGTATCGTCGCTAAAGCAGTCATAACCATAATGCTGCTTGACATAAAGTGCCTTCATTTTGGCATTTCCTTCGATAAAATCGGCGGTCTCGGGTATATCTTCATGGCAACCAATGTCGGCAAGACCAAGTATCTCATATCGGTCACCCAACATCTGGCGCAACTCCTGCAACTTGTGTGCATTATTAGTCGCAAAGACAATCTTCTTCATTTCAAAACTACTATTATAAAAAACAATAAATACAACAAATACAAATAATTAATAGTCAGTTAATTAATTGTAATTATTGTATTTATTGCTGTTGATTTGTCACACGACTACGTTGACAATCTTGTTGGGAACGACAATCACCTTTTTGGGCTGCTTGCCGTCGAGCCAACGGGTTGCACCCTCATCGGCAAGAGCGATGCGCTGTACCTCTTCCTGTGCGGTGCCGGCGGGCACTTCGATGTTATAACGGGGCTTGCCGTTGAACAAGACGGTGTATTTTACTGTCGATTCCTTGAGATAATCCTCATTCCATGTGGGCCATTGAGCGTCGCACACAGTGGTTTCGTGACCCAGCACATGCCACAATTCCTCGGCAATGTGGGGTGCAAAGGGTGCCAACAATACAACCAGTGGCTCATATATCTCACGCGAACGACATTTCATACTCGTCAACTCGTTGACACAAATCATGAATGCAGCCACCGATGTGTTGTAGCTGAACGTCTCGATGTCACCACTCACTTTCTTGATGAGTTTGTGCAACGACTTGAGCGCCTCGGCACTGGGTTTCTCGTCGGTGAGCTGCATGTCATCGCCCTTGTAGAAGAGTGCCCACAAGCGCTTAAAGAAACGCTGAACACCATCAATGCCTTGGGTATCCCAAGGCTTGCTTGCCTCGACAGGACCCAGGAACATCTCGTACATGCGCAAGGTGTCAGCACCACGCTCCTCAACAATGTCATCGGGATTGACAACGTTGTACATCGACTTGGACATTTTTTCAATGGCCCAGCCACAGATGTACTTGCCATTCTCGAGAATGAACTCGGCATTCTTGAATTCGGATCTCCACTCGCGGAATTTCTCTATGTCGAGGGCATCCTTTTCAACGATGTTGATATCCACGTGAATGGGGGTCACATCATACTGGTCCTTGAGGTTCACCGAGACGAACTTGTTGGTGTCCTTGATGCGGTAAACAAAGTTACTGCGACCCTGAATCATACCCTGGTTAACCAGCTTGCGGAACGGCTCGGTCTCACACACATAACCATAGTCATACAGGAACTTGTTCCAGAATCGGCTGTAAATCAAGTGACCCGTTGCATGCTCGGTACCTCCCACATAAAGATCCACTTGACGCCAGTAATCATTGGCCTCGTGCGAAACAAGTGCTTCGTCGTTGTGCGGATCCATATAGCGCAGATAATAGGCCGACGAACCGGCAAAGCCAGGCATCGTGTTCAACTCCAGGGGATAGCCATCTTCGGTTACCCAGTTTTTAGCGCGGCCCAGTGGGGGCTCTCCTGTCTCGGTGGGCAAGAATTTATCGACCTCGGGAAGCTGCAAGGGCAGATACTTTTCGTCAAGGGCTTGCGGCTGGTTGTTCTCATCATAATAGATAGGGAACGGCTCACCCCAGTAACGCTGACGGCTGAAGATGGCGTCACGCAGGCGGTAGTTGACCTTGACATGACCGATACCTGCATCCTTGATATACTGTTTAGTCTTGGCAATCGCTTCTTTGACCTGCAGACCGTTGAGTTGCAGACGCTCGTTGGACGAATTGGCCATGATACCCTCCTTGGCATCAAAACTCTCCTCGCTGATATCTGCACCCTCAATCAACGGAATAATGGGCAGGTCGAAATGCTTGGCAAAGGCATAGTCACGGCTATCATGAGCGGGGACAGCCATGATGGCACCCGTGCCATAACCTGCCAATACATAGTCGCTGATATAAATAGGAATATTCTTGCCAGTAATGGGATTGACAGCATAACTGCCTGTAAACACACCGCTCACCTTTTTCTCAATCATGCGCTCGCGCTCGGTCTTGTGCTTCACCTCGTCGAGATATGCATCGACTGCCGCACGCTGGTCTGCGGTCACCACATCGTCCACATAGATGCTCTCAGGAGCCAGTACCATGAAGGTGACACCAAAGATGGTATCGGCACGGGTGGTGAAAATCAACAGGCTCTTGTCGCTGTCGGCAATGGGAAATGTCATCTCGGCACCCTCGCTGTAACCAATCCAGTTGCGCTGTGTCTCCTTGATCGACTCGGTCCAGTCAACAGCATCCAGGTCGCGCAACAGGCGGCCGGCATAGGCCGACACGCGCAAGCACCACTGCCTCATCATCTTCTGCTCCACGGGATATCCTCCGCGCACCGACACACCCTCGCTCACCTCATCATTGGCAAGAACGGTACCCAGTTTGGGACACCAGTTGACCATCGTGTTGCCAAGATAAGCGATACGATAGTTCATCAGCACGTCGTTACGCTGCACTTGGGTCATGGCATTCCACTCATCGGCAGTGAATTCATCGGCACTGTTGGTATGGGCATTACATCCTTCGGTTCCGTGTTTCTCAAAATGAGCGACCAGTTCCTCGATGGGACGTGCCTTATCAAGTTCGGTGTTATAGTAACTCTTGAACATCTTCAAGAAGGCCCACTGTGTCCACTTGTAATACTTGGGGTCGCAAGTGCGCACTTCACGATCCCAGTCATAGCAGAAACCTATCTTATCCAACTGCTCACGGTAGCGGGCAATGTTCTCATTGGTAGTGATTTCGGGATGTTGACCCGTCTGAATGGCATATTGCTCGGCAGGCAAACCATAAGCATCATAGCCCATGGGATGAAGCACATTAAAGCCCTTCAGGCGCTTGTAACGCGCATAGATGTCGCTGGCAATGTAACCCAGCGGATGTCCCACGTGCAGACCTGCTCCCGACGGATAAGGAAACATGTCGAGCACATAGAATTTTGGGCGGTTATTATCCACATCACACTTGTAGGTGTGATGATCACGCCAGTATTGTTGCCACTTTTTCTCTATTTCTTTATAGTTATAATCCATTTATGTTTTGAAAATTTTGTGTGAATAAAGGGGGGCGGTTATTCTTTTTGTCACAACTGATATGCATCAGAGTAATTTCTTGATGGCTTCTTCGATGATGGAACACTCGGTGGTGGGCTCGTAGCGCTCTACCACATTGCCGTCACGGTCAATCAGGAATTTTGTGAAGTTCCACTTGATGTCGGGCTTGCTCGCATAATCGGCATCGGCCTTGGAGAGCATCTCGTCAAGCAAGGCACCTATCTTGTGGTTCTTGTCAAAACCCTTGAAACCCTGCTGTGATTTCAAGAAGGTGTATAGCGGTGACTCGTTCTCACCATTGACCTCAATCTTCTTGAACTGCGGAAACTCGGTGCCGAAGTTGAGCGTACAGAACTGATGGATTTCCTCCTCGGTGCCAGGTGCCTGCTCACCAAACTGATTGCATGGAAAATCCAGAATTTCCAGACCCTGATCCCTGTAATTCTTATATAGGGCTTCCAACTCTTCGTATTGCGGTGTGAATCCACAGCGGGTGGCCGTGTTGACAATGAGCAACACCTTACCCTTATAATCGTTGAGCGACACGTCGTTGCCACGACGATCCTTTACAGTAAAATCATACACATTCTGTGCCATAATATTGAATACATTAAATATAATAAATAATGATAGTATTGTCTTTTTCATTGTTTATTACTTGATTATTCCCAGGTCGCGGGAGATGTCAAGCATGCGTTGGATGGGCTTCACAGCACGCTTGGCAATCTGCTCATCCACCTCGATGGTGGGAGCCATGTACTTGAGCGAGTTATACAATTTCTCGAGCGTGATGAGTTTCATGTATTCACACTCGTTGCAGGCACACGTGCCATCCTCGGGCGGAGCAGGAATGAAAGTCTTTTCAGGGCAGCGCCGCTGCATCTCAAAGAGGATGCCGCTCTCGGTGCACACGATAAACTCCTGACTCTCGTCATCAACGGCAAAGTTGAGCAGAGCCTGGGTCGAACCCACCTTGTCGGCCATGATGCGCACCGGCTTGGGACACTCGGGGTGAACCAGGACCTTGGCACCGGGATGCTCACGCTTGAGGTCGGCCAGCTTGGCGGCACTGAACTTTTCATGCACATGGCAAGCACCATCCCACAGCAGCATCTCCCTGCCGGTAATGCTGTTGATGTAATTGCCCAGATTGCGGTCGGGACCAAAGATGATTTTCTCATCCTGCGGCAGACTACCGACAATTTCCTTGGCATTGGACGAGGTCACCACAACATCGGTCACGGCCTTGACAGCCGCACTCGTGTTCACATAGCTGATGACCGTGTGGCCAGGGTGCTCGGCCACAAACTTTGAAAACTCATCGGCTGGGCAGCTGTCGGCCAGCGAACAACCCGCGCTCAAGTCGGGCACAATCACCGTCTTGTCGGGACACAAGATTTTGGCCGTTTCTCCCATGAAGTGCACACCACACAGCACGATGACCGATGCATCGGTCTTGGCAGCCAGCTGAGCCAGTGCCAAACTGTCGCCGATGTAGTCGGCCAATTGCTGAATTTCTTCACGCTGGTAATAATGCGCCATGATAACTGCATTGCGCTCCTGCTTCAAGCGCAGAATCTCATTTTTCAGGTCAATGCCATCCTCGATGGGCGCATCAACATAGCCTTTGTCAACATTCATATTATATATTATTTGGTTTTAAGTTTTTTAAAAAATTAAAATTTAACAACAACAATAATGGCTGTTAATTGTGTTGAAAACTTTTTTGTCGCCGGCAGTCGATTATTAGGTTATCAACTGCCTTATTGAGTTATCTATAGTTTGTCAACAAGCCTAAATGCTGTGTCATAGCTAGTTTGATATGTTATTAACAAGGTGTTAACAACCTGCAAAGTTAATAAAAACTCGCCGTATGACCCATCAAATTGTGTCAAAAACCGTGTATAAAGACCAATAAAAAAAATATGCTAACTTTTTTGGCTGGCTAAAAAAGAATGATAAGCAGCATCGATTTTGATTTGTCAAGTGTTTTTTGTCATTTTTTATTGATGAGTTTTGAACAGTTATTGACAGGCTTGTTGACAGCTTAATTAACTGTGAAGATGGCCTCTGTTTCACTAGATATTCAAGAATATCTAGTTTGTTGGATTGGCCGGTATGCCAAATTATTAGTACTTTTGCAATGAGCAATGTCATAGCATGTAGATTATGTCAAGAAAAAAGTCAATGATTGAACTGCACCGCGTGGGTGTGGAAGAATATAAAAAGGTAAAAAAACTGCCTGTAACGGTGGTGCTTGACAATGTGCGCAGCGAGATGAACGTGGGATCGGTGTTCCGCACTGCCGACGCGTTTCTCATCGAGCGCATCTGCTTGTGTGGCATTACTCCGCAACCCCCCAAGGCCGAAATCCACAAGACGGCGCTGGGTGCCGAGGATTCGGTCGATTGGCAGTATTTCGATTCAACGCTCAACGCGGTGCAGCAGCTCAAGGACCAGGGTTACACCATATGCAGCATCGAGCAGGTGCATGACAGCGTGGCGCTGCAAGACTTCCCTGCCGGTCTTCAACGGCCTGTTGCCATAGTCTTGGGCAATGAGGTCAAGGGAGTGAGCCAGCAGGTGGTCGATGCAAGTGACCTGTGTGTAGAGATACCGCAGCACGGCACCAAGCATTCACTTAATATTTCCTGCTGCGCGGCCATCGTGATGTGGCAGGTGTATCAAGCAATGGCTCTTGGTCGCTGATGCCCTCCCGAAAAGTTATTAACAGGCCTGATTTGTCATTTTTTGGAGAAAAATATGGCCCGAATCCAACAAAATTTAGTTAAAAAATGAATGTTAAAGGGTGTTGTTTTTAACATTTTTATTAACCCTCTTGTGAATTGGGAAAAAGTGCCGTTTTAAAACTATAAATTATTGAAATTGAAATGAGTATCTAGCGCCTGGCATGATTTAAGGTTATATATTGCAAAATATTTCCAAAATGTACAAAAAGATAGAAAATATAGGGGTTTAGTTAAATTCTTCCATTTGTTGTGTCCGTTCCATCGAGTTTGACTATTTTTGCATAATTGTAAACCATCGAAGATTTATTACTAATTATCTTTTCGATACCTTACAATACACGATTTAAAAACACATTTTTAACAATTGTATTAATTAATAAAACACATTTTTATGAAGAAAATTGTTCTGTTGCTGATTGCTACATGTATGGTGGCACTCTCGGCTTATGCCGACCGCACCATTCATGGGCAAGTGTTAGATGAAGCCAATGGTGAGCCACTCATTGGCGCCACTGTACAGGGTGTCGGCGTGAATCAAGGCACCGCTACCGATATTGATGGTCATTTCACGCTTAACTTGCCTGATCATGTAAAGTATGTCAACGTTTCCTATGTTGGCTATGCAACTCGTCAGGTAGAGGTTGCTAACGAAATGATAATCAAGTTGTCAGACTCTGGCCAGAGTCTTGATGAGGTAGTTGTTGTGGCTTACGGTAGCGCTAAGCGTCAGTCAATTACCGGTTCTATCTCGGTTGTGGATGAGAAGAAAATCAAGGACCGCATCGGTTCATCGGTAACTGCCGCTCTCGAGGGTAGCACCCCTGGTATCCAGGTGAACAATACCTACGGTGAGCCTGGTGCAGCCCCCAACATCCGCATCCGCGGTATCGGTAGCATCACCGGTTCGAGCGCTCCTCTCTATGTTGTTGATGGTGTGGCATTTGATGGCAACATCGCCGAGATCAACCCCGTGGACATCGAGAGCATGAGTGTCCTCAAGGATGCCGCTTCGGCAGCCCTGTATGGTAACCGTGCAGCCAACGGTGTTGTGCTGATTACCACCAAGAAGGGTAGCTACTCCAACAAGCCCACCGTGACTGTCCGCATCAACCAGGGTATGTACAAGCGTGGTATCGCCGAGTATGACCGCATGAATGCCGACCAGTGGATGGAGGCTTCGTGGATAGCTATGAGGAACTTTGCCATGAACGGTAGCTTGGGTCTTGATGCCGATGCTGCTGCCCAATATGCTTCCCAACGCCTTATTAGTGACTATGTAAAGCGCAATATCTATGATGTAGCTGCTACCAGTTTGTTTGATGCTAATGGTAAGCTGACTGGACATGTTCTCCCCGGTTATGATGACCTGGATTGGGAGAAGGAAGTTGAACGCACGGGTTATCGTCAGGATTACAGCCTCTCGGGCACCGCTGGTGGCGAGAAGTACAACGTATATGCTTCGGCTGGTTACACCAATGAGAAGGGCTATGTTCAGGCCAGTGCCTATGAGCGTTTCACTGGACGTCTGAACTCCAACTTCACCCCTAACAACTGGTTCAAGACTGGTGTGAACTTGAGTGCTACTTATGCTACCCGCAACTTCAATAGCAATGCAACTGGTAATTACTATGCCAACCCCTTCTATGTAGCCCGCTACATGGCTCCTGTTTATCCCCTGTTCCTCCACAACGAGGATGGCTCCTACCTGCTTGACAAGAATGGTGAGCGTCAGTATGATACCAAGTCTTCTTATCTGACCAACCGCAACATCGCCTTTGAGCTACGCAACGACTTTGACCGTAACCGTCGTGCCGTGATCGATGGCCAGATCTATGGTACATTCACCCTGCCTTTCGGCTTATCGCTGACGTTGAAGGCTGACTTCAACCACTCCAATTCCAATCGTCGTCATTACAACAACCCGTTCATTGGTGACGGTGCTACCAATGGTGGCCGCTTGACCAGTTATGCCTATGAATATAACACCCGCACCGCTCAGGAAATCCTGAACTGGTACCGTGACTTTGACCGTCATCACATTGAAATCATGCTGGCTCATGAGAACTATGAGAGCAACAGCCGTAGCGCCTATGGCATGAACACTGGTTCGGCAGCCGATGGTATATATGTTCCGGGTAATTTCCAGACCAACTCCTACTTCAAAGGTTTGGACGATGTAGACAGGACTGAGTCCTACCTGGGTCGTGCCCGTTACAGCTACTTTGAGAAATACTTCGTTGACTTCTCGTTCCGCCGTGATGGTTCTTCACGTTTTGCCAAGGATAACCGCTGGGGTAACTTCTACTCCTTCGGTGTGAACTGGAACATCAAAAAGGAGAACTTTCTCCAGAATGTAGACTGGCTTGACCAGCTGCGTATCCGCGCTTCTTATGGTGAGACTGGTAACAACTCTGGTGTCAGCTTGTATGCTTACCAGCCTCTGTATTATATCGAGAAGAATGCTGGTACTGCCGCTTTCATGAAGCAGAGCCTTGCTGCCGAGGACATCAAGTGGGAGACCTGCCAGAATATCGACTTGGGTATCGAGGGTCGCGTGTTTGACCGCTTGAACTTCAACTTTGTGCTGTTCGACAAACGTAACAAGGACCTCTTGTTTGCAGTACCTCTGCCCCTGTCTGCTGGTTCTTGGAACTGGGATGATAACTACAACATGAGCATCTACAAGAACATCGGTACCATCACCAACCGTGGTATTGAGGTTTCGCTGAGCTATGATGCAATCCGCAACAGAGATCTTAACTGGACCCTGAGCACCGAGGGCACTTTCATGAAGAGCAAGATTAAGAAGCTGCCTAACGGCAGGGACATTATTCATGGTCAGCAGAACTACAGCGAGGGCCATGATCCCTACGAATTCTACACCTATCACTTTGTGGGCGTTGACCAGATGACAGGTCGTTCGCTCTACACCATCGATCCCGACCTTCAGGCAAGGGCCATTGCCTATGGTGAGGCAGTAGAAATCAATGGCGTGACCTATACCACCCTGCCAGGCTCCTTTGGTAAGCGTGACTGGGCCGGCAGTGCACATCCTTGGTTCTATGGTTCGTTCAACTCAGTGCTGCAGTACAAGGGCTTCTCATTCAACGCCCTGTTTACCTATAGTCTGGGTGGCAAGGTTTATGACAGTGCTTATCAGTCACTGATGTCCACCAACTCGGCATCGTCGGCCAGCGCTAACCATTGCGACTTGATAAATTCCTGGAGCGGTGTTCCCGCAGGCATGACCGAGGATTCTCCCAACCGCATTGATCCCGATGGTCTTCCCCAGCTCGACTTTGAGAACAGCTCCTACAACAATGCTACCAGTGACCGCTGGTTGACCAGCGCTTCCTACTTTGTAGTGAAAAACCTCAGCCTGAGCTATTCCCTGCCCAAGCTGCTTATCAACAAGGCTGGTCTGCAGGCCCTCACCCTTACCGCAGGTGTTGAGAACCTGGCCACCTTCACTGCCCGCAAGGGTCTGAATCCCCAGTTCAACTTCAGCGGTGGTTCTGATGATACCTATGTTACCGCACGAGTGTTCAACTTCGGCCTTCAGCTTCAGTTCTGATAGATCAGAGATCAATTAATAACAATTACATTTCTAATTGAAATTCATTATGAATAAGAATATAAATAAAATTTTATTGAGTGGTCTTCTGTTAGGGTCAGCAATGGTCATGACCTCCTGCGGAGAAGATTACCTCGAGACTAAACCGACCGAGTCGATTAACTACCCTACGGCCTTTGCCACTGTCGATAATTGCTACAAGGTACTGAACGGTGTGGCTAAGTCAATGACAATCCAGCATAGCAACTATGGTAATGGCTTTTGCGGTGAAAATGCAATCATGCGTCTCTATGAAAACTATCCCTCGCAGGATTACTATTACAATGAGTATGCATCTGGTTGGGCAGCCATCCACAATCAGACGATGCACACCAACAAGAACACTATTTACAACCACTATGCTTGGTACTACTATTATCAAATCATAGCCCAGGCCAATATTATCATCAATCGCATCGACAATGTCGAGGGTGCTGAGGCCGACAAAAAGTTCATCAAGGCTTCGGCGCTGACATTCCGTGCCTATGGCTACGAGAAGTTGATCCACTACTACTGCGTGCGCTGGAAAGACTCCAACAATGGCACCGCCCAGGGCCTGCCCCTGCGTCTCGATGAAAGCACTGGTGACCTGGCTCCCTCAACAATGGCACAGGTTTATACCCAGATTTACAAGGATCTGGATGATGCTATTTCCCTGTTCGACGAGAGCGGTATTAAGCGCAAGGCTGGTCAGTGCTGGATTCCCAACCTGAACGTGGCCCACGCTGTGTATGCCCGTGCTGCCCTCTACAAGGAGGATTACCAGACGGCCCTCAACCACGCCAAACTGGCCGAGGTAGGTTATCCCCTGATGAGTAACAGTGACTATGCAGCAGGTTTCTGCCGTCCCACCAGCGAGTGGATCTTCGGCAGCTATGGCAGTGCCGACGAGAACAACTGGTACTGGAGCTTTGGCACCCAGTACAGCTGCAACGGTTACTATGCCAGCAACAGTCAAAACGGTGCCGGTACTATCGGCCGCGAGCTCATCAACCGCATCCCCGACGAGGACTTCCGCAAATCGTTGTTCCTTACCGAGAGTGGTCTGGGCATCGATGCCAGCAATCCCGCACAGGTTCAGCAGACTGTAGGTTACATTGGTGTTGACAATAATGGTACCCGCTGGATTATCACCGATATGGAAGCCTATTCCAAGGCTAAAGCCTATGTTGATGAGCACGCTGCTCCTGGTCTGGATGCTCCTTATCAGTTTGGTATATATCACTTGGGTGCCCACTTGAAGTTCTATGTCTTTGACATGCCGGGCGTGGGCTATCTGCCCTTTATCCGCACAAGCGAGATGCTTCTCATCGAGGCTGAGTGCTACTACTTCCTGGGCGATGACGCTGCTGCTCAAGACGCTCTCGTGCGCTTGAATGCCGGTTCGGGACGTAACCCCGGCTACACGTGCAGCAAGACTGGTCAGGACCTCTTCAACGAGATTGCCGACTACCGTGCACTCGAGCTCTGGGGCGAGGGCTTCCAGTGGAGTGACTTGAAGCGCTGGAAACTGCCCGTTGTGCGTCACGGTTGGGATGAGGGTGGTAACGCCCATCCTGCAGTTGCTATCACCATCCAACCCACCGATGCCAACAACTGGACCTGGGAAGTGCCCAAAGCCGAGACCGACTACAATGGTGGCTACACGGACATCAATGGCCCCACGGCCGAATAATGAACCGGGTTCATTAAGACCATAAAAAAACATCTTTAAGGGTGGGCGCTCCAGTATTCAAGGAGTTGCCCACCCTTAATTCTTGACGTGAGGGCTGCACCTGTACAGTGACATCTTTTTTTGTTTCCCTTTATTTTTTTGGGAATTTATGAAACTTTTTGGGCCTGTTGTGCGTCTTATAGATGTATAGAAACACAAAAAAGAGATTTGAACTATGAAGAAGTTTTTAGTATTCAGCCTGGTGGCTATGGTGACAATGATGACGATGATGTCGTGCATGCACGTCAAGGTGGGTGACAAGGATTGGTCTATCGGCGGCATGGGGAGCCGCAACGACACGCCTACCCAGGTGCACCAGGTGGGGCAGGAAACTGCCATGCAGCCGTTTGATGAACTGAGTGTGTGTGGACCGTTCAATGTCATCCTGGAACAGGGCACTGGCAATAACGTGCGTGTTGACGGCACCATCGATCAACTGGAGAAAATCACCATCTATGTCAAGGATGGTGAGCTCTACATCGATGAGCGCGACTCAAAATGGAAATATGAGGACTTCAAGGGCATGAGAATCTTTGTGACCTCGGCCACGATCAAGGGTATTGACATTGCCGGCTCGGGCTCGGTAACCGCACCCAAGGCCTGGAAATCTGCCGAACTCGACCTGGAAGTAGCCGGCTCGGGCAACATCACACTGGCTCAAGTGGAATGCACTGACCTGAATATCGAAATCGCCGGCTCGGGCGATGTGACCACTGGCCCCGTCCTGGCCCGGAATGTCAAAACCGAAATCGCTGGTTCGGGCGACATCAATATCGCCGGCCTTACCAGCACAACCCTGCGCAACGAAATCGCCGGCTCGGGCGACATTGTCTGCGGCAACATGAATGTAGATCGAGTCGATAGCGAAATCGCCGGCTCGGGTGACATCTATCTGAAAGGCAAAATCGGCACTCACAACCAGGACATCGCCGGCAGCGGTAAGGTCCACGTTAATGAGGAATGAGAAATCTTGAGCCAGGAGATTTTCCTAATCTTTGATTCCTAATTGAATAAGCATCTCGGCGGTGGTGCTGTGACGCACACCGTTCAGGTCGCTAAGATAGGCGTTGACATCGGTCGGCGCCATTTTTCGTGCATTGTTAAAACGCTCTGGCCGCGTGATGCGGGTAAAGACCACGCGCTGGATCGCCGTCTTGTGGCAGCGTCCCATGCTGTATCCCATCAACTCGGGATGCTCACCAGGCCCGTTGCTGGACCAATAGGTGACCGTATCGCCCTCACAACCCATAAAGATGACGCTGTGGCCCGCTTCCTGGTCAGCGTTCTTGTCGTCGTTGCAGCCGATGATGGCTCCGCTGTCGCTGCCACGGCTCTCGTTGCGGTTCCAAAATATCTTCATCAAGTCGCCCGGCATGGCCCTGTCCCACACGTCAAGGGCGCACCACTCCTGGCTGGTAAGGTAACGCTCGCCTGGCGTTTCACGGTTGCGCTCGCTCTTGGCTCCGCGATAGGCCGTGAAGCTGTAGCCAGCGCCCAATTCCCGCACCAGCACGCCCAGGCCCGGGCCATTGGCGTTGGCACGCCCCCAGAAGCCCACACCATCGTCTTGCCCGATTCCGTCGGGATTAAACTCGTCGGCAATGCCCACGCGCGGTTTCATGTTCACCCATGCCTCGCGCTTGATTTTGTGCTTCGTGTCCCAGATGAGCAAGGCCTTGACGAGCACGGCAAATGTCGCGCTCGAGCAGAACGACGGCTGCGCCAGCATGGGGTCAAACCGCGGGCGCTCGTCCTCGGCCGTCATCTGGTAGGCCTCGTGCAGGCCCTGCCATGTAGTCTTGGCAAACAATGCGTTGGGCTTGCTGCCAGTGTAGTAACCGCCATGCTCGGGGAACGAGTCGATGGCAGCCAGTATAGCCCGCTGCCAGTTCTCGTTGACCCTGTCGCCAGCGATAGCCGATCCAGCCACAAACAGCAGGATCAAAAATGCAAAAATCTTCCGTTTCATCGACCCGTTTTCTACTTTTCGTAGCGATCATTGATCACGTCCCAGTCGATAATCTGCCACAGGGCGGCCAAGTGGTCGGGACGGCGGTTCTGGTAGTCGAGGTAATAGGCGTGCTCCCACACGTCCATCGTCAGCAGCGGACGCAGGCCGTGCTGGATGGGATTGGCAGCATTGGGCTCTTGGGTGATCTTCAGGTTGCCATCGCTGTCGGCACACAGCCATGCCCAGCCCGAGCCGAACAATGTCGCTCCGGCCTTGGTGAAAATCTCCTTAAAAGCCTCAAATGAACCGAACTCCTCGCCTATGGCTTGGGCCAAACGGCCAGTCGGGGCATTGCCGGCCCTGGGGGCCCTGAACTGTGAGAAATACAGGTTGTGGTTCAAAATCTGCCCCGCATTGTTGAGCATTCCACCCTGGGCATCGAGCACAATCTCCTCCAGGGGCTTGCCTTCGAGCCCGCTGCCTGGCAGAGCGGCATTCAGGTTGTTGACATAGGCAGCCAAGTGCTTGCCGTGGTGAAAACTCAGTGTATTGGCACTGATGACGGGCTCCAGCGCATCGCTGGCATATGGCAGAGCCATCAATTCAAACTTTCCTTCTACAGGCATGGTCTTCTTCATTGTTCCTAATCGTTTTTTAAGTAATAGGGGACAAATTTACTCTTTTTTGCCCACAATAGCAACAGCAAGCGCATCTAAAAAATGGAAAAGATAAGTCTTACCCACTTCTATTAGGCTAAAAAGCAGTACTTTTGCGGCTGTGAAACACCACGGCAAGAATCAGCACAAGACACTTTATGTGAGTGACATGGATGGGACACTGCTGGGCGAGGACTCGCAACTGTCACCAGGCACCGTTGCCACGCTCAACCGCGTTATCGGCGAGCTGGGCGGACTGTTCACGGTGGCCACTGCGCGCACGCCGGCCACGGTGGTACCGCTCATGCAGCAGGTGCAGGCCAGGTTGCCCTTTATCGTCATCGGCGGCTCGGCGATGTGGAATCCCGTCACCAGCGCCTATGAGCACACGCGCGGTATCGACGATGACACGGTCAACGCCGTTGCCGATGTGTTTGACCGCCATGGCGGGCATCCGTTCATTTATCGTCGCCATGGCAGCGGACTGCTGCACACCCACCATTATGGCCCACTGTCCCCTCAGGAAGAGCGTTTTGTGGATCAACGGCAGCACCTGCCGTTGAAAAAGTTTTTCCTTGATGACCGTGACTACCGTCACAACAACGACGAGGCGCTGCTCATCTTCTCGATGAACAAGTATGACGTGCTCAAGGAGATAGCCACCGACCTGCAGACCACCGTAAAGACTTGCACGGCAATGGTCTACCACGACATCTTTGACCCCAGCGAGGGCTACCTCGAGATTTTCACCGCTGGCACCAGCAAGGCGGGCGCCATACGCCAGCTGGCCACACAACTGGGTGCCGATAGGGTAGTGGTCTTTGGCGACAACCGTAACGACATCGCCATGATGCAGGCAGCCGACCACAGCATTGCGGTGGGCAATGCCTTTGCCGAGGTCAAGGCCATCGCCAGCGAAGTCATCGGCCCCAACACCCAGGATAGTGTTGCACGCTGGATCGAGCGTGAACTGGTGGCAACTGGTCAAGAATAAAAGGCAGATGCAAACTATTCTATGCTCTCACCTCACGATTATTCAAAAAAATCATTACCTTTGCGCACAGCATGGCAAACCTGCGCAACATATATGACTCGCGACGCATCTGGAAGGTGGTCTTTCTCGCCATCTCGCTGCTGCTCGTGGCGCTCTTCCTCTATATCTCTAACAATCTGGTCAAGGACCTGGCCGTACAGGAGCGCGAGCGCATGGAAATTTGGGCCGATGCCACCCAGGAACTGGCCACGATGGGCAGCGGCAGCGAGGTCGATGCCGAGGGTAACCCGGTAGCATCGAGTGCGACCGATGTCGACTTCCTGCTGAGCATTATCGAGGCCAATCACAACATCCCCGTGTTGCTGGTCGATGACAAGGACAATATACTGCTACATCGCAACTTCCGCTTACCCGAAGCCCAAGATAGCCTCGCCTTTGAAATCTCACCCGTCAATCTGGAATACCTCAACAAGAAGTTGAAGCACCTCAAGACCACCGAGAACAAAATCGACATCCAAATCGACGAAACCACTACCCAATACCTCTATTACGAGGATTCGACATTGCTGCGGCGGTTGTCCTATTTCCCCTACATCCAACTGGCAGTGCTCATCCTGTTCTTTGCCATCGCCTACTTTGCCCTGATGAGCATCAAGCGAGCCGAGCAGAACAAGGTGTGGGTGGGCTTGTCAAAGGAGACCGCCCACCAGCTAGGCACACCCATCTCGTCGCTCATGGCTTGGACCCAACTGCTTGAGTCGATGGGAGTGGACAAGAGCATCGTCACCGACATGGATAAAGACGTGAAACGCCTCTCGACCATCGCCGACCGCTTCTCCAAAATCGGTTCCATGCCCGACAAGGAACTCGTGTCGATCAACGAGGCGGTGACAAGCAGCCTGGAGTATATGCGTGCACGCATACCCAAACGCGTGAGCCTGTACATCCACACCAATGACGAGACCAACAATGGTGTGATGCTGAGCCAGACGCTGTTTGCATGGGTGATGGAAAACCTGACCAAGAATGCTGTCGATGCCATGGACGGTGAAGGCCGTCTTGACATCACGGTAGAGGATAGCCCCAACAATGTCGTCATCCTGGTCAAGGATACCGGCAAAGGCATTGCCCGCAAAAATTTCAAGAATGTCTTCAATCCCGGCTTCACAACCAAGAAGCGCGGATGGGGCCTCGGTCTGACGCTGGTAAAGCGCATCATCGAGGAATATCACAACGGACAGATCTATATCAAGGAGTCGGAGTTGGGCCGTGGCACCACATTCGGCATCGAGCTTCCAAAAATCAAATCATAATGGCCATGAATAATAGTACCACCACCTCCCGTATCACCATGTTGGGCACCGGCAATGCCATGTGCGTTAACTGCTACAACACGTGTTTCTACCTGCACACCCCCAGGGGGGGGATGCTGGTCGACGGCGGTGGCGGCAATGGCATTTTGCAGCAGGTCATCAAGGCCCGGATCCCCTTCGAGAGCATCCGTCACATGTTTGTCACCCACTGTCACACCGACCACATCCTGGGTGCCATATGGATGATGCGCAAGATTTCTCCCATGATCTTCAAGGGCAAGCACAAGGGCCCGTTGACCATCTACTGCAACGACGTGGTCAAGCATGCCCTTTACACCATGGGCGAATTGATGATTCCGCGCAAAATATTCGATTCCATCGGCCAAACCATCATCCTGAGAGAGGTGGCCGACGGTGAAGAGGTGGAAATTGACGACATGCGTGTCACCTTCTTTGACATCGCGTCAAGCAAGACCAAGCAATATGGATTCAGTGCCAAGTTGCCCGACGGACAGCGACTGGTGTGCCTGGGAGATGAACCCTACGGCATACAGTGCGAGCCCTATGCCCGTGACTGTGACTGGCTGATGTGCGAGGCCTTCTGCCTGTACAAGGACCGCTTCGCCTTCAACCCCTACGAGAAAAGCCATAGCACGGCACTCGACGCCGGCATGCTCGCCCAGGAATTGGGCGTGAAGCACCTCGTTCTTTATCATACCGAGGACACCCACCTCGACACTCGCGCTGCCAATTATAGCGCCGAGGCGGCGCAGTACTTCAAGGGACCCATCATTGTCCCCGATGATTTGGAATCTATTGTCTTGAAATAAGATAACGCGATGGCATGTAGTGCAAGTTTCTAAACAAAGCCGGGCCTTCGACCCGTCCAACCTGCTTTAGAAACTTGAGTTTGAAGAATTGGAAGAAGCTATGACCGCCTAATCAAGACAAACCACTGGTTTTGTCTCATAGAGGGCTTATATGATCATTCAAGTAATATTAATAACATCACTAACATTAAACTCAAATGATTAAAAGATTCTTAACCTTGCTGGCGCTCGTGTGCTGCGGCATTGCTGCCGTTGCCATGCCGGCCAAACCTGGTTGGCAGACATTCAACCAGAGCGATGGCACCACCCTGAAGGTTCAGGCTGTGGGCAATGCCTTTAACAACGCAATTCTCACCAGCGACGGCCTGACGGTGGCCCGAGGTGCCGACGGCGATTTCTATTACACCTCGTCGCTGACCGGGCTCACAGCCATGCGTGCCCATGACGAGGGACAGCGCACACCGGCCGAGATGGCCTTTATCAAGGCCCAGCGCGGCAACTTGACGATGACCTTCAAGTCTTACAAGCCTGTGAGTCAGAAGGGTAAACTAACAGTTGGAGGCAGCAATGCCGAGGCGGGTATCCCCGCCATGGGTCAGCGCCGCATTCCCATCGTCCTGGTCGAGTTCCAGGACAAGAGGTTCAACAACACCCGTCAGGAAATCATCAATGCCATGCTCACCGGCAATGAGAGCGTGGGCCAGTACTTCCGCGACCAGTCCAATGGCTTGTATGAGCCCGATTTTGATGTATATGGCATCTACACTTTGTCACAAAACCGCTCTTACTACGGGGGCAATTCGGGAGGTTCTGATAAGGGCCTGGGCTGGATGGTGACCGAGGCTTGCCAGATGGCAGCCGCCGACGGCGTGTCGTTCAAACCCTATGACACCAACAACGATGACTTCTGCGATGTGGTCATTGTCATCTATGCCGGCGTGGGCGAGGCTCAGGCTTCGACAACCCATCCCGAGTCGGTTTGGCCCTGCAACTGGACGCTCGACGCTGCTGTCTACTACTCTTGTGGCGGCAACGGCTCTTTCAGGCCCTCGACAGGCGATCCCTATGTCAATATGTTTGCTGTGTTCAACGAGTTGCATGGCAGCAACGACGAGGGCAAGACGATCGACGGTATCGGCACGTTTGCCCACGAGTTTGGCCATTGCCTGGGCTTGCCCGACTTCTACGACACGGGCAACGGTGGCAACTATGGCATGGGCGACTGGGACATCATGTGCATGGGTTGCTACAACAACGACGGCTTCACGCCTGCCGGCTACACGGCCTATGAAAAGGTGTTCATGGGTTGGGTTAATTACATCAAGGCTCAGCCCGGCTTCTATTATACCTTGCCCGTGTGGAACCAGAAACAGCAATCTACCGACAAGGCTGTGTGCATTACCAGTGACGTGAACGAGAACGAGTATTTCATCCTCGAGAACCGTAAGCGTCAGGGATGGGACCGCTACATGCCTGGCGAGGGCATCATGATCACTCATGTCACCTACAATGCCGACCGCTGGGTCGAAAACACACCCAATAACCAGAACGTGCAGCTGATGACCATTATTCCCGCCGACAACAGGCTGTCCTACTACAGCGAGAACGCTGACCTGTGGCCCCAGAACGGCAAGACCGAGTTTACCGACAATTCGACACCAGCAGCCCGCCTCAACATGAGGGCCGATGGCTCCATCACAGGCAATGCCGGATATCTGGGCAAGCCTGTGACCGAGATGACCATCAATGCCGATGGCACGGCCAGCTTCTGGTTCATGAAGGGTACCGTGGTTGACCCGCAGATTTCGGTTTCGTCAAGCGATATCGACTTTGGCAACGTGATGATGACTACCAGCGGCACCAGCAACTTGAAGGTTTACGGACTGGCCTTGACAGACAACGTGACCATGACACTCGACGATGCCGACGGTGTGTTCAGCATCAATCCTGCAACGATCACTGCCGACGATGCCGGTAATGGCAAGGACGTGACGGTGACGTTCGCCCCGGCTGCTATTGGTGACTACAGCGCTACCCTGACGCTCAGGAGCAATGGCGCCGAGGATGTGGTGGTTAACCTGACTGGCCATGGCACCATCGAGGGTTATGCCCCCGTGATGCTACCTGCCGACGAGAGCGCCATCAACTTGACCCAATTCCGCGCCGACTGGACCGACCAGACCCCCAAGAGCAATGTGCAGAGCTACACTCTTGAGGTGATGACCAGGCCTCTTGTTGAGCAGCTCGAGGATGTTGACTTCAGCGACGTGCCCGATGCCGTGACGGCCGACGGCCAGGGTCTTGACGATGTGTCGGGCAAGTATAGTGATTACTTGCCGGCAGGGTGGACGGCCACGAGCTACCTGGGTGCCTATGACGGCGCGATGATTCTTGCCTTCAATGGCACAATGAAGACCCCGACCTATAGCTTGAATGGCTATGACAAGGTAACGGTTGTCATCAAGGGTGCAGCCTACTACTATGACAACTCGGTCATCACAGTGTCGACCGGCATGAGCTCACAGGAGGTAACACTGAACTCCGAGATGACCGACTATACCATTGTGCTCGACTGTGGTGCCAACGATGCCATTACCTTCCAGTCCAAGAACAACTATACCAGCGTGAAGCACATCACGGTTTATGCCGGTGATTTGACACATGCCAAGTATGGTGCCAATGAGACGGGTGACGCAACCTATCGCTTGATTACCGGCATCACCAGCAAGTTCTATACCGTGCGTGGCCTTGAGGCAGCAGGCTCCTATATCTACAAGGTGAAATCGCTGTTTGCCGATGGTACCGAGAGCGATTGGAGCAATGTGGAGGACGTCACCCTGTTTGAGAACGGTCACGGTTATGAACTGGGCGACGTTAATCACGACAATAGCGTGAACATCGCCGATGTCTCGGTATTGATCGACTATCTGCTGGACAATGCCAATCAGTGCTGCATGATTTGTGCCGACGTGAATATGGACGAAGAAGTCACCATCGCCGATGTCTCGGAGCTTATCGACATGCTTCTCACTGAGAATTAATCCCCTGCCGGTAACTTTCTAGACAAGGGACATCTGAACCGTAGTGCCCCCCCGAAGAGTGAGACAAGAACACCACCCTTCAGATGGGGGGCTTCTTTATTGTTTGGGCTTCCGGCCTGATGTGCCATGGCAAGCGGCCAGTTGCTGTGATGTGTGTAACGCGTCACCAATAGTCTGTTCATACCGTTTTTAGTTATTTTCAAGGATAAGAAACAAATAATTTGTTTGCATGAATTTTTATTCCTAATTTTGCCGATGATTCGTGATTTGCTGCGTTTTACGGGGCGATGAGAATGTGACATTTATTATTGTTGGCTTTAATAACCTTTTATATATCAATAACTCAACAACTCACTATTATCAATGAGAAAAAAGTTTTTTTCCCTATTGACAATCGCATGCTGTGGTCTAATGGCTCTGGCAATGCCTGCCAAGCCGGGTTGGCACACTTTTCAGCAAAGTGATGGCTCGACATTGCAGCTCCAGGCAGTAGGCAATGCCTTTAACAATGCCATCTTGACCAACGACGGCCTGACTGTCGCACGCGGCGCTGATGGCGATTTCTATTACACCTCCTCGCTGACGGGTTTGACGGCCATGCGTGCCCATGAGGTTGGTCAACGCACTGCTGCCGAGAAAGCCTTTGTCGCAGCCCAGCGGGGCAACTTGTCGATGCAGTTCAAGCCCTACAAGCTGCCTGCTCGTCAAGGCAGCTTGAATGCAGTGGGCAGCAACACCTCGGCCGATGTGCCTGCCATGGGTGAGCGCCGCATTCCCATCATTCTGGTCGAGTTCAAAGATAAAAAATTCAACAATACCCGTGAGAAGATCATCGAATCGATGCTTACCGGCCCCGAGAGTGTTGGCCAGTACTTCCGCGACCAGTCCAACGGTTTGTACAAGCCCGAGTTTGACGTGTTTGGCATCTACTGCCTGTCTGAGGACCGTGAATACTATGGCGGCCGCAACGGCAACGTCAAGGACAAGGGCATCGGCTGGTTGGTGACCGAGGCCTGCCAGCTCGCTGCTGCCGACGGCGTGTCGTTCAAGCCCTATGATACCAACAACAACTACTACTGCGACGTGGTCATCATCATCTATGCCGGCGTGGGCGAGGCACAAGCCTCGATGTATCACCCCGAGGCCATCTGGCCATGCAACTGGACACTCGACGCAGCCAAGTATTATTCCAGGGGAGGCGATGGCGCCTTCAGCCCCAATGTGGGAGACCCCTATATCAACCACTTTGCCGTGTTCAACGAGCTGCATGGCTCCAACGACAATGGCAAGACGGTTGACGGTATCGGCACCTTTGCCCACGAGTTTGGCCACTGCCTGGGCTTGCCCGACCTCTATGACACGGGCAATAACGACAATTACGGCATGGGCAACTGGGACATCATGTGCCTGGGTTGCTACTGCAACGACGGCTACACTCCGGTGGGCTATTCGGCCTATGAAAAGGCCTTTATGGGATGGATCGATTACATCCAACCGGTACCCAACACCTACTATACACTCACCAAGTGGAACCAGGTTAACAAGGAGACCGACCAGGCCATTTGCATCAAGAGTGATGTGAACCGTAACGAGTACTTCATCTTTGAGAACCGCGCCCGTGAGGGATGGGACCGCTATTTGCCGGCCCGTGGTCTGCTGGTGACACACATCACTTATAGTGCCAGCTACTGGACCAACAACAAGCCTAACAATGAAAAAATCCAGCTGGTGACCTTGCTGCCTGCCGACAACAAACTGTCGAAGTATAGCGAGAGCGGTGACTTATGGCCCCTGAGCGGCAAAACAGAGGTGTCGGACAATTCCACTCCCGCCACCACGCTCAACATGACTTCCTATGGCGACATCACCGGCAAAGCCGGCAACCTGGGCAAGCCCGTGACCGAGATTGTCTTGAATCGTGACGGAACCGTCAGCTTCTGGTTCATGAAGGAGACCCACAACTACCAGCCTGGCGACTTGAACCATAGTGGCTCGTTGACCATCAGTGACGTCAGCGCCTTGATCGACCTGCTGCTGGACGCTAATAACGATGGCTGTCCCATTTGTGCCGACGTGAATGGCAAGGATGGTGTCAGCATTGCCGACGTCAGCGCCTTGATCGACCTGTTGCTGGCCAGCAGTTGAAAGCAACCGGACAAAAGAAGATAGGAATACACAGAATAGACCCTGCAATGTAACGTCACTGCGACACATTGCAGGGCCTTTATTTTTTACTATCGACTGGCCGTGGTGACCAGATACACACATGTACCGGCCTTCTCCTGGCTTTATTCCAGTGCGCCGTGCTTGAGGTAGCCGTTGTAAAGGATGGTCTGGATGATACCGCGCAGGGCCAGGAAACTCAGGTAGGCGATCCACAAGCGGTTGTTGCCCCACCCGTCGGGCGTTATCCAATAGATCACAAAGAACAGCGACCAGGCAATTGAGGCCGAGATGAGCATGCCCATCGAGCGCGTCAGGCTGATGAACACGCCGTCCCACACAAAGGCTGCCATGCCTGCCGCAGGAATCAGCGCGCACCACACGCGGTAATCCATGGCGGCCTCGATGACGCTCTGCTGGTCGGTCAGCAGCCCGAAGGCTACGCGTGGGAACGAGTAAACCAGGGTAAACACGGCGGCGACAGCCAGGCCCCACACAAACAGCAGCCTGATGCAACGGCGCATGCGCCCCATGTCGCCCATGCCATAGTACTTGCCCACGACAGCCTCGCCAGCAAAGGCAATGCCGTCCATGAAGTGGCTGTAGAGGGTAAATAGTTGCAATATCAAGGCATTGACGGCAAGGATGAGGTCGCCGCTACGCGCTCCAATCGAGACAAACGCCAGACTCACGGTCATCAGCAGGAAACTGCGCACAAAGATGTCGCGGCTCACCTTGAAGTAGCGGCCAGCACCCCTGAACCGCCACACGCGCCTCCAGTCCAGCAGGCCGTTCAGCCGCGGGAACTTGCGCTGTACCGTCAGGGCGGCATAGAGCAGCCCCAGCCATTCACCCGCCAGCGTGCCCACGGCAATGCCCACAAAGCCCATCTTGAACAGATAGACACATACTAGACTGGCCGCAATGTTGAACACGTTGGTCATGATCGAGATCCACATGGCACTCTGCGAGTCCTGCATGCCCAGCAACCACCCCTTGAACGCCATCATCACCAGCACGGGCGGCACGCCCCAGATGCAGATGGTGAAATAGGTGATGGCCAGCGACGTGACGTCGGGCGAGGGACCGATGATCCACAGCAATAGCAGCCTGATGGGCCATTGCAGCACGATGATGATGGCCGAGACGAGCAGCGCCAGCGCGGTCGATTCGCCCAGCAGTTTGGCCGACTGCTTGAAGTCGCCGCTGCCATAGGTCTGCGCCGTCATACCCGACGTGCTCATGCGCAGGAACCCGAAGTTCCAGTACACCAGGTTGAACATCATCGCGCCCACCGCCACGGCACCGATGAACACCTTGTCGCCCAGATGACCGGCGATGGCGGTATCCACCAGTCCCAGCAGCGGCACTGTGATGTTGGCCACAATCGCCGGCAATGCAATCCTCAATATTTCCCTATTCATGCCTGCAAAGGTACATTAAACAACCGAATAATCTGAATTTTCTGATTTTATCCTCGGCTGGACAAAATCAGTTTTTTTCAGATTATTCAGTTGCTGACTAATGCCTGTCGGCGTTTGGTTTTTAGAACGGTTTCTCGTCGGTGCCGGTAAAGGACTGGAACAGCGAGTTGGCCAGGCTGGAGGCTCCGATGCGGAAGTACTGGTTGTCGAGCCACTTCTCGCCCAGAACTTCCTTGACGATGGTGTAATACTTCACGGCATCCTCGGTGGTGCGGATTCCGCCCGATGCCTTGAAGCCCACCATGCGGCCGTGCTGAACAAAGTATTCCTTGATGCACTGGCACATCACATAGGCGGCCTCGAGCGACGCGCCGGGATAAACCTTGCCCGTCGAGGTCTTGATAAAGTCGCAACCCGAGTACATCGACAGGATGCTGGCGTTGCGGATGGCCTCGGCGCTCTTCAACAGGCCTGTTTCCAGGATGACCTTGAGGGGACGCTCGCCCACAACCTGCTTGAGCTCGGCGATTTCGTCACACAGTTCCTCGTAGGCCTCGTCCTTGAAGTAGCCCACGTTGAGCACGATGTCCACCTCGTCGGCACCGTCGGCAATGGCCAGGGCGGTCTCGGCAATCTTGGTCTCGATGTGGGCCTGGCTGGCGGGGAAGCTGGCGCTGCACACGGCCACGTCAACACCCGTCACCTCGAGCGTGCCGCGCACCACAGCGGCAAAGTTGCTATACACGCAGATGGCCGCCACATTCTTGAACTGGGGGTAGTTGTTGTCAAAGTCGTTGACCTTCTGGACAAAGCGGGCAACGCTGCGCTCGCTGTCGTCGGTGGCCAGGGTGGTCAGGTCCACGCAGTTCAGCAGGAACTGTTGCACCTCGGGCGTATTGTTCTCGGCGGCGTGCTTGTCGATGATTTCCTGCACGGCGGCGCTGATGGCAGCATCGTCGGTGCTGACGCTTGACTGGCTGATGGCGGTCATGTACTTGTCCATGGGCTTGTGGTCATGGTCATGATGTTCGCAGCCACAGCCGCAGTGTTCGTGTTCGTGATTGCTCATAATGATTTAATGATATTTTTATTGGTTAGTAAGTTTGTCGTTGTTGAGGTGTCTTGTGCTGTCGCGGCGGGTCTTCTTGGCAAAGTTGCGCTCCAGGGCCTCGTCCAGGTCGATGCCCGTCTGGTTGGCCAGGCACATCACCACCCACAGCACGTCGGCCAACTCGTCGGCCAGGTCCAGGTCGTCGCCTGGTTTGCTCGACTGGTCGCCGTAGCGGCGTGCGATCACGCGTGCCACCTCGCCCACTTCCTCGGTGAGCACGGCCATGTTGGTCAGCTCGCTGAAGTAGCGCACGCCATACTGTCTAATCCAAGCGTCAACCCGCGCTTGAGCTTCTTGTATTGTCATAGTGATGGCAAAGGTAATACTTTTTAGTGAATAATCTTGTAGATGGGTCAAATTGCATCTTCAATCATCAAGGTAAAAGTCCTGATACTGACGGCCTGAGGACTGAAAATTTTATGCATTTTAAACTTTGGTGACGAGGTGCCGTGATTCTTGATCCCTCAAAAAGCACTAAAACACTGATAGACAATTTGTTTCCAAATTTTTCCCATCTTTGCCAAAAATGATAAGAAAATTATTTTGCCTTGTCGATACTTTTGCTTTATTTTGCATTTTCTTTCATATTAACCCTCAATCTTCATGAAATCTTTATTACATCTTCTGGGCTTCGACGAAGCAAAGCACAAGGTGAAGACCGAGCTTTTGGCAGGACTCACCACGTTTCTAACAATGAGTTACATTCTCGCCGTCAATCCACTCATCTTGGGTGAGACCGGCATGGACAAAGGAGCTGTGTTCACAGCTACCGTAGTCGCAGCAGCCATGGCCACTCTGGTCATGGCTTTTTATGCTCGTTTACCCTTTGCCCTGGCGTCGGGCATGGGACTGAATGCATTCTTTGCTTACACGCTGGTACTCGTCATGGGCTTCACATGGCAGCAGGCCCTCGCTGCCGTGCTTATTGAAGGTATCGTGTTCATCCTGCTCACGGCTTTCAAGGTGCGCGAAGCCATCGTGAATGCCATTCCTGTGAACCTGCGCTACGCAATCTCGGTGGGAATTGGTTTGTTCATTGCATTTATCGGATTAAGGAATGGTGGCATTATCATCAAGAGTGATGCCACGGTAGCTACCCTGGCTCCCTGGACTGCCACATCGCTGCTTGCAGTGGGCGGTGTGGTCCTCGGTTGTGTGCTCATGGCCCTCAAGGTGCGCGGTGCCCTGTTCTACACCATCATTGCCATGACGTTGATTGGCATACCCATCGGGGTGACACAGATTCCCGAGGGGTTCTCGCTGCTCAGCCTTCCTGCCTCGATCGAGCCCGTGGCTTTCCAGTTAGACTTTTCTCGTTTCCTGAGCCTTGATATCGAATACTTGATTGTTGTGTTCACTCTGGTGTTCATGGACCTGTTCGACACCCTGGGCACCCTCATCGGTGCATCAACCAGTGCAGGCATGGTCGATAAGGACGGCCGCATACGCGGACTGAACCGTGCGCTCATGGCCGACGCCATCGGCACCACGGTGGGCGCCCTGGCTGGAACTTCTACCGTGACCACCTATGTGGAGAGCACCACGGGCATTGCCGCTGGCGGACGCACGGGTCTCACCTCGTTCACGGTAGCCGTGCTGTTCCTCCTGGCCTTGTTCTTCTCGCCCTTCTTCTTGATGATTCCTGCTGCCGCCACGACAAGTGCGCTGGTGCTGGTGGGCGTGCTGATGATTCGCACGATTTCCAAGATCGACCTCACCGACATTACCGAAGCTTTCCCCTGCTTCGTCACCATCCTGATGATGCCCTTCACGGCAAGCATTGCCGAGGGCATCGTGCTGGGTATGCTCAGCTATGTGCTGGTCAAGCTCTTAACCGGACGCCATCGCCAGGTGTCGGTGGCCATGTATGTGCTGGCTGTGTTCTTTGTGCTGAAGTATGTGGCACCGCTATTATAATAATTGTAAACCCGTATCCGTTAAAAACTTATATTAAATCACATCAACAAAATGAAAAAGCAGATTCTCTTTGCCATGCTGGTGATCATGGGCATGGCTGTGCAGGCACAGGACGTGCAGTTGCACTACGACTTTGGCCGCAACATCTATCCCAATGAGGAGGCCGGCCGCCAAAAGGTGACCATGACCATCGAACAGTTCAAGGCCGACAAACTGGGCTCGTGGTTCTACTTTGTGGACATCGACTTCAGCCGCAAGTTCACCGAGGGTGCCTACACCGAGATCTCTCGCGAATTCAACCTGGGCAAGCAGGCGCCTGTCGCTGCCCACATCGAGTACAACGGCGGCCTTAACCGCTTTGGCAGCTTCCAGCAGGCCGCCCTGCTGGGTGCCGCATGGAACGGCCACTCGGCCGATTTCTCCAGGACCTGCTCGGTTCAACTCATGTACAAGCGCTACTTCAAGAGCTACGAGAACACCCGCGCCTATCACAGCTTCCAGCTGACAGGGGTTTGGGGACTGAACTTTGCCAAGGGCAAGGGCACGTTCTCGGGTTTCATCGACCTGTGGCGCGGCGAGAAGGCCAATGGCCACGGGCAGCTCGTGCTGCTCACCGAGCCCCAGCTGTGGTACAATGTGACACCGCACCTGAGCTTCGGCAGTGAGATTGAGATCAGCAACAACTTTATCTTTAACACTTACAATAGCAAGACGTTCTTTATCAATCCCACCCTGGCAGCTAAGTGGAATTTCTGAAATTCCCGGCCCAGGCTTCCTGGAGAGACGATCAAGAAGCGACCTCACACCCGCCGGCATGACCATTGCCGCAACGGGGCATGAACACGAGGCGACCCCCGGCATCTGGCACGCATGGGGGTCGCCTCGTGCTATTGAGCTGGACAGGACTCTGAGGCGGCGAAGTGGCAAAAAATCAAAATATGTAATATTTTTGTCACTTTTTCTTTGTTATATCAAAAAAAATGTGTAAAATTGCGGCCAAATTGTAATGTTTTTTCAAAACTGCGATACACGATCATGGATAGGAATTACAACCCTCAAGCCATTGCTAGGACGGTGAAGGTCGAGGACCTCTACGACTTTGACATCACCATAGCACGCTTTATTTTGCCTCGACTCATGGTGTTCAAGGAGCATTGCGAACGAACGCCACGGGTGACGATGACTCATGAGGAGTGGAACGAGATCCTGGACAAGATGATTTATGCCTTTGACCGCATCGCCTGCCAAACCGAGGAGGATACGCCCGAGTACAAGGCCTATATCAAAGCCATCTGGAACAACGAGATGGACCTTGTGGATCTCAAACGTGCCGCCAAGGCATCGCTCAAACCCATTGCCGACGGACTCTCGCTCTACCACAAGTACTACCGAAGCCTGTGGTGGTGATGACATGCGTCAAGATCCTGAAGCCTGCACACAGACAATTTATCGCTGATGTGTCCGTTATAATAGAGTATTCAAGTTCCTGAAAGTGGACCAGCCACTTTGGGGACTTGAGGTGTAGTGTTTAGAGCATCCTGGCGCTGTCGGCAAGAACAAACGGGAAGACGTCATTTATAACCGCTTAACCCGTTTAGCAAACCAGCAACCGGCGAGACATCAAACCGATAATTGCAGACAAACGATGAGACAAACGATACTGATTCTTTTAGCAATACTCATGCTCGCTCCTGCCGCCCTGCGCGCCCAGGAGGCCGAGTCGTTGTTCAACAGCTGGGGCGTGGGTTTCCAGGTGGGAGCCGGAGGCATGGTGCCCACAGGCTCGCTGAGCGACGACCTCAAGGGGTGCGCCCTGTTCACCGGCGGCATCAATGCCGAGTACCGGCACATGCGGCTCAAGGCCGATGTTGCCTATGGCCAGCCATCGTTCAAGAACGATAACCCCTATGCCGTGGTCGACGGCCAGGGTCGCAACCTGCAGCTCAACGCCACGGCCAATCCCACCCTGCTGGGACTGGGACTGCAGCTGGGCTACACCGTGTGGCGCAAGGGCAGCCTATCGGTCACCCCGCTGGTGGGCCTGAGCTGGAGCCGCCTGTCGTGGGACCTGAACCACATCAAGTATGAGGAGGATGACGAGGGCCAGGAGCGCCCGTCGATCGAGGACGTGACCGGCACCCACGAGAACAATCTGGGCTGGATGGCGAGTGTGGACATCGACATCAAGCTGCATGGCAAGCTGGTGGACAGCCCCGTGGGCGGCAACCAGGCCCATTACGCCTCGTCGGTGCGCGTCAGCCCGTTTGTCACCTATGCCAAGTACGGCCACCTCAGCCCATCGGTCAAGGGGGCCTGCATCGGCGCCACGGTCACCTATGCCGGTTTTCTGCGACTGTTCAAGTAAGGTGGGGCGTGGGCATAAAGACAATTTAACACACTAACCTTGCTGGGTATCATTTCTTTGTTCTACTTTTGCTGTCATTATAATGAAACGATTATTCCTCATATTGGCTATGGCCGTGCTGATGTCGGCTACCGCGGGCGCCAAGGCGCACGCCGCTCCCGCCGTCAACGACCCGCTCGACAACATCGAGTTGCCCTCGGTGCTGCAAAAGACCTTTGCCGGCTACTATCACTTCATCGAGCCCTCGACGGGCGACACGCTGGCGATGATCGTTTTCAACCCCATCACCATCTATCCGCGCGAGCGTTTCCGCAACAAGTCCGAGGAGAAACTCTACTGGAAGACCGTGCGCGATGTCAAGAAGACCCTGCCCTATGCCAAGCTCATCAGCTCCACGCTGCTCGAGACCTATGAGTACATCGACACCTACCAGAACCAGAAGCAGAAACAGGCCTACCTCAAGCGCTTTGAAAAGGAACTCTTCAACCAGTACAAGCCCCAGATGAAGAAGATGACCAAGAGCCAGGGCAAAATGCTCATCAAGCTCATCAACCGCGAGACCAACCAGAGCAGCTACAGCATCGTCAAGGCGTTTTTGGGCACCTTCAGGGCCGGTTTCTGGCAGACCTTCAGCAAATTCTTCGGCGCGAGCCTCAAGGCCGGCTATCACCCCAACAAGGACAAGAAAGACGCCATGATCGAGCGCATCTGCGTCCGCATCGAGCAAGGCGCCCTGTAAACTCCCGTCCCCCCTTGCCAGACATACACAAGGTTTTCCCTGCTTTCCGCATCGGGACATGTGAGTCATGTGGATTGTGCTGGCGCACAAGAAATCAAAAAAAATGATTCTTGCCATTTTTTACCGGGCAACAATCATAAATATTTGGTATTCTGCACGACATGCACTATCTTTGCCAGTGGAAACGGCGCGCCCCGATGCGAGCCGCTTCCAAGACATTGCGGTAAAAAATTAGCGTTGGCTATTATTCAAACGTTCAGAAACTTGCAGGTAGAAGAACATGTCTTTAGGATAATGGTAGCGCTCACCTTGTGTGGGCGTTTTCCTGATCTAAAGACATAGGTTTCCTGCAAGTACCTTGAACGTTGGACGGGGATTCGTCCACCTTTTGTATCCATTGTGGAGGTGCTTGCAGGAACGCTTTGTTTACTGGCCCAGCGCATTAATAACACAATTATTAATGCATCATGGCAAACGACAGTTTATCAAAAGCTAAGGAGGCCAAGAATGACGAGTTCTACACTCAATATCATGATATTGAGAAGGAAATCTCGGCCTATCTTGAGTACAACCCCGACGTGTTCCGTGGCAAGACGGTGCTCTTGCCGTGTGATGACCCCGAGTGGAGCAACTTTACCAAATATTTCGCCCAGAACTTCGAGATCTTCGGCCTCAAGCGGCTCATTTCCACCAGTTATGCACCCGAGAGCAAGCGTTACAAACTCGGCTACCAGCCCTCGCTGTTCGAGACCTCGGCACCCCATTACGATGCCGACAAGAGCAAGACACACGGCAAAATCTTCGTTCTGGACCACGACGTGACGGGCGACGGCCGCATCAACGTCGAGGACCTGCAATGGCAGTATCTGGAAGGTGACGGCGACTTCCGCAGCGAGGAAATCCGCGCCCTGCGTGACCAGGCCGACTTGATCATCACCAATCCGCCTTTTTCCCTCTTCCGTGAGTTCCTCGCCTGGATTGTCGAGGCCGACAAGCAATTCGTCATCATCGGCAACATGAACGCCATCACCTATAAAGAGGTTTTCCCGCTCATCAAAGAGAACAAGGTCTGGTTGGGGGCTACCGGTTTTGTCACTGATATGGTCTTTGGTGTGCCCGAGGGAACCATCGTTAAGGAAAGTGATAAGCTAAAGGCAGAGCGTTTAGGATATGTTGGAAATTATACTCGATTAGGAAATTCTTGCTGGTTTACTAGTATTGATCATGGTCGTCGTCACCAACCTCTGCAATTAATGACCATGGCCGATAACCTGAAATTCAGTCGCCACAAGGAAATCAAGGGCAAAAATAGTTATATCCACTATGAGAATTATGATGCTATCGAAGTGCCCTATACCGATGCCATTCCAAGTGACTATGATGGAAAAATGGGGGTTCCCATCTCTTTCCTCGATAAATACTGTCCCGAACAATTTGAAATAGTGGGAATTAGTCTTTCTCTTGGTACCAATAAACCCGAAAATTTACCAAAAGCAAAACAAGGTGGTCCTGCATTTTATACTAAGGATGCCAATGAGTATCATAGGTTATATTGTAGAATAGTAATCCGCAAAAAACAATAATACGATGGAAACGATATTAAGGACAGACATCACCGTTCGCGACATCTGCGAGGGTTTTATCTATAATGAGCTGGAGGGCAAAGGCTTGTACGGCATGAATGGCAAGCTCACCATCCAACCCGAGTACCAGCGCAATTACATCTACGCCGACGGCAAGCGCGATGTCGCCGTCATCGACTCGGTGCTGAAAGGCTATCCGCTGGGCATCATCTACTTCAACCAGGTGGGTGACCACTACGAGGTGCTCGACGGGCAGCAGCGCATCACCAGCCTGGGACGCTTTGTGACCCACAAACTCGCCATCAAGGACAAGAACGGCATGCAGCAATATATCGACGGCCTTAATCAGGAAGACCGCGACAGGGTGCTCAACACCAGCCTGCTCATCTACATCTGCAACGGTACCGAGAGCGAAATCAAGGACTGGTTCCAGACCATCAACATCGTGGGCGTGGAACTTAACAATCAGGAGAAACTCAACGCCATCTATTCGGGACCTTTTGTATCGGCCCTCAAGGAGGAGTTCAGCAATTCACTGAATGCCAACGTGCAGAAGTGGAGGCACTACATCACCGGCAACGTCAACCGCCAGGACATCCTGGAGCGTGCCCTGCAATGGGTGAGCAAGGGCAATGTCGAGGCCTACATGAGCCTGCACCGCCAGGACACCGACATCACACCCGTCAAGGCCTACTTCAACGCCGTGCTCGACTGGGCATCGGGCGTGTTCAAGGACGTGCTGCCCCAAATGCGCGGCCTGGAATGGGGACGCCTCTACGAGCAGTATCACAACAAGCCCTATAACGTGGATGCCGTGTCACAACGGGTGCATGAATTGATGGCCGACGACTATGTGACCAACCACAAGGGCGTGTTTGAGTACATCCTGGGGGGCGAGCAGGACAAGAGCTTGCTCAACATCCGCGTGTTTGACCGGGCGACCATCAGCCGCGTCTATGCCAAGCAGACCCAGGCGGCCAGGGACAAGGGCGTGAGCAACTGCCCCGACTGCGCCCTGCAGGACGGCAGCAACAGCACACGCATCTACAAAATCAACGAGATGGATGCCGACCACGTCACCGCCTGGAGCAAGGGCGGCAAGACCGACGAGGCCAACTGCCGCATGCTGTGCCGCTACCACAACCGTTCCAAGGGCAACAAGTAAAAGACGGCAAGGCCCCCGCAGCCAGGCGGGTCTGATCAAAGCTGTCGCATCAACGTGAAAAACCAGGAGCGAAGGGTATTGTTCCCTCGCTCCTGGTTTTTAGATAAGATGTGGCGCCGTTGATTACTTGACGCTGATCTTGAAGGCCTGCTTGCCCACGGTCACGATGTAGATGCCGGGAGCCATCGACAGGCTGTGGTAGCCGTTGGCGACAAAGCTGCCCGCCTGGCGGCCGTCAATGGTGTAAACGCGCACTTGCTGACCCTCAAAGCCCTCGATGCTGATGCCGCCCTTGACGGCAGCAACGCGCTGCACATCGGCCAGTTCGTTGATGCCGCTGGGATTCTCCTTGGCAGTGATGCGCACGTTATCGATCCAGATGCGCTCGCTCATCATGCTCATGTAGCCGCGGAAGCTCACCTTGACAAAGTTGGCCAGTTCGGCACCCGTCAACGGAATCTCTACCAGCTGCCAGCCAGCCTCGCCCTCGGTCATGTCGATGGTGGTCAACTCCTCGAAGGGATCATCGTTAAGGCTCTGTGACACAACCAGCGTGGGCAGGATAGCTGCGGTCGAGGGATAACCCATGTAGGCATAGAACGAGAGCGTGTACTGCATGCCGGCCTCGGCCTTCACCTTGGGCGAGATCAGGTCTGCCCAGTGGTAGCTGCTGTAGTAGTTGCCGTTGTAGCACAGGGCATAGCCGTTGTCGCCGTCCTGCGAGGTCATCTCCTCGTTGTCGGTGAGGATGTTCCAGGTGGTGCCATAGTTGGCCACGTCGGCATCGGCAACCCAGCCGGTGGTCGACAGGATAGCGTTCTCAAACGACTCGATAAAGGGAGCCTCCTTGAGCTTGCCCAGAACAACATCGTCGAGGCTGGCAGCGCCAACGCCGGCCGATGTCGATGGAATCACGGCATAGTAGTGCATCTGCATCTCGTCGGTGGGTTCACGGTCAACGATGAAGGTGGTCGCGGTGGTGGTGCCCAGGATGGCCATCTGCTCCTCGGGGGTCGTGCCGTCGGGGAAGTACTCGACGATGTTGTAAATCAGCGAGCCGTCAACCACGCCGCCGTTGGCACCCACCTCGCTGGGTGCGTCCCAGGTGAGGACAGCCTTCTGGTTATCCTCGTTGCCGCGAATCCAGTAGTTCTCCACTGCCAGGGGCACGTCAACACCGGCAAACACGGCGGCCTCGCTCACCTTGCCGCGGCCGTAGCTGTTCTCGGCCACGATGATGTAGGAGTTGTTGCCGTGCATGGGCTGCTCGTCAATCCATTCCAGGGCCTGGCCGGGCTCAACGTTCTCAAACGTCATCAAGGGGATGGCCGAGCCGCTGCGGTAGATGTAAACCGTCAGCGGGCCCTCCAGCGGGCGCTGTGCATAGTCTACCGATGGGGCATTAAAGGCGAAGTTCACCTTGAGCAGACCCGTCTTGTCGTTCTCGACGTTGAGGTTCTCGACGCTGTAGGGGGCAAAGGCCGAGCCCACAAGCGTGATCGTGATGTCGTCGATGCTGGGCGAGATGTAGCTGCTGGCCACATCGGCAACCATGAGGATCGAGGGATAGTACTTGCCGGTCTCGGCAGCGATGACCTCGTTCTCGATCCAGTGCTTCTCACCATAGTTGGTAAACGGCAGCTGGTCAGGGTAGATAGACTGGGCTACCGAGTCGGGTGCCATGCCGATGCCGGCATAGCCCGGGCAGGTCTGGTTATAGGAGCTGTAGGTCCAGTTGAAGGCGTAGTTGTAAACCATGTCCTTCTCGAGCTTGATGGCGGGCATGTAGAGCCAGATCTTCTCGACGGGGTGCTGCACAAAGTAGCCATAGCCGCCAAGGGCCAGATTCTGGTTGTAGCTGCTCCACAGCCAGCGATACTCGTTGGTGCTGTAGATCGACGAGTCGTTGACGGTGATGAAGTCGCGGGCGTCGGCCTCGGTGTCAAATGCGTTGGTGTAGGGGGCGGTGTAAACACCGATAAAGGCCTCGGCGCTCACGCGCTTGCCCTCGCCGGCCTCGTTGCTGATGCCCACGGTGTAGGTGTGCACACCCACGCCCTTGACCGTGTAGTCGGTCCACTGGGCATTGGCGCCCACCTCGACGGGGAACTGAGCCACGGCCTCCTCGGCACCGTCACGGTAGATGTTGGCGGTCAAGGGAGCAGCCAGGGCATCGCCATCGAGCTGGGTGGTGGGAACGGTAAAGGTGACATCGGCCAGCATTTCACCGCTCTCCTCGGGGGTGATGGTCAAGTTGGTGACCTCGGCGGGCGCATTGGTCTTGCCCAGCGGGTTGACCGCCATGGCGTTGACAAAGATGCCCGATGCGTTGTCCTCCTTGAGCGTGTAGACGCGCACGGCAAAGTAGTAGGTGCCGGTCTCGGGCATCAAGAAGTCAACCTCCCAGTCGGTGAGCGTTCCGCCCACGTCATAGGCATCGTTGGCATCCAGTACCTGGAAGGTCGAGATGTCGGTGGGGTCGGTGCCCACGAGCAGGCTCACGCGCTCCTTGTAGCCTGCAAAGGTGTTGCGCATGTTCACGATCAGGGCATAGGAGATACCCTCCTCGATGTTGATGCCCGGCGAAATCAGGTAGTCGTCGGCACCGTCCTGGTCGTCACCCATGTTATAGGGACCGGTATAGATGCCCCAGTTGCTGTTGTAGTCGTTGAACTGCCAGGTGTACTCGCTGCCCCACTGGCTGGCGTCGTTGTTGGCGTTGACAACGGTCCACAGGTCGAGCGTCGTGGCATCGCTGTAGTCGTCATAGTAGGGGGGCATGAAGGCGTTACCCGTCAGGATAGCGTTGGAGGTGGCGTCGGCACCCTGCTTGCCGTCGGCATTGAACGGGGTGACGATGTAGTAGTAGCGCTCCATCTTGCTGGGCAAGGTCTCGCTGAACTCGCAGGCGCTCTGGTGGTCGGCGACGAGGACGTTGCCGGGCATGCGCACGACGTTGTAGGTCACGTTCTCGAGGTAGCCGCCGTTAACACCGGTGGCGGGGGCGTCCCACGTCAGGTGGCTCACTCCATCCTCGACGGTGAAGGTGAGGTTGGTGACAGGCAGCGGGGTGTCATAGCCGGCAAACACATACAGGCTGTTGACGGGCGAGAAGCCGTTAGCATTCTCGAGCAGCACATACACATAGTGGTTGTCGTTGCTCACCTCCTGGTTGAAGGTCTGCTTGCTGCCGGGAGCTACCGGGACATAGTTGGCGATGAGTTCGCCGTCGAGCCACACGCTCATCATCACGTTGCCGGCGAGGGCGCTGCCGTTAAAGGCCGTGGTGGGAACGGTGAAGGTGATGTTGCCATTGGTGGCGCTGCCGTCGAAGGTGAAGGCCAGGTCGCTGATAGCGGCGGGAGCCAGGGCGGGAGCCTGGTTGTCCTTGAAGAACACCGTGGTGGCCTGCTCATTCTTGGTCATCTCTTGGACAAGCGTCGCGCTGCCGTCATAGGGGTTGATGGCATACAGCCCCGAACCCTGCTGGGTCACGGCCATCCACAGGAAGCTGCCGGTGATGGGCTCGTAGCCCATGCCCTGGACATACATCGTGGGCATGACACCGAGTGTGCCCACCGAGCGGGCATCGCCGGTTTCCTTCTCCATCTGGTACAGTTCGCCATCGCTGCCCACGCAGTACATCTCGCCGTTGGGAGTGAATCCCATGGCCAGAGGCTGGAAATTGTTGGGCCAGGGGCCGATAGCTTCAAACATGCGCTCATCGGGATTCCACACGGCCATGTTCAGTCCCGTCAGGTCGCTGTTGTACTGTACCGAGTAGATGCGGTTGCTGGTCACGTCATAGGCCATCGTCGAGGGGATGTAACTGTAATCCACTTGGTCATAGACCTGCGACCACAGCTCGCTGAAGTCGGCGCGGCTCAATCCGTTGTACTCCACGCCGTTGAGCGAACCAAAGAGTTCCATGGGGCGGGCACCCACCAGCTGGTCGCGTCCCATGGCGCTGGCCATGAAATTGTATCTCAGGTCGGTAGCAAGAGCCTGGAAGCCGGTGCTGCTGCCGATGGTGTAGGAATAGATACCATAAGGCACCGAACCGATGCCGTATCCGGCCCAGTCGTCGGAGTTGGTCAGGTTGACATACATTGTCACACCCTGGAACAAGTCGGCACTGGGAGCCTTCTTGCGCGATACGGCCTGACGCGTCGGGAGCATCTTGGCCCTCTGCTGGGTCTTCACGACCTGCTTGACGGGCTTGGGCGCCGCCGTATAGGTCGTGGACTGCTCACCTGCCGACAGCGCCATGGCTACCAGCACGAGCATTGCGAGTAAGGTTGTTGGTCTTCTCATATTGATCCAAATAGATTAATGGTGATTAATGACTGCCGGCAGGATGATGCGCGGCATGGTTAGTTTACACTTTGCAAATATAGCGATTGTGGCAGGTACACAGGGCTGAAATAGGGTTTTAAATTGTACGGATTTCGGCAATTTAGACAAAAAACTCCCATAAACCGTGGCCCTGGGGCGATTGATGATTGGCTGTGACGGCTGCTTGGGCTTCACGAGTGGGACTGCTGCCGTGCCAGGCGCTGGTATTGCGACGGAGTGAGGCCGGTGATGCGCTTGAACGAAGAAACAAAGGTGGAACGCGACTTGAAGCCCACACTCTCGCTGATGGCCTCGATGGTGTAGTTGCCATAGTTCTCGAGGTCGCCCATGCGCTTGCAGGCCTCCTTGATGCGGTAGGAGTTCAGAAAGGTGTTGAAATTCTGGCCGTAGTGCTCGTTGATGACCTGGGAGACGTACTTGTACTTCGATCCCGAGAGCATCGCGAGGCGCTCCAGCGAGAAATCAGGGGAGAAAATCTCCTCGCTGTTGTCCATGACCTTGAGGATGCAGTCCAGCAGTTGCTGCTTGTCGTCATCGCTCAGGTGGCTGCTCTTGTACTTCACCTCGTCGGCAGCGGGCGGCTCCGGGGCGGTGGAATCGGTGGGGGTCGTCAGTTTGCCCTGCAGCTGGCGGCGCATGCGCCGTTCCTCTTCCTCGGCGCGCAGCATCTCCACATTCTTCTGGTACAGCGACTGGTTAGAGCGCGTGAGCTCGCCATTCTTGCGATACACGAGGTAGAGCAGCACGGCCAGCACCAGCAGGAAGCCCAGGGAAACCAGCGTGACGATGCTCATCGCCTCGCGGTGACGCTTGGCGTCGTTCATCTCCTGCTCCATGCCCTTGAGCTCGTTGCGGAATTCCATCTCGCTCACGCTGGCCAGCTGCTGGTAGTTGGTGAGCGTGTCCTTGAGCTGGGTGAACTGGTTGTAATAATGTTCGCGCGCGGCACGGTCGCCCAGCCGCTGGTAGTACTGTGCCAGCATGCCGTACACCTCGAGCTTGCAGTCCTTCATTTCCAGGTCTACGGCGATGAGTTCGGCTTGGCCGAGCGATGCGATGGCACTGGGGTAGTCGTTTTTCATGGCATGGACCTTGGCCTGCTCGACGTGGGTGAAGTAGATCAGGCGGGAATACTGGCTGGTGTCGATGAGCGCCAGCTGCCTGCCATAGATGCCAATGGCGTCGTCGAACCGTTGCTGCTCAACGCACTGGAATGCCTGGTAGAGCATCTTGTTGTAGCGGCGCAGGATCCATGTCTCGCCCTGCTCGGGCAGTTGCAGGTACTGCTGCCAGATCTCTTGAATCTGTGTCAGTCCCCCCAGCACATGAGCCATCGACAGCACGTCGGTGCAGGCCATGTCGGTGTGCTTGTCGTCGTGGGTTTTCATGCCCGTGGCCAGCGCCTGCTGGTAATATTCAAAGGCTGTGGTGCCCAGGTTCTGGTCTTTGCATTCCTCCGAGATGGTCTGGTACATGCACCCAAAGCCCAGATAGATGTTGGCATCCTCGATGCCGGCATCGTTGGCGATTTCCAGGGCGCGCGTCAGGCAGTCAAAGCACTTGGGGTAGTCATAGAAGTCGTAGAAATAAATCGACCACAGCCTCATGTTGGCATCCTTGCACAGCACCTTTTGATCCTTGGCCATCGAGGACTCATAACGGTTGGCAACGATGGTGTAGCACATCATCGCAGTGTCCTTGCTGCCCCCGTCGGCAAAGTCCTTGTCGGCCATGGCGAGCAATTGGCCGATGGGCTGGTTCATCCACTTGCTGTGATGCCACGGCTCGGGAGCGGCGTGGCACAGCAGCCCCGTCAGCAGGGCGGCCAGCAGGCATGCTATGGCGTGGCTAGTTCTATTCATATCCAGTGGATTGGCCCGCAAAAGTAATAAAAAAAACCGAGACTGCGACATCGCCGGCCTCCCGATAAGAATAAAACAACAATGGCGGGGAATGTCCCGCCATTGCGCATTTAAAGGTTAGTTAATGGTATTGGGTTTTATATTTTTTAGCCCAGTCGCTTGAGCTTCACGGTGAAGTGGCGCATCAGGGGAGCTTCCCACTCGATGGCGACACCGCGCTTGATCTCGTTGCGGCGGTCATACACGTTCTTCAGGGCGGCGGCAATCACGTTCATGTGGTTGTCGGTGTATACGCGGCGGGCGATGCACAGGCGCAGCAGGTCGAGGCCGCCGAAGCGGTTCTCGCGGGTCACGGGGTCACGGTCGGCCAGAATGTAGCCGATCTCGCAACCGCGGATGCCGGCCTCCAGATAGAGCTCGCAGGTCAGGGTCTGAGCGGGGAACTCTTCCTTGGGAACGTTGCACAGCACCTTGTCGGCGTCGATGAACAGGGCATGACCACCCACGGGACGCTGATAAGGAATGCCATAATCGTCAAGCTTCTTGGCCAGATACTGAACCTGGTGGATGCGGGTCTCGAGCATCTCAAACTCGGTGTTCTCGTCCAGACCTACTGCCAGAGCGTTCAGGTCGCGGCCGTTCATACCACCGTAAGTGATGAAGCCCTCAAAGGGGATGCAGAACAACTTGGCTCCCTCATACCAGTCCTCGCGGTTGGTGGCGATGAAGCCGCCCATGTTCACGAGGCCGTCCTTCTTGGCCGACATCGTCATGGCGTCAACATAGGAGTACATCTCGCGGGCAATCTCCTTGATGGTCTTGTCGGCATAGCCTTCCTCACGGGTCTTGATGAAGTAGGAGTTCTCGGCAAAGCGGGCGCTGTCCATTACCACGGGCACACCATACTTGTGGCACAGCTCGCAGGTCTCCTTGATGTTCTTCATCGACACGGGCTGACCGCCAACGGTGTTGTTGGTCACGGTGAGCACCATGAAGGGGACGTTACCCTTGTTCTCCTCAAGCACCTTCTCCAACTTCTCGAGCGATACGTTGCCCTTGAAGGGGATTTCGAGCTGGGTGTCCTTGGCCTCGTCGATGGTGACATCGATAGCCTTGGCCTTGCGGGCCTCGATGTGGCCCTTGGTGGTGTCAAAGTGGGCATTGCCGGGAACGACGTTACCCTCTTTCACCAGATAGGAGAACAGCACGTTCTCGGCAGCACGGCCCTGGTGGGTGGGGATGACATACTTGAAGCCGAAGATGCGTTGTACAACGCTCTCAAACTTGTAGAACGAGGTGGCACCGGCATAGCTCTCGTCGCCCAGCATCATCTCTGACCACTGGCGGTCGCTCATGGCACCTGTACCAGAGTCGGTCAGGCAGTCAATGTAAACCTGCTCGGCCTTGAGCATGAACACGTTGTTGTGAGCTTCCTTGAGCCACTGCTCGCGCTCGGCACGGGTGCTCTTGCGCAGGGGCTCGATCATCTTAATCTTCCAAGATTCAGCAAATGGTAATTCCATTGATAGTCAATTATTTAGGTTAAACTGTTTTTCGCTTTTTCTTAATAATTGAACCCCTTCAAAAAGGTAATTATATTCAATTTTTATGCAAAGTTACGGCAACTTGCCGAACTAGCAAAATTCCAGCCGTTTTTTTTGCCCCATTGATTTTTTTTAACAATTACACCCCCTCCTTCGGCAATTACCCTGTGATAGGCAATAATGTGGTCAACAGGCAATATCCACGGGGGTGATTGCGCCATTGCCGGGCTGCGTAATACAATTCAGGAGGATGTGTCAAAATTGTGGCACATCCTCATTTTGTAATATGCTGTAAAACATA
>CAMJZI010000002.1 GCA_946410185.1 uncultured Porphyromonadaceae bacterium
CGTTGCCGCTGCTGTTGACATAGACCTTGCTGTCGGGGCGCACCGTCATGGTGTAGTGGCCCTTGAGCACGATGGTGATGTTGTACAGCTTGGAGACATCGAGGGCCTTTTTAAGACGTTCCTCGTCGGTGTTGTGGTCGCCAAACAGGCGGTCAAACTCGATGGCGTGCGGCGTGATGATGGAGCGTGGAGGAATGCTCTTGAGCAACATGGGACGACGGGCAATGCAGTTAAGCGCATCGGCATCGAGCAGACACGGGCGCTTGAAGTTCATGATGAACTGGTGCACGGCCTCCAGGGTCTCGTCGTGCACGCCCATGCCGGGACCCAGGGCCACAACGCTGTAGGTGTGGCGCAGGTCGATTGACGAGGTGACGATCTCGTTGCGGTCGGGCTCAAAGAGGGCCTCAGGAACGGCGGTCTGCAGCACCTGATAGCCGCAACGCGGGGCATGCACCGTGACCAGACCGGCACCAGTGCGCAACGCGCCACGCGCAGCAAGCACGGCGGCGCCCATCATGCCGTAACTGCCGGCAATGAGCAGCAGCGTGCCGTGGTCATACTTGTTGCTGAAGGGGTTGCGGGGATGCATCACGTCATGTACATCATCGCGCTCGATAAGGTAAAAGTCGGTAGGTGTGCGGGCCACGCTCTCGCTGTCGAGCTCGATGTCCAGCACCTTGCATTCGCCCACATAGTCGGCATTCTCGGCGAAGTAGAACGCCAGGCGCTTGCTCTGGTAAGTGAGCGTGAGGTTGGCGCGGATGATGTTGCGGCGGTCATTGCCCACGTTCCACTCGCCAAACATGCCCGACGGGATGTCTATCGAGACGACATAGGCTCCACTGCTGTTGATGTACTGTACCAGCGCTGTGTAGCCGCCCTTGAGTGGCGTGCGCAGGCCGTTGCCGAACAAGCCGTCGACCACCACGTCGTTCTCGTCGAGTTCAGGGGGCGAGAAATTCTGGATGACCTCAATAAACTCGATGTCATCGCCGGCGGTTTCCAGCAGGCGGTCGCGGTTGGCCAGGCAACAGGGCGACAGCTGGGCCGACTTGATGTTGAACAGGTAGACCTCGGGACGGTAACCCTGCTCATACATCATGCGGGCCACGGCCAGAGCGTCGGCTCCGTTATCGCCAGGGCCGGCAAAAAAGACAAAGCGCTTGGATGTCCTCCAGCGTGAGATGAGCTCGTATGATACTGACGAAGCGGCACGCTCGATCAGGTCGAGCATGGTCATGTTCTCTTTTTCCACAGTTCGGTCGCCTATGCGGCGCAGTCCATCGTTGGTGAATATTTTCATTGCTATCGAGCGATTTTCAAGTTGAGTGATATGAGAGAGCAAAGTTACTTCTTTTTTGCCGTTTTGAGAATAAAAAAATCAAAAAACTGATGAATTATTTTTTGGGGCTCGCTCATGCCAGCCCAGTCGTCCCGCCCAGTGGGCTTTTGGTTGAAAAAAAATGATATAAACTGCATCATTTACACTTTTTTAGTATCTTTGCGCCATATTTATGCTATTCCTTGCTTTTATGAAGCGGGCGTTTGATTCAATCAACATTTACGTTGAAGTGTGGACTCTTTAAGAATTTTTAGTCAAACAATTTTAGATATAATGATGAGAAAACATTTACTTGTAGTATTGGCATTTGTGTTGGCGGGGCTCATCGCATGGGCACAACCGCTCAACATCGGCGGCCATCGTGCGGTGCATGACAACCGCAATGGCATCTGGCTGTGCAGTGTTCCCCAGTCTTTGTTCGGCAGTGACTACAATGCCACTGTGAATTACGGCGATTCGATCAGTGATTTCAAGATCGACGGTGTTGAAGTGGCAAACGGTGGGGCTTACACTTTTGCCGCTATCGCCGGTGGCAAGAACTATCCCGTCACCTTTGTCTTGAACGATGAAGTGGTCGCCGGTGACATCACCTTCACCTGGCTGCCCGTTGTGGAACTGAAAGGAACCTTTGGCCACACTTACAGTTACGGCACCGTGACTGTCAATGAGCCTGACTCGGCCTATGCCGAGCCGTTGATGGCCAAGCTGAAGTGGCGCGGCACTGTGACCAACGATGGCGCTAAGCACAAGCGCAACTATCGCATCAAGTTTGTCAACGAAGACAGCACCAAGCAGAATCATCGCTTCTTTGGCCTGCGCAACGACAACTCGTGGATTCTCGATGCCGGACAGATGGACTTCATGCGCGTCCGCAACCGTGTGGGAACCGACATCTGGCTCGAAATGGCCCGTCGTCCCTGGTACAGCGACACCCTGCCCAATGCACGCAACGGCTCACGTGGCCAGATGGTGGAAGTCATCCTTAACGACTACTATGCAGGTATCTACAACATGTGCGAGCCCATCGACCGCAAGCAGTTGAAGCTCAAGCGCTATGACGAGGAGAATGGCGAATTTCATGGTGCCTTGTGGCAAGCCTATACCTGGAGCCGTACGGTGACAATGAGCCGTCCTAAGGGCCACGGATTGGAGAGCAGCGCGTTCTGGGATGGCTTTGAAATGAAGTACCCCGACTTTGACGAGGTCGGTGTCGCCAACTGGTGGCCTCTTGACAATGCCGTTTACTCAGTTCCCAACCAGGACCTGGAAGAAGAACAGCGCAAGGAACTCTTTGAGTATTACTTTGACATCCCTGTGATGCAGGACTACTACATCCTCATCTCGGCTCTGCAGGCACTCGACAATGAGAGCCTGAACATCTTCTACGCTTGCTATGACCAGCAGGACAACCCCAGATTGACGATGACTCCTTGGGACCTCGACATCTCGGTCGGTGGTAACTATGACCCGAAGGTCGACCTGCCCAACATGGTTAAACCCGAGCGCAACCCCAGGGGCTGGATTTCCAACATCTCGCTGCTGCTCATGGAAGACATGTACCATAACGAGATCAATGAGCGCTATCGTGAGCTGCGTGAAGGCCCCCTCAGCACCGACAACATGATCAATCACTACCGTACGGCTGTCAACGAGCTCGAGAATTCCGGTGCCGCTGCCCGCGAGGAGCAGCGCTGGAGCGGCGACTCGGATCTTGCCGGAAAGTCTCTTGACCTGAGCGCAGAGTTGGAATACGTTGAAGACTGGATTCGTCGTCACATGGATTACCTCGACGAGCACGTCTTCATCGAGAATCCCGACCCGGATCCCGAACCCTTTATCAAGGGCGACGTGAATGGTGACGGCGAGGTGAACATTGCCGACGTCAATGTGCTTGTTGGCATCATCTTGGGCCGCGAGGCTGCCGAGGACGTGCTTCAGCGCGCCGATGTCAACGAGGATACCGAGATTAACATCTCTGACGTCAACGCAGTTATCCGCATCATTCTGAGCTGATTCAGGGCATTATTACTCTAAAAAAACAACAAGCGGGCTTTGGCTTCATTCGCCAGAGCCCGCTTCTGTTAATTTGCCGATAATGCCTGGAACAAAAAAGAAACGCAGCCCGGCAAATCCTGACTGCGTCCCTCGTGATTCGCGTGGGGCTCGAACCCACGACCCCATCCTTAAAAGGGATGTGCTCTACCTGCTGAGCTAGCGAATCTCCCAAAAAGCGGTGCAAAGGTATAGCTTTTTTCTATATCAGCCAAATAATTTGGCAGGTTTTTCTCGCTGGCCTATTGCGGCAGACACAAATAAGACCTTCAAAAGCGTCCTTTACCGCTTGTTGTGATATCTTACTGGGCTACCAGTTTGCAGATCTCGACGATAGTCTTAGTGGCCTTCTCCATCGAGGGTATGGGCACATATTCGAAGCGTCCGTGCATGTTCATGCCGCCAGCAAAGATGTTGGGGCAGGGCAGATTCTTGAACGAGAGCTGGGCACCGTCGGTACCGCCGCGTATGGGTTGTACCTTGGGGGTGACACCGGCATTCTCCATAGCTTGTTTGGCAATGTCGATAATGTTCATCACGGGCTCGATCTTCTCGCGCATGTTGTAGTACTGGTCTTTGATTTCGCACGAGGCGCAGTCGGGGAACTCGCTGTTGATTTTGTTGCACAGGTGCTCGATCTCGCGCTTGCGGCTCTCAAAGCGGTCACGGTCATGGTCGCGGATGATGTAGCTTAATGTGGTCTTCTCGACGCTGCCTTCCATGCTGATGAGGTGATAAAAGCCCTCGTAGCCCTCGGTGTGCTCGGGCGTCTCCCAGCGCGGTAGCATCATGGCAAACTGCACGGCCACGCGCATCGAGTTGAGCATCTTGTGCTTGGCGGCACCGGGATGCACGTTCAGGCCTTTGAAGGTGATCTTGGCGCTGGCGGCATTGAAGTTTTCATACTCCAGCTCGCCCACGGCACCACCGTCCATGGTATAGGCCCAGTCGCAACCAAATTTCTCAACGTCGAAGTGGTGTGCACCCAGGCCGATTTCCTCGTCGGGATTGAAACCCACGCGGATGTTGCCATGTTTTACCTCGGGATGCTCCTGGAACCACTCGATGGCGGTCAAGATTTCGGCGATGCCGGCCTTGTCGTCGGCACCCAGCAGGGTATCGCCGCTGGTGACGATGAACTCCTGACCCACATAGTCGTTCATCTCGGGGAACTGCTGCGGGTCGAGCACAATGCGCGGCTCATCGCTCAGAACGATGGGCGAACCGTCATATTTCACGATGCGGGGCTTCACGTCGTGGCCGCTCATGTCGGGGGCAGTGTCCATGTGGGCAATGAACCCCACGGTGGGAACAGCTTTGTCGGTATTGGCGGGCAGGGTGGCAAACAGGTAGCCGTTGTCATCGAGCGAGATGTCGCTCAGGCCCATGTCATGCAACTCTTTTTTCAGCTCCTTGGCAAACACCATCTGGCCTGGTGTCGATGGCGTCAGGTTGGTGAGTTCGTCACTCTGGGTGTCGAACTTCACATACTTCAGAAATCTGTCAACTAACTTCGTTGTCATAGTGTGATATTTGTTTGTTAATGGTTATATTTTTTTCAACTCACAAAGTTAGCAATAATAACCCAAAAGAGCAATACAAAATCCACATTTTTATGGATTTTGTATTGCTCTTTACCAGCCCCGTTGCCGGGGTATTGCGAGGCAGATTATTTCGCTACCTTCTCCAGGCGCTTCATCATGGCAAACATGAACAGGGCCGAGAGCAGGCACAGCACGATGAATACTGTCCAAACAATCCACAGGGGCAGATCTCCCCACAGGTAACCACCCACGCTGACGAGCTTGTTGCCAATGGCGGTGGCACCAAACCAGCCACCCATCATCAGGCCCTTATACTTGGGAGGAGCCACCTTGCTCACAAACGAGATGCCCATGGGCGAGAGCAACAGCTCACCGAAGGTCAGCACCAGGTAGGTCGAGATGAGCCAGTAGGGCGATACCAGCGGGCCGAGCTCACCCTTGTCGGCAAGGGCAGCTTGCTCGTTGGGCGTGAGAAGGCCCTGCGAGGCAAACATCATGATGAAGAAGGCAGCACCTGCAACGAGCATACCGTAAGCAATCTTGCGGGGTGCCGAGGGCTCTTTGCCCTTGTTGGCCAGATAGGTGAAGATAGCCATCGATACGGGGGTCAACGCAACCACATAGAACGGGTTGAACTGCTGGAAGATGGGAGCCGAGATGTCAACGGTGCCAGTGGCTTGGGTGTACTTGTAACCCAGCACGGCCAGGGCTGCGATGATGATGGCAGCCGAGATGCCCTTGCCCTTACCCGTCTTGCTCTCGAAGAATGAGAAGCCGGCATACACGATGAAGATAATCATCACCAGGTTGATCACGTCAAACGGCATGGTGTGGACACCCGAGGCCGACTTGGCGGTGAACTCGTCGGCAAAGTAGGTCAGTGACAGACCGTTCTGGTGGAAGGCCATCCAGAAGAAGATCACTACGGCAAACACGAGGCACAGGGCCACGATGCGCTGCTTGGTCTCCTCCTTGCTCAGTTCGGGCTCAGCCGATGCCTCGTCAGCCTTGGCAGCCTGCTTGGTACCGCCCTCGGTGTGGCGGAAGGTGCCGCGGAAGGCGTAATAGATGGCAATCGACAGTACCAGCGATGCGCAGGCCACGGCAAAGGCAAAGTGATAAGCCTCACCAGGTGCGGTGTAACCCAGATGGGTCTGAGCATACTCGGTGATCTTCACGGCAGCGGTCGGGGCGAACAGCGCGCCGATGTTGATGGCCATGTAGAACAGCGAGAAGCCAGCGTCACGCTGATTGGCATACTTCGGGTCGTCATACAGGTTGCCTACCATCACCTGGAGGTTACCCTTGAACAGACCCGTTCCCAAGCTGATGAGCAGCAGGGCGGCAAGCATAGCGACGATACCGGCCGTTGCCCCACCCAGCGGGATAGAGAGCAGCAGATAGCCGATGAACATGATGATGATACCACTTGTCACCATCTTTCCAAAACCGAACTTGTCGGCCAGATAACCGCCCAGAATCGGGAGGAAGTAAACGAGCATCAGGAAATCACCATAGATCTCGCCAGCCCATTTTGGGTCAAAACCGAAGTTTGACCTCAAAAACAATGCGAACACTGCGATCATCGTGTAGTAACCGAAGCGTTCACCGGTGTTGGCTAGTGCCAACGCAAACAGTCCTTTAGGTTGGTTCTCAAACATCGTTGATAGTCTTTTAAATCAGAGAATCTAGAGAAACCTGCTATTTCCAGATTTCCTAGATTCTCTTATATTAATAATGAGTTAGGCAGGAATTACTTGTCGCTGGTGACACGCTCCAGCCACTTCACCATACCGAGCATCACGCCGGCCGAGATGAAGCAGACACAGATGAATACACCCCAGCACTGCCACAACGGCATATTGTTGTACATGATGGTGCCGATGGGCAACAGAATGTTACCGACGGCGGTGGTGCCGAGCCACAGACCCTGGCACAAGCCGAGCATGGTCTTGGGAGCCACCTTGGATACAAACGACAGACCCAGCGGCGAGATGAACAGTTCGGCAACGGTGAGCAGGAAGTAGGTGGCAATCATGACCCACCAGCCTGCCTTCATGCCCATCTTGGTGTCGGCATCAAGCAACTTGAACTCATCACCCGAGGGATAACCAGCCGTGAAGGAGTAAATGGCCAGGAACAGGTAGGCCAGGCCGGCGATGCACATACCGTAAGCAATCTTGCGGGGAGTGGAGATTTCCTTGCCGCGCTTGCTCAGTGCACCGAAGATCAGCATGATGATCGGGGTGAGCACAATCACAAAGAACGGGTTAACCGCCTGCCACAACTCGGCGGGCAACTGGTCACTCTTGACGAAGTCGCGAGCAAAGAATGACAGCGTCACACCATTCTGGTGGAACGAGAACCAGAAGAAGATGACAACGCCCAGCACTGCCAGAAGGGCATACAAGCGCTGGCGCAGCTCCTTGGCCATGCTCTTCTTCTCCTCGGGAGTGAGTTCAACCGAGGTGGCAGCAGCCTTCTTGCCCGGTGAGGGGAAGATGCCGCGCTTGGCAATGAAGATGACCAGCGAGAGGAGCATGGCGATCACCGATGCGATGAAGGCGAAATGCACACCCTGGTTGAACACCTCAAGGTAGCGCTGGCAACCCTCAACCGTGGCCTCGCCCGAGACACCTGCCTGGGTAAGATAAGTCTGCAGGTTAGTCATCTGGTCGGCAGGAATGGTGCCGTCGATGAACTTGTGGCAAAGGGCGGGCAGCTCGGCAACATACTTGAAGCCGAAGCGTCCCAGCCACCACTGGCGCAGGAACGGAGCGATGAACGGAGCAATCAAACCACCGATGTTGATGAACACATAGAAAATCTGGAAACCAGAGTCGCGGCGACCCTTCATGGCCCTGATTTCCTCTTCGGGCTTTCCGGCAGCGACAGCCTCGGCTTCCATGTCATCATACATCTGGCCAACGATTGCCTGCAGGTTGCCCTTGAACAGGCCGTTACCGAAGGCAATCAGCACCAGCGCAGCGCAGGTTAGGACGAGCAGCATCGTCATCGTGCCCGAAGTTGCGGTGATGGGGATGGCCAAGCCGGCATAACCGAGTGCCATGATGATGAGACCCGTCATGATGGTGCCCTTGTAGTTCTGAGTGCGGTCGGCGATGACACCGCCCACCAGACTCAAGACGTAGATGGCTGCAAGGAAGACAGAATAAATCAAGGCCGCTTTATCATCGGCCAAGCCGAACTTGGAGCACAGGAACAGCGACAGCACGGCAGCCATGATGTAGTAGCCGAAGCGCTCGCCCATGTTGCTCAACGCGGCAGGGATTAGACCCTTGGGATGGTTTTTAAACATAAATTCGTTTGGTTTTTGATTGGTTGATATTAATAATGTTATTGGTTATCCTGTTGCACTCGGGCATTGAAGGCGATGGCATAGGCCCGCACCTGCTTCACCATGGCCAGCAGGCCGTTGCTGCGGGTAGGAGAGAGGTGTTCTCGCAGCCCGATGCGCTCGATGAAGTAAAGGTCGGCATCGAGCACCTCCTGGGGCGTGGCACCGTCGAGCACGCGCACGAGCATCGAGATAATGCCCTTGACAATGATGGCATCGCTGTCGGCCTGCAGGTGCATGCGGCCGTCGATGCAGTCGGCCTGGAGCCACACGCGGCTCTGGCAACCGTCAATCAGGTTATCGGCAGTCTTGTACTGCTCGTCGAGCGCTGGCATGGCGTTACCCATGTCGATGATGACACTGTAGCGGTCCATCCAGTCGTCCAGACCCTCAAATTCCTCAATGATTTCGTCTTGTCGCTCGTTGATAGTTGACATTGAAAAAAGGTGATTTTTTGGTTTAACCTCCAAAGATAGACTTTTTTTTTGGATTATTGATCAGCACAACCGATAAAAATTCGTTTTTCGACAAAAAACAAGTCCCGCCAGATAGATTCCGGCGGGACTTGATGGGTTATCGTTTCTTGTGATTAATAGAAATCGATGAGTCGTTTCGAGACCTTGGTAGCCTTGGTCAGGATGTTGTAGATGTTGCGCGGATTGCCAAACACGCGAGCGCCGCGGCTCTGGGCGTAGCGGTTGTCGAGCTCTTCCTTGGTGGGCTTGCGCTCTGACTTCTCCTGCTTAACCACCTGGTAAACATAAACACCGTTCTCGCCCTTCCACGGACCCTGCAGGGTGCCGGGCTTGGTGGCGCAGATGCGGCCCGCGAGCTTGCTCTCGATCTTGGGATCGCCACTGGCAAATACCACATTGGCGGTATCTACGCTGACACCCATGAGCGATGCATAGCCGTTCAAGTCCTTGGCCTTGCCCTGGTACTGCTTCATCAGGTCGTCACCCTTCTTGCTGTTGCGAACACGGTTGGTAAGGAACTCCTTGCCCTGAGTGAAGTTGTAGGGCAGGTAGCCGTCCTCGTACACGTCGTCGATGGCAACTGCGATGAGCACGTCGTTGTTGTCGCTGAAGATGGGCGATACCTCACCCTTCTTGCTGTCAAACGCCCACTTGATGGCCTTGCGGCTGTCCTTGATGCCACCGTTGCCATACATGCTCATGCCGAGTTGTGCAGTCGACGGGGTGATCATCATTTCGGCTGCGTTGTAACCGGCCTTGGCTGCATTTTCCTCAAAATCCTTGGCGGTCTTGTTCTTGTTCAGGAAGGCCTGGAACTTGTCGCGCAGGTCCTCGCTGGTCTTGGTGCTGGCATAAGCGTCATAGCTGACCGTCGCAACGGTGTAGAACGTCTTGGGTGCCTTCTTCTCGTCGATCTTCATCAGGGTAGCGCCCTGGTCGGTGCTCATGTACACGAAGTAGTCCTGTCCGGCATTGGCCATCTTGGTCTTCATCGAGTCGGGAGCGGTATAAACGCGCTGCCACTCGTTGAGCTTGCCGTCCACCTTCTGGGGATAGGCCTTCTTCAGGTCGTCGAGGGTCTTGCCGGCATTGAGCTGGTCAAGGGCTGCCTTCTGAGTCTTGGCGTCGCCCTGAATCAGCACGTAGCTCAGCTGAACCGAGTCAAGGCTGACTTCCTTGTTGATGAGCTTGTACATCACGTGGTGGTTACCAACGGTGCTGTCGCGATGGGTCGTGCCCACCTGAGCGCTGGCAAACAGGTCACGAACCTTGGCGGGCATGTCCTTCTGCACCATCTTGGCGGTGTCGATGTTGACGGTGCCCAGCAGGCGAACCGAGTCAACACCGCGACCCTTCTGCAGGGCGATGTAAGCAGCGTCGGCAATCTTGTTGGCGGCCATGATGTCCTCCTGGCTGGGGTCGATGTTCACGGCGATGTAGTGGATAGCACGCACGTCCTCGTCGGTCTTGAACATGGGCTTGAGCTTCTGCCACTCGGCCTTGAGTTCCTCGTCGCTCACGGAATACTTGTCGTCGGGCACGCTGGAGTAGTCCTTCTTGGCAAAGGTGACCACATTGGTGATAGCCTCTTCCTCGGCCATCTGGGCACGGTCCAGATCGTTGGCCTGCATACAGCCTGCAACCAGGTTCTGCAGCTTGGCAAACTGGTATTGCTTAACGATGTCGGCCTTGAGTTTCTCCCACTGGCCGCGAAGTTCCATTACTTGGGCTTCCTGAACACCCTGCTTGCCGGGGTTCATGATAAAGTCATATAATTCTGCGGGCGACTTGGCACCATACTGCTGGGCAAATTGCACCACCGCGGGAGCGGGGTTCTTGCCAATCATCAGCTGGCTGATCTCGTCGTCGCTGACAAAGAGACCCACCTTCTTGAACTCCTGCTCAAGAAGCTTCTCGTTGATCATGTCGTCCAGCACTTGCTGCTGACGGGTAGCGGCATCGACCTGATTGTTGTTCTGCTGATCGTCAGCAGCTTCCTGTTCGACGCGGCGCTGGAATGCCATGATGTCAATTTTTTCATTGCCGACTTTTGCGGCTGCGCTGTTTCCACCGGAACGACCGATGGCCTCGATACCAACCTCGATAATAAATGCGAGCAATGCGGCACCGATCACGATGGCAAGGATCTTTTTCCTCTGCCTAATTTTCTCTAATGTAGCCATTTACAATTATTTTTATTACGTTATTTCTCTCGGTTTTAGGGCTTTCCGCCAAATAAACACGCAAAGGTAGTTATTTTTTGCATTATACCAAAAAACTTGACCTTTTTTCTTTTTTTTTATTGAAAATGACATCTCTGGCCATCGCTGCCTGCTGCGGTTCAGCGCCTGTGCACGCTTTTTAGCATTATTTTAGATGTCGGATGGCTCCAGATATGCAATTTATAACTATATTTGCAGTTATAATTAATGTGAACGGCAATTGGTGTGCCCGTCAAGGGCACTCAAAATCAAGAATATAAAAAATAACTACAAGATATGGCAAAATTAAAGAAAGTCTTATTGTCAGCACTGATTGCAGCCCCGGCGATCGCTATGGGGCAGCCGGCAGTGATGTCAAGCGAGGCCGCCGGCTACCTTGAGCGCGGACGGCAGATGTATGAGTTGCACAACTATGTGGGTGCCATCGACCAGCTCGAGCAGATGAAACGACTGCCAGCCGACGCGACGATGCGTGAACAGGCCGACTTCTACATCGCTCTGAGTCGCTTTGAACGTGGCGAAGAGGAGAGCCTGGAGGCGTTGCTCAATTTCTACAACAAGTATCCCTCATCACCGCTGGGCATGCAAGCGTTGCTCAAGGCGGGCAACTATTTCTTCTATCGTGGAGCATGGGAAAGCGCACTCAACGCCTACTCGGTGGTGCGCAACCGTTCGCTGGACCTTGATAGCGACGAGGACCTGGAGTACCGTAGAGCATACTGTAACCTGCGCCTGGGCAACTACAACGAGGCCGAGCGACAGTATTACGAGCTGGACAGGACTGCCCGTTATGGCGGTGCCAGCGAGTTCTACAAGGCTTATCTGGATTACGTCAGGGGTAACTATAGCGAGGCGCAGGCCAGGTTCAGCAGCATCCCACAGGGGACCGAGTTGGGCTTCCAGTCTCAATACTACCTTGTCCAGATTGAGTACAACAAAAAGCGTTACAACGACGTGATTGAGCAGGGCAAGGCTTTGCTCGACCAGCATGGTAATGACTACTTTGACGCCGAACTCAATCGTCTGGTGGGCGAGAGCTATTATCACCTGGGCAACGACCGCGAGGCCCGCACCTATCTGCGTCGATATATGGACAACCCCGAGGGTGAACCCTACCGCACCGCAGCCTACACCATGGGTGTGCTCGACTACCGCGACGGCAACTACCAGTCGGTGGTCAACAACATGCTTCATGTCACCGATGGCAGCGACGCACTCTCGCAGAGTGCCTACCTGTATATGGGCCAGGCCAAGCGGCAACTCAACGACATCAATGGCGCCAACATGGCCTTCCAGCAGGCTGCCATGATGGACTGTGACCGCGATGTCAAGGAAACGGCCTACTACAACTATGCCGTGGGAGTGAGCAAGGGCGCCCGCACGCCGTTTGACAAGAGCGTTGACTTGTTTGAAGATTTCCTGAACGAGTATCCCAAGTCGCGCTACAAGGATAACGTCGAGGGCTATCTGGTGGATGCCTACATGAGCACAACCGACTACCAGCGTGCGCTCACGAGCATCAACCGCATCAAGAATCCAGGTGCCAAGGTGCTCAAGGCCAAGCAGAATGTGCTCTACAATCTGGGCGTGCAGGCTCTGGCCAATAACCGCACCAAGGAGGCCGATGACTACTTCAAGCAGTCTATCGCGGTGGGCAATTACGACAAGACGGCCATGAACGAGAGCCGATTGTGGCTTGCCGAGACCCAGTACCGCCAGGGCAACTACAAGGAGGCTGCCAAGTACCAGCAGGAATATGTCAAGGCTGTTGACAAGGGAGACGAGAACTACGGACTGGCCCAGTACAATCTGGGTTACAGCCTGTATAACCAGAAGCGCTATGCCGAGGCCAAGACTGCTTTCCAGAATGCCATTGCCAGCAAGCAGCTGGGTAACGAACTGGTAGCCGACGCCTATAACCGCATCGGAGACTCGCAGTACTATGCGCGCGACTTTGGCGGCGCCCAGTCGTCCTATGACCAGGCCATGCGGCTCGACAAGAACGCCAGTGGCGATTATTCCATGTACCAAAAGGGCATCATGATGGGACTGAGTCGCCAGTATGCCGACGAGATCAAGCAGATGGACGAACTCATCAAGACCTATCCCAAGAGTGACTTCGCCCCCCAGGCGATGCTCGAGAAGGGCAACGCCCAGGCACTGCTGGGCAAGAATACCGAGGCCCAGGTCACCTATGCCACGCTGCTCAAGAACTATCCCCGCAGCGTCGAGGCCCGCAAGGGTCTGCTCCAGACCGCACTGGTCTACAAGAGCATGGGCAAGGAGGATGCGGCAGTCGATGCCTACAAGCAGGTCATCCGCCAGTTCCCCACCAGCGATGAGGCCCAGGCTGCTGCCGAGGACATGAAACTCATCTATGCCGACCGGGGGCAGCTGACGGACTTCAGCAAGTTCCTGAACAGCGTGCCCAACGCGCCCAAGATCGACGTGGGCGAGATGGAGAGACTCACCTTTGAGGCTGCCGAGAAAGATGCCATCAGCGACAAGCCCAGCATCGACAAGATAAAGAAGTACCTCAAGGACTATCCTGCAGGAGCCTATGTCGCCAAGGCCAAGTACTATATCGCCCGTTACCACTATGCCAAGGGCAACTACAACGACGCGATGAAGGCCATCGACGAGGCTTTGCAGGCTGGCGGTGACGCTTCCTATGCCCAAGATGCGATTGCCATGCGCAGCGACATCTACGCGCGCCAAGGCAAGAACGAGGAGGCGTTGCAGAGCTATAAGGAACTCGCCGAGCGCGCTACCAGCGACGATAACCGCACCCTGGCCCAGCTGGGCGCCATGCGTGTTGCCAAGCAGATGGGTAACTGGAACGAGGTAAGCCAGGTTTCCAGTGTATTGCTCGACCGTGGCGGGCTCACCGCCAACGAGGAGAAGGAAGTCAACCTGGATCGTGCCATGGCCTTTGCCCAGGTGGGCAATACCAAGGATGCCGAGGCTGCTTTCCGCGCACTGGCCAAGGATCCCTCCAGCGAGTTTGGCGCGCAGGCATCCTATGAGTTGTCACGCATGCAGTACGAGATGGGTAACTTCAAGGGCTCAGAGCAGACCATCAACGCTTTGATTGATGCCGGAACCCCGCACAGCTATTGGCTTGCCAAGAGTTTCCTCACACTGGCCGATGTCTATTACAAGCAGGGCAATGTGACTCAGGCCCGCGAGTATCTGCAGAGCCTCAAGAGCAACTATCCTGGCAAGGAGAAGGATATTTTCAACGGCATCGAGACCCGCTTGAACAAGTGGAAAGGCGGCAACTCGTCGTCTACCGCCAACTCCAGCACCGACAATGGCAGGAAAAAGAGCACCAAGAGCAAGAATTAATCAGTATCACCATCATAGCATCACACATTTTTTTAATATGAAGATGAAAAAGATATATATAGCCATGTTGCTGGCGGCATTCTCCCTTAACGCGGGCTATGCCCAGGACAACACCAACTTGAACAAGGAAATCAACCTTGAGAAGGACATCGCTCCACTCGAGAAGAAGGCTGTCAAGAAAAATGAGCTGCCCAAGGTCAAAAAGCCCGCTCCCGTCGGCAAGAAGACACAGCTGGGCTACAGCGACCTCACCTCGCCCATCGATGTGCCCACCTCGATACCCACTCTGTTACCCTACGGCTACCGCACGGCACACAACTTCAGCGATAAGCGCGGATATCTGGATGTGGGCGGTGGCACGCAGGCCAATTTTGCAGTGGACTTCGGCTACCGCATCCTGAATGACGAGGGCGAGAACCTGGGCATCTGGTTCAACCACAACAGTTCATGGAATAGCAAGAACCCCTCAAAGGTTATCACCCATGACGTGAACCGCAACAAGCAGAAGTTTAACGACAACACGCTGGGCGTGGACTACAGCCGTGCACTGGGCAAGGGCACCCTCACCCTGGGGCTCATGTCCCACATCGACATCTACAACTACTACGGCGGTTGGAATGAGTTGGAACTCTATCCGCTGAAGGAAGGCGGTGATGGTTTAACCATCTTATCCCCCTATAACTGGGATACCGAGAAACAGTCCTTCTTCAACATCAACCTCAATGCGGGCTGGAAAAGCCAGTTCACGCTGCTCGATAAGCCCTTGAAATACAATGTCGGCCTGCTATACGGGCATGCCAATCACGACAAGCCCTTCGACGAGCACTACAAGCATGGTGTGCATGACAACTGGGGCATCATTGACTTGGGCGGCAGTTATGATATCACCGAGTTGACCAATGCGGCGTTGAACATCAAGGGTGAATACCTGCGTCGCGGTGTGAAGGCCAAGGCCGACAAGCAGCTTGACCTGTTCGACGAGGCAGGCATGGTTACTCTCTCGCCCACCTATAGCATCTCGGGCGACATGTTCAAGGTGCAACTGGGCTTGAATGCCCACATCTGCTTCAGCGATGGTGCCGCCTTCCGTCTCTCGCCCAACGTGCGTGCCGGTCTGGCCCTTGTCGATGGCTTCTCGCTATTCGGCAACCTATTGGGCGGCAAGGCACTGGGCTACCGTCAGGGCAAGCACTTTGTCAATTACCGCTACGACAACCCCTTGCTGCTCTATGGCAGCGTTTATACTCCCCTCGATGCCGAGGGTGGTTTCAAGATTGGTCCCTTCCAGGGCTTGAGTGCCAAGGTGTCTATCGGTTACGCCATCGTCAAGGACGAGCCGGGCATTATCTATACAGTCAATTCTCTACTCGATGGCCTCATGTCATCTTACAACGTCATCGATAGCCGCGGTTACTACCTCAATGCCGAGGTCAATTACAAGTACCGCTCGCTCGTCGAGGCATCGGCAAGCCTTAAATATGCTCCCCGCGACAAGGAACTTTTTGAAACCGATAATCATTACAACGGTTACAAGATGGGTGTGGACCGCGCTTCCACCGTGGCCAACATCGACATCAAGGTCTATCCCTGGCGACCGTTGTCGGTCAATGCCGGTCTTGAGTACCGTGGCGGTCGCATGGCATTGTTCAACACCAACGACTTGTTCTCGACGGAATTTTATCCAAGTGCCAGATATACCTTTGCAGACATGGATGACGTCATCAACCTGCATGCAGGTGCCACCTATCGCCTCAACAGCACAGTCAGCCTGTGGTTACAGGCCCACAATCTATTGAATCGCCGCTACGACATCCTCTATGGCATGGGAGCCCAGCGCATCGGCTTCATGGTCGGTGCCGGCTTCACTTTCTAGAGAATTAGACATATCATTTCAACAAGACCGTGGCTCGGGAACTGTCCGTGTCGCGGTCTTGGTTGTTTTATTGGTATAGCACAGCGCGGGTACTTTGTCAAGCAATCCTATTGATTGGTATAATTGTTTGGTTGATTGAAAAAAACAGGCAAAAGATGTATAATTTTTTTGTATTTTGATTTTTGTTGTTAATTTTGCCGACTAGTTTTTGAAAATAACTGGCAGTGGCCCAAGCAAGGGCTCGCTATGGCTGCTGTCTATGAATAGTATTTGAGCCCGCCAAAATTCAATTTGATGATGAAGAAACTTTTTATGTTCGTCATGATTCTCGCCTTGTCTGTTCCTGTATGGGCAGGAGAGAAGACAGTGACTATCTCTCGCAACGAGGGTATCTATGAACAAGGGTCTGGTGTCTATTATTGCACCAAGGGCGGCATCACCATGACCTTCTCCAGTGGTTTGAACAACGTCAACTATCTGGTTGAGCATCAACAGGTGATTTTTGACATCTTTTCGACCAACTATACCATCAAGAAGATTGTTTTCCACTGTCTGGACAACACTACCGACGACAATCTCGACTGCTTCTACTGGGGGCCCTCGACCATCAGCTTGTACAGTGGTGGCGGTTCCTATAGCTACGATGGCTATACCGGCACATGGGATGGCGGCGCGGCTGGCTCCAAGTACATCAAGTTCAATACCGAGGCCAAGCCCGTGCGTTTTGCCTCGGTGGATATCACCTTTGAGAAGGAACTGGGCGACATCTACGACCTGGTTACCAGCAATAGTGAGATTGAGGACGGCCAGACCTATGTCCTGGTGAGCCAGCGAGCCTCCAAGGCCCTGAGCAAGGAGGAATACCATGGCTCGGACTCTTACACTACCTTCAGTTCAACGCCTGTCACCCTCTTGAATAACAATGCCAAGGTCAAGGTGACCGACGAGGTGCAGTTACTCAAGTTGGAGTCTTCCAACTACAGTTCTAGACCGTGGTACATCAAGGTGGGTGAGAACTACCTGCGCCGCCGCACCACCACGTCGGGGTCGGGTACCAACACTGGCTATAACCTGTACACCACGTCCAATATCGCCAGCGGCAGTGAGTCCTACTATCGCGCGTCAATCAGTGTGACGGGTAACACCAACAATAACGCCTTGATCAGGTTTGACCACAATAGCAGCGAGACGTCGGGCGGCAAGACGTTTGCCATCCGTCACTATAATGGCGGCAGCCTGTTCCGAGACATGGACTACTCGTCCAATAACAGCGATGCGTCCTACCAGCGCGTGTTCTTGTACAAGCCGGCTCAGAACTATGCCATCACCACCCAGTGCCTGCCCAGCGACAACGACGGCTACATCACACTGGGCGATGGCGTGCTCGTGGACAATCAGGGACGCCAGACCTCACAACAAGCCGATACCGTGAAATTCTTTGTCGGACCGACCGACGGCTGGGGCATTGGTGACGTGACGGTGACCAATCTCACAACCAGCGAACTGACGGTTCTGCAGCCAACCGCAACAGGCGACTTTGGTAACGACTACGAGTTTGTGATGCCTGCTGCTAACGTGCACATCGTGGCCAATTTCCTGCCGCCTTACACCATCCACACCGTGGTCAACCCCGAGCAGGGTGGGGCGTTCAACTTTGTGAGCGGCTACAACGACTTCAATGGTCAGACAACGTCCAACAGCGGCAAGGTGGTCACCTTCACTGTCGAGCCCGAGGATAATTATTATCTCTCATCGGTTACCTATACCGACAACGAGACGGGCGAGACTGTGACCATGACCCCCGACGGCAATGGTGTGTACTCCTTTGTCATGCCGGCCAACGACGTGACCCTCGAGGCCACCTTCCTTGTCCAGCCCAACGAGCTGTACCTGTTAGGTACATCGATGGGCCGCATCAGCTGGTGCGCGGCGGGTCCCAAATTCCAGTTCGATGGCACCAACTACTATCTTGATGTCTATTTCAAGGGCGGCAATGAGAATCCAAGTGTGGATCAGGCTTATGGCTACTTCAGCCTCTCAAAGAGAATCGACACCAGCATTGACTGGAGAACGGCTGCTTCGGGCGCCGGCGACTGGGGCGTGATGAACGGTATGAGACTGGCTGCCACCTCCAACAATTATCTCGTGGGCGATGGCTCGACGGGAGTCGTCTTGTCGGGCAACAATCCGGATAATGCCTTTAAGATTCCTGCCGGTATCTACCGTATCACCGTCAGCGGTGACATGAGCACGATGAGCATCAGACAGACGCCCGTCACGCTCACCATCACCCCGCCCAGTGGCTACAAGAAGAAAGGCACCGTGGTCAATATCACCAGCGATGTCGAGGAAAAGGTGCATGCCGTTGCCCAGATTCACGGAGTCAACGAGGATGCACAGACCATCCAGTACAGCCTCAATGGCGGCACCCTGGCCACTGGCACAGAACTCACGCTTACCAACGAGGGCCAGAATACCGTTTACGGCCAGTCTAACATCGGCTATATCATGGCCACCAGCACCGCAGTATATAATGTGGTGAGTGACCTCTATTTGCTGGGATGGCACAACGGCGCCAGCACCTTCCAGCTCAACGGCTCTGCGTTGGACTTTGACAACGACACCGAGACCTACAGCATCACCGTCTATTACAAGGGACGTCGTGACGTGCCAGGCGAGGTGGATCTTACCAAGGGTTGGTTCCACTTTTCAACCATCCAGGACAATGCTTCCAGCACCGACGATGTGCGCCATCATTACCTGGTGGCCGATTACGACGACCTGAATGTAGTTTACTACGACGAGGGCGGCACGCCGGTGATGCATAATCTTAGCCCCTTTGTTTCGGGTGGTATCAGCGCTTTTGAGATTGAGCCTGGCCTGTATACAATCTATGTCAACGGTGCCAAGAATCAGATGTGGGTAATGCGCCACCAGTTTGAGCTCGACCTTGAACCTGGGGGCGGCGCCAGTGCAGCCGAGCCTACCTATGTGCGATATGGACAGGAAGTGACCGCCTGGAGCAACCTGCAGGATTTGATTCAGGCCATCAATCCTGATGAGGTGAATGCCTCCTACCAGGTGAAGCAGAATGGTGGTGACTGGACTCCCGGCAACACTACCGTGATTACAACTCCCGGAATCACTCAGGTGGCTGGCCAGTCCTACATCGGCTACATCGTGGCCGAGGAAGATGGCTATTATGCCTATACGCCGCTGGCCTATATCGAGGGGTCGGTTGATCCTGAGGCCAGTGTGGTTGTGTGTGACACTCTGGTGGGTACCTGGGCAGTGGTCAAAGATGGTCTGAAACTCTTGTGGGCCAAGGATATCGGTAACAAGTCAATCGACAAGACCTTTATCATCGAGGGCGAGAATGGCCAAAAGGACTATGTGACCGATATGCTGAAATACCAGCAGCATGATTGGGACCAGAGCAACTGGGTGGTGCTCAACTTCAGTGGTGTTGCCGATGATCCTCACAACTTTGTCGGCATTGGCATCGACCCGCTGTCTGTCAAGGGTTACTACGACGATGGCTTGAACTACAACATCGTTTTGAGCGATAATCCCACTCCGCTACAGGATGTGCAGTATCCTGGTTATCCTGGCTATGTGCCCGATTATCTCGAGGCGAATGAAAACATCGACTACTCGTATAACCATTATATCATGGCCAACTTTATGCCCTACAACTTGAATGCGCCCTATGGCGACGGCTTTGTGGCCGCTGAGGGCTCGGCCAATTCCAATCTGGTGGGTAGCAGGTTGTTCTTCATGAATCCCAAGGCCCAGGAGGTGGCTCATGTGATGGGTGTATGGAACGACAATGACCAGTTCACCGTTTACACCCGCGACGGGGTGAACAATGGCTACAATTTCGACGGCATGATTGATGTGGATTGGAGATATAACAGAATCGGCCAGTCTGATTATGAAGTGCCCGTACTCAAGGCCGATACCGCCTACGTCTTCCACATGGCTATCGAATTGATTGATAACAGGTCGTCCAATGCTGTTCTCGGTGCTAGTGCCAAGCCTGGAACACCCAGCACGCGGTACAGGGGTTATCCCCTTGATCTGCCGGGCCATGACGCTATTCCCACCAGTGTGGTAGAATTGGCTCCGGGCAAGCAGGTCGACAGTGTGCGTTACTACAATGTCATGGGCGTGGAGAGCAATGAGCCGTTCCAGGGCGTCAACATCGTTGTCACCCGTTACAGCGACGGCAGCGTCTCTGCTGTCAAGATATTGAGATAACCCGACTATTAAGCGATTGAATTTTGGGCCGCCAGTCCTCTTCGATGAGGGTTGGCGGCTGTTCCTTATGGTATGCCAGGAGCCTTAAGTTTTAGAATTATAGGTGCTGATGGGAGTGGGTTTGAGAAAAAATATTACCTTTGTCAGCAAAATCTTAAAAACGCTAATAATAGAATTGCTCATCAATAGAAAAACTATTTGGGATATGAATAAGAATTACTTGGGCTCATGCATCAGGGTGGCCGTGGCAGCCATTGCTGCATTGTGCTGTCATGATGCCGAGGCGCAAATGCTGCGCACCACCTATTTCATGGACGGTTCACACTACCGCATGCAGTTAAATCCGGCGCTAGCTCCAACTCGCGGTTTTATACACTTGCCGGGTGTGGGCAACACGGGTGCGGCCTACCGCTCCAACAGCCTGAACATCGACAACCTCATCGACATCATGGACAACCGTGACGATGCCACCTATTTCACCTCCGATAATTTCTTCAACGGCCTGGACGAGAAGAACCATGCGCTGCTCAACGCCAGTACCGACCTGCTGGCCGTGGGATGGTGGCATGGTAAGAGTTTCTGGTCAATCAACTGGGGCGTGAAGGCCGATGGCTATGTGAGCGCTCCTCGAACGGCTTTTTCGTTTCTGCGCGACATGAAGGGCATGAACAAGATTGACTATGCCCACTATGTGTCTGATGTGATGAACGAGGAACTCAATGTCAATGCCTATAGCGAAATGGGTGTGGGATGGGCTAGGCAGTTTGGCAACTTTAGTGCCGGTGTCCGCGTCAAGGGACTGCTGGGAATCGGCCATGTAAACTTGAAGGTCAACAGGATGCTTGTGCAGACCAGTTTTGAGGGCATCGACCCTGGGATGGACTGGAGCAATCCCGACTATGATGAACTGATGGATGTCACGGGAACGGCGACTATCGATGTCGATGCCGAGCTCCAGAGTTCCTGTGAGGGCTTACTCTTTCCTGCTAACGAGGCGGGCTATATCGATGATCTGGACTTTGATACAGGCAAGATGGGCATTGCTGGCATCGGTGCCGGTATTGATGTTGGTGTGGCATGCCGTGTGGCCGGTGGCCTGACTTTGTCGGCTGCCGTGGTCGATCTGGGCTTCATCAAGTGGTCCAAGAAGGCTACCCAGTTGGCCCGTTCCAGCGCATCGACAATGAGTTTCGACACCGAAAATCCTAATGACATGGTTGACTTTATGGATGTCATTTGTTCGGGTAAGGTGCTCAACCCCGACCTGTTGCGTTTGTACCCCGAAGGCGAGTCCTCAAAGGCGCGTACCACCAACCTGGCATCGACCATGACGCTTGGTGCCGAGTATGCCACGATGAGCGATCAGTTGAGGTTCGGCATCCTTTATTCCAATCATTTTGCACACATCAGGAACGAGTCCGAGGTGACCTTGTCGGTCAACTACAGCCCCAGCAGCATGGTGGACTTTTCTGCCAGCTATTCACCCCTGTTGTGCGGTGGCAAGTCGTTTGGTCTCGCCGTCAAGGCTGGTCCTCTGTTCGTGGGAACCGACTACATGTATCTGGGCAAGGATACCAAGTGCTGCAACGCTCTGATCGGCATCTCAATCCCCCTGGGCGCGGGCAACCAAGAATCTGAATAATTCAGCACCGGGCTTGATCAAGTCCGGGAAAGCTTATTCCCGAAGGAATCATAAGGTATCAACTAGAAGAGCGTGACACCAAGTCACGCTCTTCTAGTTGATACCAATCATTCTTGTCTCAATAGAGATGATTGAGCACAAATCTATCTGCTCTGGAATCACTTCATGAGAGCAGGATCTTGATGATGGCGTTGATATCGGCGATGTTGATTTCGTTGTCGCCATTTACATCGGCGCGCTGCCTTACCTCGATGCTGGCACTCTTGCCCTGGATGATGTTGATGACTGCATTTGCGTCGGCGATGTTGACCTCTCCGTCGCCGTTCACGTCACCGCGTTTATGTGCCGGCGTGTCGGGGATATAGATGGTGTAGGTGCTGGTGGATCCCAGTCTTACCTCTTGACCCTCGCTGTAGTAGTACACGATAGCAAAGTATTGCCAATCGTTCATCACATTGTCTGTCTCGAATTGTACCGTGACTGGCTGGCGTGCCTTGACGTTCACCGTCTGGGTCTTGCTGTCGATCATCGTTCCATAGTTGCCGTAGATGCGCTTGTAGAACTTGACGGTGATATCCTCTTGGTAGGGTGTCGTTGTCGTGTTGCTCGCATTGATTTCAACGCTGAATTTGTTGCTGTGGATAATCTTTTGGGCCTCGTTGGTGACGTTAAGCGCCTTGACATTGCCTGTCAGATTGCCGTAGGGCATCGCATTGATGGTGACTGTCCTTGAGGCAATGGGACTGTTCCCGTTTCCATTGAGTGAGAAGGTGAGGGTGGTCGTGCCTGCTGTCTCGCGGTAATACACAAAGTCCACATTTCCGCTTTCTCCCTTTTCCATGTTCACAAAACCTGATGCGTAGAATGTGCCATTGGCAAACATGTAGATCTGGTCGTTCATCGAGTTGCCTTTGTTAGTCACGTTCAGGGTGATGTTCACGGGGCGGTTGGGGTGCATATTGCCCGATATCGTGATGTCGTTGACCTGGTAGGACGGTGTCGCGGCATTGCCGTGGCAGGTGGCAGTGCATGTGCTGCCATTAATATTCACCTCGACGTAGTTGATGTCCGACCCGATACAGGGCTGCCAGTTATTGGCTGCAACCGAGCTGTAGATGGGCACGATGCGGAAATTGCCGCTAGAAATCCCGCTGCCAAACGACATCGTGCGCGTCGGGTAGATGTAGTAATTGGGCTTGAGGTTGCTTTGAGTGCCCTTGTACAGCACCGACACGAGCGTGCTGCCCTTGTACAACCCCCATCCATAGTCAAAACTAATGCTCTTGGGCATGAGGTTGATGAATTCGGTGGTCAGCGAGATCGAAAAGTCGCTGTTGGCGTTGCTGCGCGATGGGTTGTAATTCGTGATCGAGGTGAGCCTGTTGGTCAATTCGAGTTGGCTGGTCGCTGTACCAGGCTCAATGCCGAGGACCGCAAGCTGACCCATAATGTAGCCATAGGCTCCGCTCGAACTGCCGGTGCCTTGCGCATCGGGGTTGAGCACATTGAGCAGGAAGTATCCGTTGCTCTGGCCGTTCCAGCCCCAGTTGATGTGGAACATGCCGTTGCCGTCATAGCCGTCGCAAACAAAGGCGTGTCCTCCGGTCTTCTTGGCTCCGCGATAGACAACGGGACGCTTGGCGGCGAGTTCGTTGTAAATCATGCTTTCCCACTCTTGGGTGGTGTGGTTGCGGCGACTGACCGTGTGAACCGTTGACTTGTAGCCAAAGAAATTGACCAATGCTGTCGAGATGTCAAACGCATCAGCACTTGAACTCTCCTTGTTGAAGTCCATCTGGAGTGCCTGTGCGCAGTATTTCGACACCTTCGCTGCTTCCAGGGCACTTGTGCTCAGTGAATCACTCATCAGGTAGGTGTCGTGCAAGATACTCCAGTTGAAATCAGATATGGGCAGCTCGGGCATATAGATTGACTTGGTGTACGTCGTGTAGGCGGGAATAGCGGCTGTGGATGTAGTGGGCCATTTCCAGTAATACATGACCTGGGCCATAGCGGTTGCCACACAGCCCACGGGCGGGTGTACCCCATTGATGAAGGGTAGCGTTACTTTATAGGGGCTGTTCTGGGACCATTGGCAGGTGAGCAGCGGCATGATGGGGCTGCCGGCGGTAAAATGGGTAGCCGGTTGTGCTCCCTGGCTCAGGGCTTCGACCTGTGCGGCATAGCTGTCGAGCAGTTCCTGCATCGCCTCGGGCACTTGTTCCTCGTCAAAGGTGCCGTGGTCGCTGTAACCCAACACTGCGGGCAAGCGGTCATCACCGGCCACGATGACATAGCCGCCTTGCTGGGTGGCCGTTGAATTAAATACGTAGTAGGCTGCTTGGGCAGTATGGCTGGCGGCTCCCTTGCGAGGGGCTTTGCTGGCCATGTGCAAGCGTGTGGATGGCAGGGCTTTACGGGCCATGAATCCACTGGCGATTTCACGTGCCCGGCTCTCGGTGATGGTGGCTGCACTGGCGGTCGCCATGAGGACCAGGAATGTGAGGAATACTAGATGGCGCAAATTTCTCATAATTTATTAGTGTTATAGTGAGATACGTAGGCATCAATTGTGAATCAATGAATAGACGTTATGATTAATCGTTAGCGAGTAGCTGATCGATAAGCTTCGACACATCTGCGATAGTGATGGCGTTGTCGCCGTTCATGTCGGCATTGGCGGCGATGAAGCTCTCGGTTTCGGTTCCTAGCAGATGATCAATCAGGACCGAAACGTCCTTGATGCTGACTTTGCCGTCGCCATCCACATCGCCGATGACTGCCTGAGGTGCCTCGGGGAAGACGATGGTATAGGACGAGGTGCCCTTGAGCCGCACTTCGGTACCTTCGCTATAGTAATAGGACCACACAAAGTACTTCCAGCCGTCACTCACGTTGTCCAGGTCAAACTCCAGCGTGGTTGACTGGCCAGGAGCCAGTTCGAGATATTGGTACGCGGCCTGCACATTAGCGCCCGAGGTGGATTGAGTGTTCTTGTACAGCTTGACGGCGAAATCCTCCCTGTAGTAGGTCGAGCCATTGTTGGTAACCTTCACATTCAAGCTGAACTTGTCGCTGTTGATGATATTGCCAGTGGCATTGAGCACGGTGATTGTGGCGCTCAAGTTGGCGGCAGGCATGGCATTGATGGTGATGTTGCGGGTGGCGATGGGATTGGTGCCATCATCGTTCCATGACCAGGTGAGGGTGTGGGTACCAGCCGCTGCGGGCACGTACCTGAAGAGGATGTCACCGGTCTCGCCGGACACAAGGCCCACATAGCCTGCAGCGACGAATGTGCCGTCGGCAAACATGTAGAGGTGACTACCGTTGGAGTCACCGTTGTTGGTCATGTTCACATTGATGTCAACAGGACGGCCGTTGTGCATGTTGCCAGCGTAGGTGATGTTGTTGATGGTGAAGTCGGGGGTAGCGGCCGTGCCATGTCCGCGGTAATAGCAGGTGTTACCGTTGATGGTCACCTCAATGTAGTTTTTGTCAGCACCTATGCAGGGACGCCAGTTATTGGCGCTGTACTCGCTGTAAATGGGCACGATGCGGTAGGTTCCGCTGGTCAGGTTCTTGCCGAAGCTCAGTGCCTTGGCATTGGTAGACAGGTAGAAACCTGGCCTGAGCGAACTGTAATAAGATTCATAGAGCACGCTCTTTAACGTTCCGCCCTGATACAGACCCCAACCATAGCTCACAGCCATTACTTGCGATGTGTAGTTGTAGAAGCGCCCCGAAACGGTAGCAGTGAACCCGTAGTTGCTGCCAGAGCGGCTGGTGGTGTAGCTGTCAAGGGTCACGTCGGACGAGGTGAGCTCAAACGTGCTGCTACCGTCGGTGCCGGGCTCAATGCCCACGATAGCGGCTTGAGCGAGAATGTATCCATAGGTGCCGCTGGCACTGCCAGTGCCCTGCGCATCGGGGTTGAGCACATTGAGCAGGAAGTATCCGTTGCTCTGGCCGTTCCAGCCCCAGTTGATGTGGAACATGCCGTTGCCGTCATAGCCGTCGCAAACAAAGGCGTGTCCTCCGGTCTTCTTGCTGCCGCTATAAATGATCGGACGTCCTGCTGCCAGCTCGCTATAGAGGGCGTCGGCCCACTCCTGGCTGGTGTAGTTGCCGCGGCCGATGCTGTGGGCAGTTGGCTTGTAACCGAAGTAGGAGGAAACCATCATTGGAATGCGCGTCGATGTGGCACCCGAACCATTGATGTTGAAGTTCATCTCGACCGACTGGGCGCAATAGAGCGTCAACTTGGCAGCTTCGAGGGCTGCGGCGCTCGTCGTGTCGTCGGTCTGGTAGTTGTCGTGCATCGAGTCCCAGTCAAAGGTTGTGATGGGCAACTGCGGCATGTAGATTGACAATGATGAGGTGGTATAGGCGGGAATGGCATTGGTGGTGCTGGCGGGCCACTTGTGGTAGTACATCACCTGGGCCAACGCTGTAGCAACGCAACCGGCATAGGCGTGCTTGCCCGATGACAGGACGGGCAGCAGAATGTTGTAGGGGTTGTTCTGAGACCAGTTGGAGGTGACGAGCGGCTTGATGGCGGCCGCAGCCCTCAGTTGCGGTGCGGGCTTGGCTCCGTGGTCCAGAGCGGCAATTTGCTCGGAGTATTCCTCGAGCAGGGCTTGCATGGCCTCGGGCAAGTTCCGGTTGTCAAATGAGCCCTTGTCGCTGTAGCCCAGCACGGCAGGAGCGCGGTCGTCACCGGCCACGATGACATAGCCTTCGCGGGAGGCATTGTTAAACACATAGTAGGCGGCCTTGTCCGAGCTTGTTGCGGTTCCAGGCTGCGGTGCCTTGCGGGCCAACTGCAGTCCGGTGGACTGCATCTTGTGGCTCGACATGAATCTGGAGGCAATGCTGCGGGCCTGGCTCTCGTTGATTGACTCGCCCCATGCGGTGCTGCTCACTACCGCCAGGCACAATACGATAATAAGGTTGAAGAATTTATTCATCAGATAATAATTGGATGATGGGTTGGTATTTGTTTTCTTTCGGCAAAGGTAGTGAAAGCAGAGCACAGTTCAAAATGAAATGTTGTTTTTTTATTCCGAACTGTGCTCATGGGCAATCATATACCTTGCTTTTCCCCTTCCCGATCCAGCCTCTCGTCTTGGCCAGTCTCACGGCCGGGACAGCAGGAGCAGCGTGCGGGCGCGGTGCAGTCGCCAGGCGGTGCCATAGATGCTGTCCTCGTCACCATAGAGCGACATGAGTGTGTAGTTGGCCAGGGCGGCGATGATGGCCGCTTTGAGGTCGCTGGCCAGCGACAGCGGCGGGCGGCGCTCCACGGCCAGCGTGAGCAGGATGTTCTGGCTCTCGATGTTGAAGTTGATGTTCTTGCCGACAATGTAGCCGCTGATGCGTGACAGCAGGTCATCAAGTCCTTCGCGCACTCGGCGGTCCACAATGGGCTCATTGCTATGGCTCACTCCCCATGCGGTGGCGTTGTCGGCGGGGTGCCAGGTCCCCTCGGTGTAAATGGCTTGCTGGATTTCGTCCAGGTCAATGGCGATTTCGATTCTGTAATTCATGGTATGATAAGTTTAGAGTTTAAAGTTTAAAGTGATATCGAGGCTGTTCTCCTGCTATCTGATGGCGCGGACTCGTGTGGCTGTGCAGATTTTGGTCAGGGCGGTGGCTGGCGAGATAAAGAAGCGCGAGGCGCGGCAGTAGGTCAATACATGCTCGATGGCGCTGTCCATACTCATGCCCTTGCCCATCAATGCCCTGACACACTGAGCGATCTCGTACCACATCTGCTGCCGCAGGCGCCGTTTGGGCAGATCCATGGCGGTAGCCTTGCGATAAGTGCGCGCTCCGTTGCCTCTCTTGTCGCAGGCGTTGAGCAGGTGACAAATGCATCGGTATGCTCGCTCGTGGCTCACGTGGTAGTGCGGGTGTCCGTTGATGAGTGTGAACTCGACGGCGGCGCGGCGAGCCTGGTTCATGTCCATTCCTTGCTCCAGCATTGCGTCCAGAGTGGGGTGATACAGAGCCAGGAATTCCTTGTCGCGTTGCTGGCACAGTTCACGATGTTGAATTTGTGATTTCATGTCTTTCATGGAAAAAATGGGATAAAATGGTAAAACAATAATTTTGACATTGCAAAATTACAATATCGTTGGTGAAATGTCAATACTTTTTCCCAAAAAAATATCAACCTGAATAAAAGTTTTTTCTCTTTATCGTGTTTTTGTTTAATGGGGAAATGATGTGCAATCTATTGATTTCCTTTTATTAGTCATTGCTTTTTGGAGGCCAATAGGCCCTTATTGTGTCCCTTCCTTCTTTTTGGGGTTGTGCTTCAACTTTAATTGTCTTTTTACCTTTTTTGGGTTGCAAGCAACCCTGCGTTATATTTAGGAATGCCGGAATTGTGTGGGGTTGATGCCTGTCATTCGTTTAAAGAATTTGGTCATGAAGGCAGGATTGGGAAAATTCAGGTCATCGGCTATGCTGGCTACCGATTTGTCGCTGTGCTTGAGGTCAATCTTGATGCGGGTGACCAAGGCATCGTCGATCCATTGCTTGGCACTCTTGCCGCTCACGCGGCTGATGATAGTGCTCAGGTAGCGTGGCGTGAGACACAACCGCGAGGCGTAGAAGTCGATGGTGTGGTGAGCTGGGGCGTACTGGCTGACAAGTTGAACAAAGTCGGTGAACAATTGCTGCTCGCGGGACTGCCCTTCACGGCCACTCTGCTCGTGCTGGCTCCACAAGTGATTGACATACCACAGCAGGGCACTCACCAGGTGCAATGTCACTTGACCGCTGCTAGCCTGTTCAATTGAGTAGTGGGTGAGCATTTCGTGCATCGTGTCATAGAATTTTATCTCGTCGTTTTGCAAGTGCAATTGAAAGTCTCGCAAGTGACCGTCCAGTGCTCTGGGGATGCGGTTGCCTATGGCGAGTTGCAACAGTTCGTCGGTCATCGAGATGCCAATGGCCTGCACATCGGCCGATGCATCTTGGTATTGGATGATGCCGTTGGGTGCCAGGTAGATAAGGTCGCCAGCAGAAAAGTAGTGTTCTATCATGTTGAGACTCATTTTGGCCCATCCATGCTTGATGAGCAGAATGCGCATCTCGGGCAGCAGGGTCGGTGTCGCAGTAAACTGGTCCTTGACAAGTGACAACCTCACGTTGCGGGCAACAACCAGATTCTGGGAGATGTAGTTGCCCACAAGGTGCTCGTCGTTGCGCTCGATGAGTTCTTTGAGTTGGGTGAGTGTGAGTTGATGCAATGCGGCCATATCGCTAATTTGTGTTTTTTGGATGTAAAGGTAAGACAAAAACCTCAATAAAGCGAAAATAATAGGACTTATTGTACAAAAAGGATGTTTTTCTCTTGTTTTAGATAGTGATATGGATGGTTTTGTGCTATAATTTTGCAGCATCAATCTAAACCAAACGATTATGAACCGCTTCTTTCTAATAATAATGTGCATGTGCCTTGGAATGACGACCGCCATGGCCCAGACCCTGCAGGAGTGCCAGCAAGCCGCCGAGCGCAACTACCCGCTCATTGCCCAGCACGACCTCATCGCCCGCACTACCCAACTCACGGTATCCAATATCCAAAAGGGGTGGCTGCCCCAGGTGTCGGCGACGGCTCAGGCCACGTTACAGAGCGCCGTGACGTCTTGGCCCGACGAGATGCAGGCGATGATGAACCAGATGGGCGTTGACATGAAGGGCTTGGCCAAAGACCAGTACCGTGTGGGCCTGGATGTGCAGCAAACGGTGTATGACGGCGGTGTTATCAGCGCACAGCGCGAGGTAGCACGACAGCAGGGTGCTGTGCAACAGGCTCAGCTCGACGTGGATCTGTATGCAGTGCGCAAACGCGTCAACGAGATGTACTTTGCCTTGCTGTTGCTGCAAGACCAACTCACACTCAACCGTGACCTGCAAGAGCAGCTCGCGGCCAGCGAGAAGAAGCTCACCTCGATGGTCAAGCACGGCACCGCTGCCCAGTGCGACTTGAACAATGTCACCGCCGAGCGCCTGAACGTGATCCAGCAGCAGACCACACTGGAATCTCAACGCCGTGTCATGCTGGCGATGCTATCGACCTTCTGCGGTCTGGACGTGACGGCACCCGTCAAGCCTGGTGTGCCCGTGATAGGCCAGGGCAACAACCGCCCCGAGTTGCGCCTCATCGATAGCCAGCTTCGTCTGGCCGATGCCCAGGACAGGGCCCTCAATGCGGCCTTGATGCCCAGGCTGGGCGTGTTTGCACAGGGCTATTATGGCTACCCTGGTTATAACATGTTCAAGGACATGATGGGCCGCGAGTGGACCTGGAACGGCATGGTGGGTGCCCGCCTGACGTGGAACATCGGCGCCCTGTACACTCGCCATAACGACAAGGCTAAGGTGCAGTTGCAGCGCGAGACGGCCCAGGCCCGCCGCGAGACGTTCTTGCTCAACAACCGCTTGGAGCAACTGCAGCAGGACGAAGCCGTGGGACGCTACCGCAGCCTGATGTCTCAAGACGACGAAATCATCGCCCTGCGTGAACAGGTGCGCAAGGCCGCCGAGAGCAAACTCTCGCATGGCATCATCGACGTGAACGACCTGGTGCGCGACATCAATAGCGAGAATGCCGCACGTGTGCAGCGCTCCATACACGAGGTCGAGATGCTCAAGGGCTTGTATGACTTGAAATATACCACCAACGACTAATCATCAATCCACAAGACAATGAAAAAAATATTGATCATGGCAAGCGTGGCACTCATGGTGATGACCGCTTGCGGCAAAAAAGACAAAGCGTTTGATGCCACGGGCACATTCGAGGCTACCGAGGTTACTGTCAGTGCCAAGGCTACCGGCGAACTGAAGTCGCTGGATGTTTCCGAGGGGCAGAATGTCGACGAGGGCCAACTGGTTGGACACATCGACACCTATCAGTTGGTGCTCAAAAAGCAGCAACTCGAAACCAACCGCAGCCAGTTGGCTGCCAGCAAGCGCCAGCTGTCGTCCAACCGCTCGGCCACCAGTAGCCAGCAATTGGATCTGAACAAGCAGCTCTCGTCCATCCAGCAGCAGATTGCCAACTCTCAGCGCGAACGCCAGCGCTATAGCGAGCTGGTCAAGGACGGTGCCGTGCCGCGCAAGCAGCTCGACGACATCGACAACCAGATCAAAGTGCTCAACCGGCAGCTCGAGGCAACGCGAGACCAGTTGCGTAGCAGCAATGCAGCACTGGCCGAACAGGGCAAGGGCATCAGTGCCCAGATGGACGGTATCGACGCACAGGTGGCGGGCATCGACGCCCAACAACGACAGTTGGACGATCAGATTGCCAATGCCGACATTATCGCCCCCATCAAGGGAACTGTGCTCGAAAAATATGTCGAGCAGGGCGAATTTGTGACCACGGGCAAGCCGTTATTCAAACTGGCTGATGTGGACCAGATGTTCATCCGTGCCTATGTCACCTCAGCACAGCTGCAGGCTATCAAGGTGGGTCAGGCCTGTAAGGTGTATGCCGACTACGGCAATAATCAAAAGAAGGAATATCCTGGTACTGTGACCTGGATATCAAGTCGCTCGGAGTTCACCCCCAAGACCATCCTTACCGACGACGAGCGCGCTGACCTGGTCTATGCCGTCAAGATCGCCATCCACAACGATGGCTACGTCAAGATAGGTATGTACGGGCAAGTGAAGTTCTAATCAGTTTAGAGTGTAGCGGGAACAATGAAGGCGATAGAAGTTCATAACGTGTCAAAGTCTTACGGTAAGGTCAAGGCTCTCGATGATGTGTCGTTTACCGTGGAAAAGGGTGAGGTCTTTGGCCTTATCGGACCCGATGGCGCAGGCAAGACTTCGATGTTCCGCATCTTGTGCACCCTGTTGCTCCCCGATGCTGGCACGGCGACGGTCGATGGCTATGACGTGGTCAAGCAGTTGGCCGACATTCGCCGCAGGGTGGGGTACATGCCGGGCAAGTTCTCACTCTACGAGGACTTGACTGTCGAGGAAAACCTCAAGTTTTTTGCCACATTGTTTGGCACGACGGTCGAGCAGGGCTACGATAGCATTGCTGCCATCTACAGCCAGATTGAGCGTTTCAAGGACCGCAGGGCGGGTGCCTTGTCGGGCGGCATGAAGCAGAAGCTGGCGCTATCGTGCGCCCTGGTGCACCAACCCAGCGTCTTGTTGCTTGACGAGCCCACAACTGGTGTGGATCCCGTGTCCCGCAAGGAGTTGTGGGATATGTTGGGGACGCTCAAGGAGCGGGGCATCACCATTGTGGCTTCGACACCCTATCTCGATGAGGTGCGACGGTGCGAGCGCGTAGCCTTTCTGGACCAGGGCCGTGTGCGTGGCATTGGCACCGCCGAGGAAATCTTGACTCGCTATGCCGACATCTTCAATCCCCCGGGTATCAACCATGTTGACACTGCCGAGGTCAGGGACGAGATTGTCATCGAGGTGGAACATCTGGTCAAGGCTTTCGGCTCGTTCCATGCTGTGGACGACATCAGTTTCACTGTCAAGCGCGGCGAGATTTTCGGCTTTCTGGGTGCCAACGGTGCCGGCAAGACCACGGCGATGCACATGCTCACCGGCCTCAACCAGCCCACAAGTGGCATTGGACGTGTGGCGGGCTACGACATCCGTACCGATCACGAGCAAATCAAGAAACACATCGGCTACATGAGTCAGCGCTTCTCGCTCTATGAGGACTTGACTGTTGAAGAGAACATCCGCCTCTTTGGCGGCATTTACGGCATGAGCGATGCCGACATTGCACGCAAGACCGACGACTTGCTCGACCGGCTGCGCTTCAGCGACCATCGCCGTGACCTGGTGGGTTCGCTGCCGCTGGGCTGGAAACAAAAGCTGGCTTTCTCGGTCAGCATCTTCCATGAGCCGGGCATCGTCTTTCTGGATGAGCCCACGGGAGGTGTCGATCCAGCCACAAGACGCCAGTTCTGGGAACTGATTTATGAGGCGGCTGGCAGGGGAATCACAGTGTTTGTCACGACCCACTACATGGACGAGGCTGAGTACTGTGACCGCATCTCAATCATGGTCGATGGCATAATCAAGGCGATGGGCACTCCCGCCCAGTTGAAACAGAAGTATAACCTGCCCGATATGGACCATGTGTTCACTTATCTGGCTCGCCAAGCCACGCGCAGCAGCGATTAAACGAGTCATGCTCATGAAACAGTTCATTTCATTTGTCATCAAGGAGACGAAGCACATCCTGCGCGACAAGCGCACGATGCTCATCCTATTTGGCATGCCGCTGGCGCTGATGCTCCTGTTCGGCTTTGCCATCACTACCGACGTGCGCAACGTGCGCGTCATTGTCGTCACCAGTTCGATGGACCACCTGGCGCAGCAGGCTGTTGACCGCCTGGCGGCTTCGGAATACTTCACGATTACCCAGGCCGTCGCCACGCCTCGGCAGGCCGAGCGCATTATCCGCAGCCAGCAGGCCGACATGGCCATTGTCTTCGGCCCTGACTTTGCCTCAAAACGTTCTGGTGTGCAGTTTATCGTCGATGGTGCCGACCCCAACATGGCACAACAGTGGACCAACTATGCCACAGGAGTCATGACCAACATGGATGCCAGCCTGACCAATACCAAGCTGCTCTATAACCCGCAGATGAAGTCGGCCTACAATTTCGTGCCCGCCATCATGGGTATGCTGCTCATGCTGGTGTGTGCCATGATGACGTCGATTTCGATTGTGCGTGAGAAGGAGAAAGGCACGATGGAGGTGCTGCTCGTCTCCCCTGTCAGACCATTGATGATTATTGTCGCCAAGGTGATACCCTATATGGTGCTGGCCTTTGCCATTCTCCTCATCATCCTGCTCATGGCTCGCTATGTGCTGGGTGTGCCTCTAGTGGGCTCACTGGCGTGGATTCTCGTTATCTCCACTATCTACATCCTGCTGGCGCTCTCGCTGGGCCTGCTCATCTCCAATGTGGCCAAGACGCAGTTGGTGGCGCTGCTGCTCTCGGCCATGGTGCTACTCATGCCCATCGTAATGCTCAGCGGCATGCTGTTTCCTATCGAGTCGATGCCTGTTGTCCTGCAGTGGGTGTCGGTTGTGATACCGCCACGCTACTATATCGAGGCGATGCGTAAGTTGATGATTATGGGCGTGGGCGTTGAGCAAGTGCTGCGCGAAATGGGCATCTTGTTGCTCATGCTCGTGGTGCTGATGACACTTGCCCTGGCCAAGTTCAACAAGCGCCTCGAGTAACCACGACAAATGACTAAGAATTAAAAATAACAACAAATTGACACTCAAGTATCTCATACAGAAAGAATTCCTGCAGATTCGCCGCAATGCGTTCCTGCCACGACTCATTGTTGCCTTTCCCATCGTCATCATGTGTGTCATGCCTTGGGTGATGAACATGGAGGTGAAGAATGTCAAGGTGACTGTGGTTGACAACGACCGCTCGACCTTGTCACAGCAATTGGTGCACAGCATCGAGGCCAGCAGCTATTTTATCTTTCAGGGCCAGCAGCCCACTTATCAGTTGGCCCTTGACGAGGTTGAGAAGAGCCGGACCGACGTGGTGGCAGTCATTCCGCAAGATTATAGCCGCGACTTGGCATTGGGCCGCCAACCCCAGGTGCTCATTGCAGCCAATGCCGTGAATGGTACAAAGGGCGGAATGGGCAGTACCTACCTGACCCAGATTGTCACAGCCCATGTCAATCCCGAAGTCATGGCGATGCAGTCGAGGGTATCAACGCTGTTCTTGTACAACAAGCACTTGAATTTCAAGTTATTCATGATTCCGGCGCTGTTTGCCATTGTGATGATGTTGATGACGGGTTTCTTGCCTGCCCTCAACATCGTGGGCGAGAAGGAGGCGGGAACCATCGAGCAAATCAACGTTACGCCGGTGAGCAAGTGGTCATTCATCCTTGCCAAACTCATTCCTTACTGGATCATTGCGCTGTTTGTCATTACGGTGTGCCTGTTGCTGGCATGGGCGGTCTATGGCATCACCAGCGCTGGCCCCTTGTGGGTCGTTTACCTGCTGTCGCTGTCGCTGGCCCTGTTCTGGAGCTCGTTCGGACTCATCATCAGCAACTACAGCGACACGATGCAGCAGGCCATCTTTGTGATGTGGTTCTTTGTGGTGATGATGTTGTTGCTGAGCGGTCTGTTCACCCCGTCGCGCTCGATGCCCTCGTGGGCCTATGCCACGACCTATGTCAACCCCATGAGTTACTTCATCGATGCGGTGCGCACCGTCTTCATCCGCGGTGGTGGTTTGGCCAGCATTTGGCACCAGGTGCTCGCCTTGTGCGTCATCGACTTGGTCATGGCATGCTGGGCCATCTTGAGCTACAAGAAAAATAGTTGAAAACCGATTCAAAATCACGGCATATATAAAACGAAACCGAAAAAAACTGTATCTTTGCCCCGCGAATAGAAAAGATTTATTCATCTAAACATAGTTATATGTGTTTCATCATGGGCAAGGAAATCAGTAAAAAGGGCCACTTTGCCGCCCTTACCCCTCGTTATGCAAGATTGTTGATCATGATGCTGGCTGTGGCCATGCCGCTGTTGTCACGCGCTGTGACAACCTATGTGACGCTTAACGACGGCTGTGTTCATGTCTTTCCCGACTCTTGTGTCAACAGTATGGATAATGATGGCACCACCCTCGTGTTCACGGCAATCGACGGACAGCAGTTTTCCTATCCTGTCGAGGAGGTGGGCTCCATCAGCAACACGTTGCAAAAGTTGTTGCCCTCGATCATGACCTATAGCTTCAACAACGAGTACAATTACCAGGTCATTGGCGACGCGATTGGTGACATCAAGGGTAACCATATCAATGCAACTGTGATTGGCATCGGCAAGTGGTTGACGGCCAAGTTCACCTTGTCCGATGAGGAGGCCATGGCATGGGTCAATGGTGTGGAGCAACATAGCACGGTGAGTCGCATGAAATTTGCAACGAGCCGCGACTACGTCGTGGGTTTTCCTGGCGACCTTGTCTTGTCGGCGACAGCCGACGGCCATTACAAGATGCTGCCCTTTGGCCGTAAGTACATCGTGACTGTCGATTTCCTCACCGACCACTGTTCAATCGTGCCTCGCATCGACATCAATACCAAGGGTGGTGCCAATATCATCAGCAAGATCAATTACCTTGATGCCCAAATCATTATTGATGGTGCTGGTGTGTATCCATCGATGACCGACTCGGTTAAGGTGCGTGGTCGTGGCAACACGTCATGGTCGGCAAACCCCGCCGCAAAGAATCCTTATCGTCTCAAGTTCGCCAGCAAGGTGAAGCCTCTGGGCCTTTCCAAGGGCAAGAACTGGGTGCTACTGGCCAATAAGATTTACGGCTCGATGCTGACCAATGCCTATGGCATGAAGGCTGCCAGCCTGATAGGTACTGCTGCTGTCAATCACATTATTCCCGTTGACCTGTATGTCAACGGCACCTACAAGGGCAACTACAATTTTACCGAGAAGGTGGGATTGGCTGGCAACAGCGTTGATCTGGACGACGAGGGCGCTGCCACTTTGCTTGAACTTGACCGCTACTATGACGAACCGGCAGGACAGAAGTTCAGGTCTGATCCACGTGACATTCCCGTCAATATCAAGGAGCCTGAATTTGGAGAGGATTTCACCGTTCTCACGCTCGAGGACATCGAGAGCCGTTTCAACGATTTTGTCAGTGCCGTGATGAATGGCGAGGACCTCGAACGCCATGTCGACATCGACATGCTGGCCCGCTATCTGCTGGCCAATGAGTTGATTTGCAACAAGGAGATTTTCCACCCCAAGAGTGTTTACTGCTACCATGAGAACATCTTGGACGATGACAGCAAATTTGTCTTCGGACCCATGTGGGACCTGGACTGGGCCTGTGGCTACTTGATGAATTATCCCAACAGTTACTTCATGCAGCTGACGACCTACGACTTCTTCAACAGCGACTATAACGGTAACCAGTATGACTTCTTCAGGGCCATGAGCATGGACAAGAAGGTCTCGAAGCGCATGTATGAGATCTGGACCGAATTCATGGGCGACGGCCTCGAGGAGTTGTGCGATTATTGCCAGGACTATTTCGATTATGCCGAGCAGTCGTTGATTAATAGCAAGGCGGCATATCCCGACATGATCGACTATGCCGAACAGGCAAGTCACGCTCCATCGTGGTTCCGCGCTCGTGCCAATCTGATTTATGACCGTCTGAAAAAGGACAACTCGACTCCCGGAGACGTGGACGATGACGGTGACGTGACCATCGCCGATGTCTCGGCACTCATCGACTACCTGCTCAACAACCAGGATTCAACACTCAACCTGATTAATGCCGATTTGGATGACGATGGTTCAGTGTCAATTGGTGATGTGTCGGCGTTGATCGATATGTTGCTCACAGGGGAATGAGGCTAGTGGAGAGTGGCTTTTGTCATTGTTTTTTACCAGCGCAGATCAAAGAAATAAAAGACAACTAGGGTGAGATTTCTTTAACCTTTGACTTAAAAATAGATAACTTATGAGATATCACTTGCTCATGTTGGCGGCCCTGATGCTTGCAATGACAGGCATGGCCCAGAACAATCGTGTTTATATCGAGGACTTTGAGATAGAGCCGGGTTCGCTGATCACCGTGCCCGTGCTGCTGGCCAACGAAAGCCCCACTCGCGGCTTTCAGTTCAACCTGTCGTTGCCCCAGGGACTCACAATCGTTGAGTATGCAGCCAGCGATTATCTGCTCAAGTTTGACATGAACATGACTTGTGCCGACAATGCCAAGGATAACTGTTTCACGGCGTTTGTGTACCCTTCCAGCAACCGTTGCCTGCCTCCCGACACCACTGCTGTGATGACCATACAGTTCAAGGCCGACACCGATTTCTCTGGCGGTGAGATAAAGTTTTGGAAAACCCGCGGCTCGACCCTGGACAATCAGACCATCTACATGGACGATAGCATGACGACGGCCTCGGCGGCACACAGTGCGCCCATCGACACGCAGTCTGACGGGAATTTGTTCTTTAATCACTGAGCTTGGAAAGCGTCCTGACAACATGGCTTGGCCTCGTGACGATAACTGCCGACGGGGCTTTTTTTAGGACGTTTCACGGTTAAACCAATCGCCCCATGCGGGGTCTAAGAGTGTGAATATTAAAAAAGACATTAACGATGAAAAGATTCTTGACAATGGTATTGGTTGCGGTGGCGATAATGTTGCCGCAGGATGTTATGGCAAGGGCTTTCGGCAACGAGAGCCTCAACTATGAGATTGTGTATCACTGGGGCATGATATGGAAACATGCGGGCGACGCGACATTGAGCCTGCAAAAGTCGGGAAGCGGATACAAAGCCCAGCTCACAGGCAAGACCCGCTCATGGGCCGACAAGGTGTATCCTGTGCGCGACACGCTCAAGTGCACGATGGATGCCAACCTGAGGCCGTTGGTCTATGAGAAACTCACCCATGAGAAGGACTATTATGCTCGCGATGTGGTCAAGTTCTCTTATAACTATAGCCACACCACTGCCCATTGCACCCGCTATCGCAAGAGCGGGACCACGTCAATTGACCTGAGCGCAAAGTCACAGGCCTATGACATGCTGAGTGTGTTCTACATGCTGCGCAATCTGGACTACGACGAGTTGAGCCGCAACAAGAATTACACGACAATCATCTTCTCGGGCAAGGAGAAGGAATACTTGACCATCAACTACAAGGGTGTCGAGACCATCAAGATGCGCGACGGCACCAAGCGCAGGGCCCACCGCATCAACTTCAAGTTCACCCAGAAGGGCGGCAAACAGTCCAGCGACGACCTCTCGGCATGGATGTCGACCGAGGCCGACCGCATCCCCCTGCTGCTGGTGGGCAAACTTCCCGTTGGCGAGGTCAAGTGCTACTATAAGAACTAGGCATCTGGGAGAGTGAGGAGCAAGAAGCCGGCAGCTCCTGATCCCTCATTTGCTATTCCTTATTCGACTGTTCCATAATTCACTAATTGTGTGTCTTTTGGGAGCAGTCGTTGAGTTTGTGTCACGGTCTTGTTCTAACGAGTGCAACTCTCGTGAGTGCTCTAACAGCGGGGGAGCACAAAGACAAAGGCCAGTGAATTGGGGCGAAGCGATGTCTGAATGACATCGGTGGCAGCCCACGTATAACTTGTTGTTTAATCTTGAACAGTTGTTTTCCATTTCAAAAAAAATATTACTTTTGCACCCGTAAAAATGATTGTTACAACAAACAATAGAGAGTGTAGTGATTATGCGAAACTTTGTCTTCATAATTTTATGCACCATCGGGTTGCTGGCATCGGCCCAAGTGGTGACGCTTGACTCTTGCCGTCACATGGCGTTGCGCAACAATAAGGAGATACAGCAGGCCTCACTAGGCATAGAAAAAGCCAATTACCAACGCAAGGAGGCGGCTGCCGCCTATCTGCCGCAATTTGATCTAACGGCGGGTTATATCTTCAATTCACGCAAGGTGTCACTTGTCAAGGAAGACCAGATGCTGCCCACCAAGTCGTTCAACCTGCAGACGGGTGCCTATGACTACAATCTGGTGATTGATCCGCGCACTGGCGCACCCTTGCAGGTCAATGGGCAGTACGTTCCATCGACCATTGCTTTGCTGCCCAAGAGCGGCTTGACTTATAACATACACAACCTGATGGGTGGAGCCTTGACGGTGACCCAGCCCATCTACATGGGCGGTAAAATCACCGCCATGAATCAGATTACCGATTTGGCTCAACAACTGGCACGTGAAATGCGCGAGAGCAAGGTCGAGGATGTCATTTACAACGTGGATGCTGCCTACTGGCAGGTGGTCTCGTTGTGTGCCAAGCAGAAACTTGCCCGCAGCTACGTCAGCTTGATCGAGAGGCTTGACAATGACGTGAAGGTGATGGTGAACGAGGGTGTTGCCACCCGTGCCAACCAACTCGCCGTTGACGTGAAACTCAACGAGGCAAACGTGGACCTGACCAAGGTGGACAATGGCGTGACTTTGTCGCGCATGCTGTTGGCCCAGTTGTGCGGTCTGCCCGTCAACACGGTGATGATGCTTGCCGACGAGGGTCGGGACGAACTGGGTGCAACGTTGGCCCCCACTACAATCGATATGGACAAGGTTTATGGCATGCGCCATGACATCCGCTCGCTCGAACTGGCCACTAAAATCTATGACCAGAAGGTCAAGGTGGCTCGTAGCGAGATGATGCCCAAGTTGGCTGCTGTTGCCGCTTTGCATGCTACCAATCCCAATAGTTATGACGGATTTGAGAACAAGTTCGGCGCTGCCTTCAGTGTGGGAGCGACGCTCAGGATGCCGTTGTGGCATTGGGGCGGATTGAGCAACAAAGTGAAGGCTGCCCGCGTCGAGGCCGATGTTAAGAGACTGGAACTGGACGATGCCAAGGAGAAAATCGAGTTGCAGGTCAACCAAGCCAGTTTCCGCTATCAAGAGGCGTTTAAGACCTATGAGGCCACTCGCGCCAATCTGGCTCAGGCCAACGAGAACCTTCGCATTGCTAATGTGGCCTTTAAGGAGGGTATGGGCACTCTTGACGACGTGCTCACCGCTCAGACTGCGTGGCTCAAAGCCAACAGCGAGAAAATCGATGCCGAGATCGACGTGCAAATGTCGCGCGAGTACCTCGACAAGGTAATGGGTACGATGAGCTATTAAATATTAAATGAGTGCTCTGGATTCTCAACGAGTAGGGACAAGAAACTAAAAACTAAATAAATATGGAAAAAGACGAACAGAGAACCGTGGTCCGCAAGAAGGACAAAGCGCTGCTGGCAGCGCTGGCTGTTTTTGCCCTGGTAATGGCATGTATTGCCATCGTGGGCATCTTGCTCATCCATCCAGCCGACACGACCATCCAGGGTCAGGCCGACTGTGACGCTGTGCGCGTGAGCGGCAAGTTGCCGGGACGCATCGTGCGCTTCTATGTACACGAGGGCGACACTGTGCACAAGGGCGACAAGTTGGTAAGCATCTATTCTAGCACTGTCGATGCCAAGTATTATCAGGCCAAGCAGATGCAGGAAGCTGCCGCTTCACAGAACCAAAAGGCCGAGAAGGGAACACGCGAGGAACTCAAGCAGGGAGCCTATAACATGTGGCAACAGGCTATTGCGGCTCAGACCATTGCCGAGAAAACCTATCAGCGTGTGGAAAACCTGTATAATCAGGGTGTCGCCACACAGCAGAAGCGTGACGAGGCCAAGGCCGCCTATGATGCGGCAACGGCTCAGGTCAAGGCCGCCAAGGCCCAGTACGACATGGCGGTCAAGGGCGCTCAGCAAGAGGACAAGAACGCTTCCAGGAGTATGGCTAATGCAGCACGTGGCTCTGTCATGGAAGTCGAGAGTCTGCTCGAAGACCAGGTGCTCGTGGCTCCGTGCGATGGAGAGGTCAGCGAGATTTATCCGCAGGAGGGCGAACTTGTGGTGATGGGCTCTCCCATCATGTCGATTGCCAAGCTCGACGACATGTGGGTAAGTTTCAGCGTGCGCGAGGAGAAACTTAACGACCTGCCCATGGGCAAGGACGTGAACGTGCGCATTCCTGCGTTGAACAATCTGCAGACCAAGATGTCGGTCTATTACATTCATGACATGGGCAGCTATGCCGTTTGGCAGGCTTCCAAGGCTCAGGGACAGTACGACAGCAAGACCTTTGAGGTGAAGATGCGTCCCGTGAGCAAGGTTCCAAACCTGCGTCCCGGCATGTCTGTCATCCTTGAACAATAAAAAACCAGGGACTATGATACTGAAATACATAGGGCGTTCCTTCAAGCGCGGGTGTGTGCAACTCGTGCGCAGGCCCATGTATTTCCTGCTGATGGTCATCATGCCCATCCTGTGCAGCTGGTTCCTGCTGGATCTCATCAAGGGTGGCTCGGTGCAACTTGTGCCTGTGGGTATCGTTGACCTTGACAATAGCGACATGTCGCGGCGTGTCTCGCGCAATCTGAACGGTTTCCAGCAGGTAAACATCTGCCACCGTTTCAACAACTTCGCCGAGGCGCGCGATGCCGTGCAGCGGGGCGAGGTGCTGGGTTTCTTCTTCATTCCCGATAATCTGGAGGAGTCGGCATTGGGCGGACGTCAGCCGGTTGTGAGTTTCTATGTGAACTATGCCTATTATGCCCCCGGCTCGATGCAGTACAAGGGGTTCAAGACCGTTTCGATGCTTGTTAATGGCGGCATCGCGCAGGTGGCTTTGCGCACGGTGGGACTCTCAAACGAGAAGATAGCGGCTTCGTTAGTGCCTTATCAGAGCCATGTCCACATGATTGGTAACCCGTTCATCAATTACAACTACTATCTTAACAGCACCTTTGTGCCCTGTTTCTTGTCGTTGTTTATCCTGCTGGTGACAGCGTTCTCGTTGGGACTGGAGCTGAAGTCAGGCTTGAGTCGGCAGTGGCTCAAGACCTCGGGCAATAGCATGTTCCTGGCTCTGGTGGGCAAACTCGTGCCGCAGACGGTCTTGTTCTCGGCCGTGTGTTGGTTCGTCCAGTGGATGATGTTCCGTTGTTATGAATTTCCGTTGAACTGCAACCCGTGGAACATGCTCATCGCGATGTTCCTGCTCGTGGTGGCCAACCAGAGTTTTGCGGTGCTCATGTACTGTTTTGTTCCCAATTTCCGCTATGGCACGATGCTGTGCACGTTGCTCGGCATGGTGTCGTTCTCGTTCTCGGGCTTCTCGCTGCCTCACGAGTCGATGTACTCGTGGGTTGCCGCTTTGGGATATGTCATGCCCATCAAGTATTATTTCCTGATTATGGTCGATCAGGCCTTGAACGGCATCGATCTGTATTATTCGAGAGTTTATTATGCCGCGCTCATCGGATTCACTATCCTGCCCATGCTGCTGTCGTGGCGCTTGAAGAAGGAGTGCTTGAACCCCGTGTATGTGCCTTGATGAAATATGACCGAAAAAGTAAAACATAGCAAGTTATTCCTCTGGTTTGTCCAGGTCTTGAGGGTGTGTGGGCGTGAGTTGCTGCTCGTGTTCCGTGATACGGGCGTGGTCATTTTCTTCTTGCTGCTCAATGCGCTCTATCCTGTTCTGTATTCCATCATCTACAATCCCGAGGTCGTGCGTGATGAGCCCATTGTGGCCGTCGATGATAACCGCACTCAAGAGAGCCGGGACTTTGTACGTCGAATCAATGCGACCCAGGAGGTGGCTGTAGTGGGTTATGCCGCCAACATGCAAGAGGCTCAAGAAGCGATGTGCAACAAGTCGTGTTATGGCATTCTCCATATCCCTAGGGACTTCGGGCAAAACGTGGGCAGGGAAGAGCAGACCCATGTGTCGCTCTACTGCGACATGAGCGTGATGATGCGATACAAGGCTTTTTTCACTGCGTTGTCCAATGTCACACTGGCGTTGGGTAGCGAGAGGATGGAAGCCGTTGTCAAGCCTGTGCTCAATATGAGCGGATCCATTGTCGAGAGCCGTCAGGTGCCTGTGGGCAACTCTGCGATGGGAATCGGCAGCGCTGTGCTGTTGTTTATCTTGCCGCTGGTGCTGCAGCAGAGCATGATTCTGGGTATTGCTATGCTACATGGCGGCAGCATCGAGCGCCGTCGCCGCAATGGCGGGCGTGACCCCATGGCTGTTGAGGCCAGCCCTGGTGCCACCATCATCGGCAAGATGATGTGCCACCAGATTATCTATGTGCTTCCTGTTATCTATGTCTTGCACTATGTGCCGCTGATGTTCGGTTTCCCGCAGAACGGTGACATCCTGCACATCATCTGCCTGGCTGTACCCTTCATCATCGCCGTGTCGTTGATGGGGCAGACCTTGTCGGCCTTCGTCAACGAGCGAGAGAGCGTATTCCTGCTCTTTGTTTTCTCCTCGGTGGTATTCGTCTTTCTCACTGGCGTTTCATGGCCGCGTTACCTGATGTCGAGGCTGTGGTGGCTTGTGGGCGACTGTGTGCCCAGCACATGGATGTCTAACGCCTACGTCCTCATGCAGAGCAACGGTGCTTCCCTCTATCAGGTGCAGCACCACTACTGGATGTTGTGGATACAGGTATTTGTCATGTTTGTCCTTGCCTATCTGATTGAGCGCTTCGTCAATCGGCGCCGCTACCGCTCGTGGATTGCCGCCAGCGAGGATAAGCCCCGCATCCTCACCCGCATCGATATGGCCAAGAATGGCGTGGGCTAGCCCATCCCGTTATCTCAGTAAATTCCGTTATATCCGTCCTCCATGTTTGTTAAATGTATGGCATATCCAGGTGATGCCCACGTGCTGGCATGGCGGCTCGATGAGGAGGCACCGCGCCTGCTGGCTTTGTGCCGTGACGCGGGCATTCCCGTCACTGATTTGGTGGATTTGCCCGTCAAGCGTTTGCGTGAACGGGCTGCCGAGCGATTGCTGTTGTGCCGTGCTTTTGGGCTACGGGTGACACTTGAGCATGATGGGCAGGGAGTGCCGTTTGTCGCCGGCAGTGATGTAAACATCAGCATTTCCCACACGCGGCGGCTGGTTGTCTTGGCCTGGCACGAGCGGGAAGTCATCGGTATCGATGCCGAGCAGACCGACCGTCGGCAGGTGCTGCGTGTGCGCGACAAATTCCTCAACGACAAGGAAAAATGTTTCATTTTGCCTGATGATCTTGCGGCCCATGTAATCGCTTGGACCGCTAAAGAAGCCGTTATTAAGGCCGAGCGCAACAGCGCCATTGACTGGACCGATGGCATCTGCCTGTCGCCATTCTCTACCAGTGACCACCTGACCATCCTTGAAGCCTGTTGCGCCGACCGTTGCTACCGCCTGACTTGCCGGCAAATTGAAGACCACTACATCACAGTCGCAACTCCTGTTGCCAAGTAAAGGATGTGACAGGGCAATAAAGCAGGAAAATCATCGTTATAAGGATAATAGCGAAAGCGTACTTGCTGTGGCACTTCCATGGCGGGCGCTCTTGCATGATAACTCAATTTTGATGAAAAAAATGATGAAATATTTTGTCCGTGTGGCTTTGTGCTTCTTGCTGGCAATGTGTATGCCTCCCGCAGCAAGTGCGCTGAATAAGGATTTTTATGCCGAGAACAGTAAGTTGGCCAGTGGCAAGTGGGTCAAGGTGTCGGTCATGAAGAGCGGCATCTATCAGATCACGGCCGACGACATCCGCAGCTGGGGACTTGGCAGCGACTTGTCGCAGATCCATGTGTTCGGCTATGGCGGCGCGCCGCTGAGCGAGACGATGCTTGGTGACAACTATGCCGACGACTTGCCCCAGATGCCGATAGTCCGCACAGCCGACCGAATCCTGTTCTACGCCCAGGGCCCTTTGACTTGGCGTTACCTCAACAAGGTCATCGAGCAGTGCCAGGTGCAGCATCCTTACGATATCTCGGGATCCTATTTCATCACCAATGACAGCCGCTTTAGCGACATTGAGGTGCTCAAGGCAAGCGGTCCCATGGCCGAATCCTATGAGACCACCTATGTCGAGCGACTCTATCACGAGCAGGAAATCATCAATCTGGGTGAGACGGGACGTGTCTTCCTGGGCGAGAGTTTTGTCACCAACAAGGCCCAGAGTTATAAATTCGACCTTGATGGCATGGTCGCCGGCAGCAACGTCAAGGTGGTGAGTTCAGTGGGCGTGAAAATGGCCAGCGGATCGGCCACGATTACCCCGAGCTATAATGGCAAGCCCATTTCGGCGACCAGCGACGACATTTTTGAACCTACATCCAATTTTTATCAGCCCAAGCGCACCACCAGGACGTTTACCCTGGACGGTACCAATGAATTGAACTATGGATTGAATTTCACACCTAACGGAAATGTCACGGAGGCTCGCCTGGACTATCTCACGGTAAATTACACCCGTAATTTGGCGATGAGAAATGGTAGCCTGGCCTTTGGCGTCAGCAATGTGACCCTCGGCATTGGATACCGTGTCACGGGTAGCAGCGGTACCTCCACAGCCAGGGTTTGGGACGTGACCAAGCCATTTGCTCCGGTGCAACTCACCGCATCAACAAGCGACGGCATTATCTCTTTTGCTCCAGCCGAGTTTGGTCGCAGGGAGTTTATCGTCTTTGATGAGAACGGCACTTATTCACATCCCGAACTGGTCGGTGAGGTGAAAAACCAGAATATCCACGGCGAGGCTACCCCCGATATGATTATCCTCGCTCCGGGTGCTTACCTCGAGCAGGCCAATCGCGTGGCTCGCTTGCACGAGGAGTATGACAACTTCCGCGTGCTGGTGCTCGATCACGAGAAGGTGTTCAACGAATTCTCGAGCGGAACCCATGATGCCATGGCCTATCGCAGGCTCTGCAAGATGTTCTATGACCGTGGCGTCAGTGATGATGGACACAAGTTGGGTTACCTGCTACTGATGGGTTGCGGTAGTTATGACAACCGCTTGATTGGTACCGAAGCCACCGCCCTGAGCTATCCCCGCCTGCTCACTTGGCAGACCGAGGTCAGCGACAATGACAACGGCTCTATCACCAGCGATGACTACTTTGGCGTATTGAGTGACGAGTCGTCGATCGATATCAACGACAAGATGAATATCGCCGTCGGACGAATGATCGTCAAGAGTGTGAGCGAGGCCCGCACTGTGGTCAACAAGCTGGTGAAGTATGTCACGGCTCCCATCTACGGATCATGGAAGAACCAAGCCCTGCACATTGCCGATGACGAGAACGGGGGCGTTCACATGGAGCAGGATACACTCATGATACGCAACGCCCGCGCAAATGGTGGCCGAGATATCGTGTTTAACCGTGTCTATATCGATGCCTTCAATGCTGTGAGCTCTGGCGGTTCGCGCAACTACCCGGATGCGCGCACCAAGATGTTTACCTCGTTGCGCGAAGGCACGCTGTGGTGGAACTACATCGGTCATGCCAGCACACAGAACTGGACAGGAGAGGGTCTGTTGATGCGCTCTGACGTTGAAACACAGCTCTATTACAAGCGACTGCCTGTATTGTATGCAGCCACCTGTGAGTTCTGCAGGTTTGACAACTCGGTGCTCTCCAGTGGTGAGCACATCTTCCTGAACCCTAACGGTGGCGCTGTCGCTGTGATATGTCCGCCGCGTCTGGCTTATATCGGCAGCAACGGTGTGCTGAGCAGTGCCATGGGCCGGTACATCTATTCCAAAGACGAGGCTGGCAAACCGCGCCGCATTGGCGACATCTTGCGCTTGGCCAAGAATGACATTCCGTCAACCGACAATAATAACCGCCGCTACTTTGTCTTTGGTGACCCGGCGATGAGGCTTGCATGGGCTCCATATTCGCTCCAGGTCGAAACCATCAACGGCCAGCCGGTCGACAGCGAGAACATGCCCGTGTTCAAGGCTCGTGAAAAGGTCGAATTTGCAGGCAAGATTGTGGACTCGAAGGGCGAATTGGCATCTAACTTCAATGGTGCTGTCGTCTCGACCCTGTTCGGCCCCGAGCAGTCTATTACCACCCATGGCTACGGTGGCAGCGACGGCAAGGCGATTACTTATGAGGACCGCCCCAATCGACTGGCGATTAATGTGGATACCGTTGATGGCGGAAAATTTGTCGTGAACCTGATTATTCCCAGCGAGGTGAACAATGAATATGATAATTATCGCCCGGCATTGATCAACTTGTATGCCTATGACAGTAAGGACACTCTCGAGGCCAAGGGCAGCAACAGCGATTTCTATATCTACGGATATGAAGACGAGGCGGTGGCCGACACCATCGGACCCGATATCGTCACCCTGGGCCTGAATAATGAGACCTTTGCCAACGGCGGAACTGTGAACGAATCACCGCTTGTGCTGGCCACCATCAGTGACGAGAGTGGAGTGAACTTCTCGTCGGCTGGCATTGGCCACAGCATGACGCTCACCATCGACGGCACGACCAGCTACAATGACCTGGTGAGCTATTACACCCCCTTGTTTACCGAAAAGGGTACGCTGGGAAACATCAGCTACCAGTTGAGCGACCTTGCGCCAGGCGAGCACACGATGCGTCTGCGCGTGTGGGACGTTTACAATAACATGAGCGAGAAGACCCTCACCTTCAACGTGGTCAAGGGGCTCGCTCCTGAGATTGCCGATGTCTATTGCGCAAACAATCCCGCGTCGGTCGAGACCTCCTTCTATGTGAAGCATAACCGCCCCGACGCAGTAGTCACTGTCACCATCGAGGTCTATGACCTGATGGGCCGCCGGGTGTGGAGCACGACTCAGTCGGGACGTAGCGACATGTACACGTCAACCCCCATTACCTGGGATCTTATCGATGTGTCGGGACGCAGGGTGCCGCGCGGCATCTATGTCTATCGTGCCACCATATCGACCGACGGCGTCAAGGAGGCCACCAAGAGCAAGAAACTGGCCGTTGCCGGCGAGTAAGCCCTGGCAAACGATTACCTTTCCCCGGGAAAAAAAGATAATGGCTGCAATAGATATTGCGGCCATTTCTGGTATCGGCTTTTTGCTCACAGCCTTGTCGCTACTCTGAGGGGGGCGCGACCATACCGAAAATCGGGGCCGATCGGCACGGGTAAATGATGTCTTCTGGCCAATTCAGTTGGTAAGCCATAACTAATGTTAAAAAACCAATAAAATAGGGCGTTAATTGCTTGATGTTTGAAAAATTGAGGTAATTTTGTCAGTTAATTGCATCATTGGATAGATGAGTATGACCAAGAATAATGAGAACCGGATGATATTGCCCGAGCCAACCATCAGGCGGCTCCCGTGGTATTTGTCCTATGTGCGCATGCTAGATCATCTACATGTCGAGTATGTGTCATCGACACAGATTTCAAAAGAACTCAATGTGCAGTCTTCACAGATCGCCAAGGACTTGTCTTTTCTCAACATTCGTGGTAAAACGCGCATCGGTTACGAGGTGAGGAGCCTGGTTACCGAACTCGAGGATTTCCTGGGCTTCAACCAGCATCACGACGCGGTGGTCATCGGCACCGGTAGCCTGGGCACGGCGTTGATGCAGGACCATGGTCTGGAGCATTATGGACTCAACATCGTGGCAGGTTTTGACGTGCGTGACGATGTTATCGGTCAGCATCTGGGCGGAATACCCGTCTATGCCATCAGCGATTTGGCCGACTGGCAGCGTGAGCACAATGTACCCATTGCTATCCTGACCGTGCCGGTCGAGCGTGCTCAAGCCACTGCCGACCTGGCTATAGCCAGCGGAATGACGGCATTGTGGAACTTCACACCTTACCGTATCAAGGCCCCCGATAATGTGGTGATTGCCAACACGTCGATTTATGCCCATTTGGCCATTATCTACAACCGGATGCAAGGACAGTCTGATTAAATCTGCAATCGAACTCAACAGTAAACACGTCAAGAAATAATGAAGGTAATCGGCTTCACGGGTAATTACGGAATGGAGGACAGCGTCCCCCAGTCCTATCTTATGGCCGATTCTTCGATACTATACACGGGGCGGCCTTTCTTCCTGCCTGATTTCGCACGGCAATTTGTGGCAACCCCCACGATAGTCGTGAGGACAGGAAGACTGGGCAAGTGCATCGCTCCCAAGTTTGCCCATCGTTATTGGGACGCTTTCACTGCTGGTTTTGCTGTGAGGGCCATACAAGGCGATGACGATAGCTTGGCGGCATTGGACCGCGCCTTTGACGGGGCTGCCATCGTTGGCGAATGGGTCGAGGCTTCGCATGTCGAGGACATGATGCATGAGCCGGTCGAAGTGACCATCGACGGCACAGTGGTGTCGAACCACTGCCTGGCCGACATGAATCCGCTGCCGCTGGCCGACATGCTGGCCCGGGTGAGCATCAGGTGCAGTATCAAGATGGGCGACATGCTGTTTACCGGCAACGCCGGCGAGGAGAAAACGCTCACGGCCGGCACCCGCTTGGCTGCAAGCATCGGCGGCCGACAGGTACTCGACGTGAAAGTGAGATTATAATAGAAATAGAATCATCTGGACAAATAAAACTAAAATCATATAATATGCGCAAACTGACAAAACTTCAACTTGCATGCACGGCCGTTTTGGCCATCTTCTGCGCCAGCTATGCCAGCGCATTCAGCACATCGATGTATACAACCAAATCCCGTCTTGCGACTGGCAAGTGGGTGAAGATTACCATCAGTGAGAATGGTATTTACGAGTTGACCTATGACGAGCTCAGTGCGATGGGCTTCAGCAATCCCGCCAGGGTTCATGTCTACGGCTACGGTGGTAACCGCATCAGTGAGTTGTTGAATGGAACTGTGCCTGATGACTTGAAGCAGGTGCCCATCCTGCGACAGAACAACAAAATCTGTTTCTATGGCAACGGGCCACTTTCCTACACCCTTGAGTCGCCCACAACCATTCCTCATTTCCTGCGCGATTTCAACCCTTATTCGGTAGTGGGATGCTATTTCTTGAGTGAAAACGATGATACCGACCTCACGCCGACTAAAAAATCGACGGTGAGTGTCAGCAATTATGTGAATACACCGACTAGCCTGGGTTTCTTCCACCACGAGAAAGAGCAGGTGAGCATTACCAACTCGGGTAAGCAGATGATTGGTGAAGACTTTACCGATGGCACGTTGAGGATTGACTATTATCTGCCTGGCTTGTGCGACAGCACGATTGTGCTCAACACCTGCATCGCTGCCAATGCTTCAGATGTTACCTATGCCAATGCCATCATGCACAGTGGCGGCATAGCCGACACGACCGTCTACACGGTTTCTAATTCACGCATCTATAAGCCTGCTAACGACTATATCAAGTATAACTATGCTGCCCCCTATGCCCAGATGAAGTTGAGTAGTCCTGCCGAGCGTGGACAGTTCCAGCCCTATCTGAAACTGATTAACGAGAACACGACCTTCTCTGTTCAGCGACTCGACTATTTCATCATCACCTATCGTCACACCAACGTCATTCCTCAGGATTATGACAACCAGTTATTCATGGCTTATGGTAAGACTACCGGTAGCGAGCGTTTCCAGTTGCCCAATGCTTCGTCGAGCACGGTGGTATGGTATATCAACGACACCAAGAAACCGCAATTAGTCACCACCAGTACCTATAACGACGCGACGGGATCGGGCCTCTGTTACTTCACCACGGCTGCAAACAGCTCGATGTACGTCGCATTCGATCCTACCAAGGAGTTGAAGAAAATTGATTCTTATGAGGATGTCGAGAATCAGGATCTGCACGGCATGTCGGTGCCCAATATGCTCATCATCACCAACAAAAACTTCATGGAACAGGCACAGCGCATTGCCGACTTGCATGCCGCTATTGATGGCATCACGGTTGCTGTTGTAGATCATGAAAAGGTGTTCAATGAGTTTTCCAGTGGTACCCGTGACGGCATGGCCTACCGCTTGCTGTGCAAAATGCTCTATGACCGCAATAGTTCCAAGTTCAAGAACTTGCTCCTCTTCGGTACGGGATCGTTTGACAACCGTGAACTTCTTGGCAAGCATCCCGACGTGCTTCTCACCTACCAGAGTGATAACAGCAACTACGAGGATTATACCTATACCACCGATGACTTCTTTGCTTTCCTTGGCGACAACTCGGGTGCCAGCGTGGCCAGTGATAGAATCAGCATCGGTGTGGGCCGTATCACCTGCGACAACATCGAGGAGGCAAAATCTGATGTGGATAAGCTTGTTGAGTATTATGCCAATCCTGATTATGGCGTATGGCGCAACAATACATTTGTGATGAGCGACGCGCCTGATGGTGGCCTGTTCATGTTCCAGGGACAAGGCTATGTTAACCAGATTGACAATAAATTGAATACGGGTATGCATGTGAATACTGTTCACAATTCGCAGTACCCTCGCTCTCCGCTCGAGCCCACCGTTGCCGAGGCCAAGAAGACGGCTTCCGAGGCTAAGGATCGCTTGCGTTTCCTGTTTAAGGATGGTGCCTATTTCGCTACCTATGTGGGACATGCCGGTGCAACCACGTTTACCAAGACCAGCAAGATGTGGACCAATGCCGATGTGGCGCGCACTCCTTATCCCCACTGGCCCATCATGTCAACCGCATGCTGCGATGTTGCACACTATGATGAGGACTCTCGCGGTATTGCCGAACTCATGTTCCACAAGCGCGATGGTGGTGCCATCGCTTTGCTGACGGCATCCCGTATGGTATATGCTTCTAATAATGACAAGCTCAACACCTTCTTCATCAATGGCTTGTTCAGCTATGATGCTACGGGTGTGATGCCCACGCTGGGCGAGGCCTACATGAAGTGCAAGCATGGCTTCAATGTTGCCGATATCAACAAGTTGTCGTTCTTCCTTCTGGGCGATCCTGCAATCAGGGTCAACTATCCCATATCCCTGTTCAACATCACCAGTGTGAATGGCACCAATTTGATCGACTCCACGTCCATGGCCCAGATCAGCCCGCTGTCACAATTCGAGATCAAGGCTCAGGTCCTCAAGCAGGACGGCACCGTGGATACCGGCTTCAATGGTGATGCTACAGTGACCCTCTACGATAGCAAGGCTCGCTTCACTACGTTGACCTTCACTGTCAATGGCATATCCGAGTCGCGCGACATCTATTTTGACCGTCCCAAGTTGGCCGAGATTTCGGGTCGCGTGGTTAACGGCCAGTTCACTGGCACGATGGTGGCTCCCAGAGCCGTCCTGGCCAAGGACGAGACCGTGCTGCTGCGCACCTATGCCCACAAGGACAATAGCAACTCGATGGTAAACGGCATGACCGAGCAGATCACTATGCTCCCCTTCGATGAGAGCGCTGCCATCTCCGACACTCAGGCTCCTGTCATCACCTCGATGTATATCAATGATGAGACTACATTTGGCGACGGTGCTGTGATTTCGCCCGATGCAATGCTCTATATCAATGTGACCGACGACATCGGCATCAATTTGCAGGCCAACGCAGTGGACAATAGCATGAAACTGGTTCTTGACGGTGGCAAGCAGTCCTACAACGCCATCACTTGCTTTGCAACTACTCAGGACGGCAACAAGGTGGTCAATATAGAGTTCCCCCTGACCAACCTGCTTGAGGGAATGCACACACTCACCTACACGGTCTATGACATGTGCGGCAACAGCGCCACGCGCACCATATCGTTTTTGGTGGGCCAGACCACTTCGATGAATATGGTTGCCGACAAGATGCCGGCATTCTTGGATGACGTTGTGAACTTTGATGTTGATGCCGACATCACCCGCATGCCCGAGGTTGTCGTGCGTGTCACCGATGCAACTGGTAAGTTGATGTGGATGACCAAGACCAATAATTTCCCTGTTACCTGGGACATGAAGGACATGAATGGCAACAAGGTGCCTGCCGGATTATACCGTTACTTTGGCACGTTCAATGATGGCGTCAACTATGGTGGAACCCCCATCAACAACATGATCGTCCTTGATGCACTCAAGGTGGCCAAGGAGCAATAAACGACACCAGAAACGGCGAATGATGTAGCCGTCTGCCGATACTATAGCCTGCGCGGCAGAATCCCGTTTCGGGACTCTGCCGCGCAGTGTGCATTGGTGCGCCGAGGAGTGGGGCAGGGGCAAAAAGAATTGCAGCTTTGTCCCGCAGGAGGGGGACTAAGCCGCAATGTTTCTTTCTATTAAAACTTTAGAAATTATTCGCCGGGAGCGATTGCGCCAGTGGGGCAAGCGTCGGCACAAGTGCCGCAGTCCAGACAGGTGTCGGGATCAATCTTGTAGATGTCGCCCTCAGAGATTGCATCGGCGGGACATACTGACTGGCAGGTACCGCAAGCTACACAGCTATCAGAAATTACATAAGCCATAGTTCTATAAATTTAAAGGTGAAATAATAAATATTAATAATGTAAAAGTAAACAGTTCGGCAAAAGTAGTGTTTTTATTTGAATCCGTAGCACATTTTTGCCGATTTTTCTTTGTTACCAGTGGATTTTTTGTTCTTGATGACTAATTCTCGCATTTTTTTTGTACCTTTGATGTTGAGGAAATAAAAAAGTTTAATAACCGTGTGATTTTTTTTGTGCAATGAACAGTATCGACTGGAAAGACGCGCTGGGCAAGGCGTTCAACATGCCCGTCGCCCAAGGGCCCGCCGAAGCCGAGGAACATCAGCCACAGGACAAGGGCGATGCCTTGCAACAGCAGGGATCGGCAAGACTGGATATCGTGCTTGAACGCAAGGGACGTGCTGGCAAGCAGGCGACGATTGTAGCAGGCTTCATCTGTGACGATGATGCACTCAAGCAGGTGGCTTCGCGACTCAAGGGAAGCCTGGGTGTCGGGGGCAGCGCCCGTGGTGGCGAAATCTTGATCCAGGGCGACTTCAGGCAACGTGTGCTCGACTTGCTGCAGCAGATGGGCTTCAAGGCACGCATCATCTGACGGAATTGATGCCGGTACTTTAATCAAACGACCATTCACCATGAGCGACAATACCACCAATGAACATGCCCGCAACTTGCTTGTGATAAAGGCATCTGCGGGTTCTGGAAAGACCTATAAACTGGCTCAGCAGTACCTCAGGCACCTGCTGTTTGTCACAGCCGCCGACGGCAAGACCCTCTTGCCCCGTCGCCGCCCGGGCGATGAGCGCTTGCTCAATAGTCATCGCCAATTGTTGGCAATCACCTTTACCAATAAGGCGACCGACGAGATGAAGCGCCGCATCGTCGATGAACTCTACTGCCTGTCACAACCTGGTCTCAAGAGCGATTATCTGGCAGAGTTCATGCGTGACTCTGGCATGGATGAGCCCACGATAAGGCAGCTGGCACGCTTGGCACTGAATGAGATGCTGTTTGATTACAGCAATTTCAATGTGAGCACTATCGACTCGTTTTTCCAGTCTATCCTGCGCAATTTTGCCCGCGAACTTGATCGTGATTTCAATTACGACATCCAGCTCGAGGAAAAATATGCCGTGGGTGTGGCTGTCCATAACTTCATGCTCTCGCTGGGGCGTGATGACAAGCCCAGCCAGGTCGATAAGTGGGTCAAGGAATACCAGCGACATCTGTTGTATGACAATCCCAAAAAGCGGGACTGGCGTTTCTTCAGCGATAATAGTGACCTGCACGGCTTTGCCAATCAAATCAATACCGAGGTCTTCAGGGCCAAGATGGAACAGATACGTGCATACTTGACTAAGACCGATGCCGACGGCCGCGTGCAGAATGATTTCTCCCGTATCCGTGCATTCCTCAAGCATGTGCATGACATGGGAGAGCTCGTCGCTGGCAAGGTGGCCGAGGCCGACGCGGAGTTGTTGCAGATGCTGGAGCCGATGGCCGATGCCCTGAAAAAAAACAGTGCCTTGATAGGGGTTATGAAGAACAGGGAATACAAGACCGAAGCGCTCAAGGGGGCCGACGAGGAGAAGGTAGCCAGCCAGTTCGGCAAGAGTCACGTGCCCGATGCCGCTGTCGTGACCCGCATCCAGCAGCTCATTGCCATTCATTTTGACGCGCAACCAGTACTGGACTTGTTCAAGCATGTCGAGAACAACCTGGGTTTGCTGGGCATGCTGGGCATGATTGATTTGTTCCTGGAGGAATTCCGTCATGAGACCAATTCCATCCTCATCGGTGATACCAACGAGCTGATCGCCACGGTGCTCAAGAGCGGTTCCGACTTTGTCTATGAGCGTGTGGGATCCACGATAGCCCATTTCATGATCGATGAATTTCAGGACACCAGCACCAAGCAGTATGAGAACTTCCGTGGACTGCTCCGGGAGAGCCTGGCCAGCGGCAATTTCAATATGCTCATTGGTGATGCCAAGCAGTCGATTTATCGTTTCCGTAATGCCGACCCCACGGTATTTCGTGAGAAGGTCGAAGCCGATTTCTTTAACGATATTACCGACGGCCTGACCCCAGACACGAGACCCAAACCAGGAGAGCCCAAATCGACCAATTACCGTAGTTCTAGAAAAATCGTCGAGTTCAATAACTGCTTGTTTGATTACATCTCGCAGCGATATAACGGCGACGAGGCTATCCGCAACACTTACAAGGACTTCTTGCAGGCCTTGCCGCCAAACGTGGATCAGAAGCCGGCGGGCTACGTTCGCCTCTTCACCGACCATTATAACCACTTGGCAAGCGACCCCTTTATCCACGACCAGCTCGTGAAGGAGGGCTTGCTGCCCGAGGGCGATGGCGTGGACATGGGTAGTATCACGACATTGTCTTTACTCCCTGCCTACCTGATGCAACTCCATCAGCGCTTTGAGTGGGGGCAGATTGGCATTTTGGGCAACACGGGAAACGACTGCAACAGCGTCGTGCAACGCATTCTTGAGTACAACCAGCACACGACAGGAGAGCCGATCAACATCATCTCGGGAGAGTCCCTGTTGCTCAAGAACTCTCCTGTTATCAGGCGCATTATCGCTATGTTGCGTTTCATCGACATCAGCGATACCGGCAGTAGCGACGTGGACGATGACCCTAGCGAAATCAATGGCGCACAAGCCTACCTGCTGGCCAAGCGGCGCAGCGATCAGCGCCTCTACACTGGTCTGAACCGTTTTATCCAGGATTTGTCGGCAAGGCCCGATGCAACCGCCCTGGATAATGGACGGTGCCTGGTCGAGAGCCTGAATGCGGTTGCTATGACTTCGACTGCTGAGCAACAAGACGATGAACAGTTTGCCCGCACTCTTGCCGAACTGCTCCCAGGAGCCGGGGAACTGACAACCCTTGTTAGCATCGTCGAGACGATTATAGCCCATTTCAAGAGTGATGCCGAGACGGGAGCCGACGTGGATCGCGAAACAGCATTCCTGATGGCCTTCCAGGACGCTGTGATGCGCTTCAGCGCCCAGCGTAATGGTGGCAGCGTGCGGGAGTTTCTCAAGTATTGGGATGAGAACAAGGAGAAACTGGCGGTAAGCAGCTCGGACGGTGGCGATGCGATCAATATCATGACCATTCACAAGGCCAAGGGGCTGGAGTTTGACTGTCTGGTGATACCGTTTGCCAACTGGCAGATTGATGACAATTATAAAGAGGATGCCTACTGGATGCCTGGCGATTTATTCATCCAGGTTTTAAATTCACTCTCGCCTGACGGCACACAGTGTGACAAGACGTTGGTGCCGCCCATGGTTCATGTCGAGAAGAAGGCCATGGCAGCACTACAAGATAGCGGTCGGCTGCCAAGCCTTGCCAGCGATTTTATTGCCAGGGGCAGGGCCGATATCGTCATCGACAACCTGAACAAGACCTATGTGGCCATGACGCGCCCGTGTACCGAGTTGCACGTCTTCTGCGGCCTCAAGATTGATCACAAGTACCACAACGACATGCTGCCGTTGATGACCGACTTTGCCGCCAATACTCCCATCATGAAGCCGATGGGCGTGATGCACGACGGCTCAGCCACTGGTTGGTATGAGTTTGGCTCGATGTCATCGCGCGACGAGATTCAGTCGAGCCGTGGCCATGACGATGATGGCAGCGAACGTGTCGCCATCACGCAGTACACGGTTAGCGACATTCCCGTGAATCTGCGCGTCAGAATTGAGCATGCTTCGAGTTCGCAAGTCAAGGCAGGCAAGCGCATGCATGGCCTGTTGAGCCACATCCACGATCGTGACGACGTGGACCGCGTGATTGCTCAAGGTATCAAGCACGGTATCATCACCAACCAGCCCGGCGACACGTGCAACATCGATGTCATCAATACCCATCTGCGCGAGCCCATCATGCAGCAGAAGGGCATCGTGGCTTCATGGTTTGATCCGGCCAACAAGGTGTATAGCGAGCGCACTATCACCACAGCCAGTAGCAACCTGTGGGATGAGGACGGCATCGAGAACCTGCGGCCCGACCGTATCGTCCGCCGCCCCGACGGGCAGTTGCTTGTCATCGACTACAAGAGCGGCCAGCGTGATGATAAGCGATATTGCCGTCAGGTGCAGCGCTACATCGACAAGTTGCGCCTCATCTTCCCTGAAGCTCCTATAGCGGGCCGCGTCTGGTACATTGCCCTCGATGTCGTCATCGATGAGAAGGGCAAGTTGCTCAGCCGCTAACGACCATCAGCCTAGGGGGACAATAGGCTGGAAAACAGCCGTAATCCTGTGACCCGATGAGGAGAAACCACAGTAAAGAGACGCAAGATTTTGCGTCTCTGCTTTTTTTTTGTAATTTTGCGGTTTAATTGCTACTGATAACAATAAAAACTGCAAAAGATTATGTCGATTGATCAGATATTGGCCGAAGCTACTGCAACGGCGGTGAAGGAGTTATACGGTGTGGATTTCCCCGCCGAGAAGATTGTTCCCCAGACGACCAAGAAGGAGTTTGAGGGCAACGAGACGATTGTTGTGTTCCCCTTCCTCAAGGCATCGCGCAAGGCGCCCGACATGACGGCACAGGAGATTGGCGAGCACATGCTGGCCCACTGCGAGGCTGTTGAGAAATTCAACGTCATTAAGGGTTTCCTGAACATCACCATCAAGCCGTCGTTCTGGACGGGCGTTCTACAACATGTGGCCTCGACACCCAACTATGGCTTTACCACGGCTAACGACGACAGCCAGCTGGTGATGATTGAGTACTCATCGCCCAATACCAACAAGCCTCTGCACCTGGGACACGTGCGCAACAACCTGCTGGGTTACAGCCTGTCCAAGATCATGGAGGCTAACGGCTACAAGGTAGTCAAGACCAATATTGTCAACGACCGCGGTATCCACATCTGCAAGTCGATGCTCGCTTGGCTCAAGTGGGGCGAAGGCGCTACGCCTGAGTCCACTGGCAAGAAGGGTGACCACCTGATTGGTGACTTCTATGTGGCCTTTGACAAGCACTACAAGGCCGAGGTCAAGGAACTGGTCGAGAAGGGCATGAGTCAGGAGGAAGCCGAGAAGCAGGCTCCGCTTATCCAGGAGGCCCACGACATGCTACGACGCTGGGAGGCTGGTGACCCCGAGGTTCGCGCCCTGTGGAAGAAGATGAACGACTGGGTGTATGACGGATTCGACAAGACTTACAAGCGCATGGGCGTATCGTTTGACAAAATCTACTACGAGAGCGATACCTATCTTGTGGGCCGCGACACCGTGCTCGAGGGATTGGATAAGGGCCTCTTCTACCGCAAGGAGGACAATAGCGTGTGGGCCGACCTCACGCCCGATGGTCTGGACCACAAGCTGCTGCTGCGTAGCGACGGCACATCGGTCTATATGACCCAGGACATCGGTACCGCCCAGCTGCGTTACAAGGACTATCCCATCGACCGAATGATCTATGTTGTTGGTAATGAGCAGAATTACCACTTTCAAGTTCTCTCGCTGCTGCTCGACAAACTGGGTTTCAAGTGGGGCAAGGACTTGGTGCACTTCTCCTACGGTATGGTGGAACTGCCCAATGGCAAGATGAAATCGCGTGAGGGCACTGTTGTCGATGCCGACGAACTCATGGACGAGATGATTGCTACCGCCACCGAGATGGCTGGTGAACCCGGACGTCTGCAGGGTGTGCCCGACGACGAACGCGACGACGTGCTGCGCATGATTGGCTTGGGTGCCTTGAAGTATTTCATCCTCAAGGTGGACCCGAGGAAGACCATGCTCTTCGACCCCAGCGAGTCTATCGACTTCAACGGCAACACGGGCCCCTTCATTCAGTACACCCATGCCCGCATCCAGTCGGTGCTGCGCAAGAGCGGCGAGAACTATAACGCTGTTGACATCAGCAATGTGGCTCCCAACGACAAGGAGACATCGCTCATCCAGCGTCTGGCCGACTTTACCACGGTGGTTGCCGATGCAGGTCGCAATTACAGCCCCGCGCTCATTGCCAACTATGTCTATGATCTGGCCAAGGAGTACAACCAGTTCTACCACGACTGCAGCATCCTCAGGGAGCAGGACGAGAAGGTGCGCGCCTTCCGTCTGCTGCTCAGTGCCACCGTTGCCAGCGTCATTCGCCGCGGCATGGGCCTGCTGGGCATCGAGGTTCCCGACAGGATGTAATTGATGACGGATTTTTGGCACGGTTTTTGCTTGTGAGACTTGAAGAGGCGTTGGGCCTCGACAATGATACCTACAACCGGTTAAATGACAATTTAAAACAGAAAAAGACGATATGAACAACTGGAATCAATTTAACGAGAGCGGTTATGCAACCGCTGTTCAAGCCGAGAACGAGTTGACTCTCAAGCGCTATGTCGCTGGTGTAATGCGCAAGGTGTATGGCAAGATGACCCTTGGCCTGCTGCTCACCGCAGTCATATCTTTCCTCATTGTGAACTCACCTGCCGCATTGAGTCTGTTATTCAGCACTTCGGCAACGATTTGGGTTTTGTTCGCCCTTGAGCTGGGCCTCGTCATCTATTTGAGCGCACGCATCGACAAGTTGAGCCATGGTACGGCCACGGCCTTGTTTTATGTTTATAGTGCCATCAATGGCGTCACCCTGGCCCCCATATTCTTGGTATATACGGGTGCCAGCATTGCTATGACCTTTGCCATAACTGCAGGCACTTTTGGTGCCATGACCATAGCAGGGTATGTGACCAAGATGGACCTTAGCAAGTTCGGCTCATACTTGATGATGGCTCTTCTGGGCTTGATTTTGTGCATGGTAGTGAATATCTTCATGCACAGCTCGATGTTCGACCTGCTCATCTCGTGCGCAGGTGTGCTCATCTTCACTGGCCTCACCGCCTGGGACACCCAGGCCATTAAGCGCATGTGCGCCGAGGCCGACCCCTCGATGATGGGCAAGGTGGCCACGATGGGTGCTTTGAGCCTCTATCTCGACTTCATCAACTTGTTCCTGCACCTGTTGCGATTCCTGGGTAACCGCAATTAATAGGTTTCTTGACAGGGACAAACCCATACAAGCACCCCCGGCGACTCCATGTTGCCGGGGGTGTTCTGGATTTGCCACTTGCCATGAATGATTGGGCGGTCTTTTGTCGGTTTTGTGCAGAGAAGTGTTTTTTTGTGCAACGGTTAACCAAGTGCGGGAAAGATATAGCCGATGAGTTGCCCGTGAGACAACTTTAGTGGCATGTGGTACAATAAAAGACGGTTTTCTTAGTTAATTAGGTAAAAAGACCATTGTAATTTTTCTAATAAGTTGAAATGAAACTGAAAAAATCAATACTTGCCGTCGCTCTGATGGCAACTGCTTTGACGGCCTGGTCACAGGAGGCTGACATTAAGAACACTGAGTTCAACCCAGTGACTACGGGTGTCACGTCGCTCAGCATCACTCCTGATGCGCGTGGCGCATCGATGGGCGACCTGGGTGCAGCTACCGAGGCCGATGTCAACTCCCAGTTTTGGAATCCGTCAAAGTATGCGTTTGCCTACAGCAAGGCTGGCGTGTCGCTCTCCTACACCCCGTGGCTGCGCAAGATTGTCAATGACATCTATCTGGCCAATCTGGCTGGTTACTACAAGATTGGTAGCAGCGACAACCAGGCGGTGAGCGCATCGCTGCGCTATTTCTCCCTGGGCGAGGTGATGGCTACCGATGGCGGTTCGGCTACGGTGGCGACCATCAACCCGTTTGAGATGTCGGTCGACGTGGGCTATAGCCGCAAGTTGAGTGAAAAATTCTCGATGGGTGTTGCTCTGCGTTACATTTATAGCGACCTGGGATTCGGTGACATGAACACGGGCGAACTGACATCCAGCGCATCGGCTTTTGCCGCCGACTTGTCGGGTTATTATACCACTTATCCTATTATCGGGCGCAATGAGTGCCAGTGGTCGTTGGGCTTCAACCTGTCTAACATCGGTTCCAAGGTTTCTTATGACCACGGCAATAACCCCGCATATCTGCCTGCCAATCTCAAAATTGGTACGGCATTTACATTCCCGCTTGCCGACTACAACAACTTGACCATCGGTTTCGATGCCAACCACCTGATGGTCCCCGCCAAGCCTCGCCAGTCAGAATTCTATACCGAAAGTGGTGAGCCTGATTATGAAGCTTTCAGCCGTGCCGAGGAGGATTGGAAGAATAAGTCGTCAATCTCGGGTATGTTCGATAGCTTTAAGGACAATTTTGCTAAACGCATCACCTATTCGGTGGGTGCCGAGTATGCCTACAACCAGCAGTTCTTCCTGCGTGGCGGTTACTACTACGAGAGCAAGTATGCCGGTAATCGACAGTACTTCGGCATGGGTGCCGGTTTCTCGCTCAACGTCATCAAGATTGATGCCAGCTACATGATTGCCACAGCCCAGAACAGCCCGCTCGACCAGACACTGCGTTTCACCCTGTCATTCGACCTGGATGGCATCAAGGATCTCTTCGGTCGTAACTGATTTTGATATTGAAACTATAGTAGTTATAGGTTGATAAGAAGGAAATGGCACGTGTGGGAATGGGATTTGATGTACATCGCCTGGTCGAGGGGAGACCCCTTTGGCTGGGCGGCGTGAATATCCCTTGGGAGCGCGGCTTGCTGGGCCACAGCGATGCCGACGTTGCCATCCACGCCTTGTGCGATGCTCTGCTGGGTGCGGCGGCGTTGCGCGACATAGGCTACCATTTTCCTGACACGGATCCTCGCTACAAGGGCATAGACAGCCGCTTGTTGCTGCGCCACGTGATGCGCTTGCTCGACGAGCAGGGCTATCGTTTGGGCAACTGCGACATCACCATCTGTGCCGAGCAGCCCAAACTCAATCCCCACATTCCCGCCATGCAGCAGGAACTGGCCGCTTGCATGGATTGTGAGCCGGGTCAGGTCTCCATCAAGGCCACTACCACCGAGAAGTTGGGATATACAGGGCGAGGCGAGGGTATTGCCGCCTATGCCGTTGCACTCATCGAAACTAAACCTGACGAGCCATGATGACCCAGGCCCAACTGCAACGGCGCGTGCCCTATCTGGACATCCTGCGCGTCATCGCCTGCCTGCTGGTCATCCTCATTCACACACCCATCAGGCAGTATGACACCTATTATAACACTCCGTCGATTGCTGGAGCGGTCTATACCGTGCTCATTGCGGTGAACTGTAACCTGTTCTTCATGATCACGGGAGCATTGCTCCTGCCCGTCAAGATCTCGGGCAAGCAATTCTTGAGGCGTCGCCTCGGGGTGGTTTTGTTGCCGCTCGTGGTGTGGACAGTCATTTATCTGCTGGAGCATGCTTTCTTGCTGCACAACTTCACTCCGCGCTTGCTCACCTCGGTTCTCTTTCATCCCGTCGAGGGTATTTTGTGGTATGTATATGTGCTGCTGGTCGTCTATGTGACCATGCCGCTATTGAGCCGATGCATCGAGGCCATCGGCAGACGTGGTGTCGAGACATTGCTGGTGCTGTGGGTGCTATCTTCATTCATCCCTTATCAGCATGGCGTCTTTATCGAGGCGTTGCAGTACAGCCACAATATGTTCGGTGCGTTTGCCAACTATTACGGCTATGTGCTGTTGGGATACTATATGCACCACTATGGGCTCCCCGTTTTTGACCGTAAGAACGGATGGCGATGGGCCTTGCTGCTGGCCTTTGGCATTGTTGTGATGCCGCTGTTTGAGTTCTTGGTTCAGGGCCATTTTAACATCACCTGGCAGCAGCACATCGACACCATCACCAACGACATTAGTGTGAACAACATCGCTATGGCCACTCTGCTGTTTGCCCTCGTGCAGCGTTTTGCTCCCAAGCATTACGACCGCAAGGGGCATCCGGGCACAGCCACCTGGTGGCCGTTGCTCAGTCTGTGCACCTTCGGCATCTATCTGTCACAGATGATCGTTCTGCGGCAGATCATTTGGCCCTTGACCGCCTCATGGCTGGGCCGGACCCATTGGGTGGCGGACAGCCTGGCGTGCGGCCTGTTGGCCTTTGTGGCGTGCTTTCTGGTCGTCCTGCTGCTCCGCCGTCTGCCTTTCCACAAATACCTCGTCGGCAAGTAAAGTCCCATCTCTCGTACTGTAAACTCGGGAATGCCAAAACTAAATGTGTTTTTGTTTGGCTTTCCGCTCGAATTGTAGTACTTTTGCACCGCTTTTAGCAAGAGGTAATTTTTTTGACCGATGAAAGAGACCGAAAAACCTGAAAAAGGGAATCAAATCATAGAGGAAGCGGCTCAGGCCGAGTACAAGTATGGCTTTGTGACCGATATCGAGACCGAAGTCATCCCCAAGGGCCTTGACGAGGATGTGGTGAGACGCATATCGGCGCTCAAGGGCGAGCCTGAGTGGTTGCTTGAATTCCGCCTGAAGGCTTATCGCCACTGGCTGACACTGAAGGCTCCGCAGTGGGGCCATGTGCATGTGCCCGAGATTGACTTTCAGGACATCAGCTATTATGCTGCACCGCGGCAAAAGAAGCCAGGCGAGGGCCCCAAGGAGATTGACCCCGAGTTGAAGAAGACCTTCGACAAACTGGGCATTCCCCTGGAGGAACAGATGCGTCTGAGTGGTATGGCTGTCGACGCTGTGATGGACAGCGTGAGCGTCAAGACGACCTATCGCGAGCGCCTTGCCGAGTTGGGCGTCATCTTCTGCTCCATCAGCGAGGCCGTGAAGGACTACCCCGACCTGGTGCGCAAATATCTGGGCAAGGTGGTGCCCTATACCGACAATTTCTATGCCGCTTTGAACTCGGCAGTGTTCAGCGACGGCTCGTTTGTGTACATTCCCAAGGGCGTGCGTTGCCCGATGGAACTGTCCACTTACTTCCGTATCAATGCGGCGCAGACGGGTCAGTTCGAGCGTACACTCATCGTGGCCGACGATGATGCCTATGTCTCCTATCTGGAGGGCTGCACCGCTCCCATGCGCGACGAGAATCAGCTCCACGCCGCTATCGTCGAGATCATCGTTGAGGACCGTGCCGAGGTCAAATACAGCACCGTGCAGAACTGGTACCCTGGCGACAAGGACGGCAAGGGTGGCATCTATAACCTGGTGACCAAGCGCGGACTGTGCCGTGGCGACCATAGCAAGTTGTCGTGGACCCAGGTCGAGACCGGCAGCGCCATCACGTGGAAGTACCCGAGCTGCGTGCTCAAGGGTGACCACTCGGTGGGCGAGTTCTACAGCGTGGCATTGACCAACAACTGGCAGGAAGCCGACACGGGCACCAAGATGATACATCTGGGCAAGCACAGCACGAGCACCATCGTGAGCAAGGGCATCAGCGCCGGACACAGCCAGAACAGCTACCGTGGTATGGTCAAGATCGCCCCCAAGGCGACAGGTTGCCGCAATTTTACCCAGTGCGACAGTCTGCTGCTCAGCGACACCAGCGGTGCACACACCTTCCCCGTCATCGAGGTGGGCAACGACACGTCGGTGGTAGAGCACGAGGCCACGACTAGCAAAATTAACGAGGACCAGATTTTCTACTGCAACCAGCGCGGCATCTCTACCGAGGACGCCGTGGGACTCATCGTCAACGGCTACGCCAAGGAGGTGATGGCCAAGTTGCCCATGGAATTTGCCGTCGAGGCCCAGAAACTCCTCAGCGTCTCGCTCGAGGGCGCCGTCGGGTAATCATCAACATCTCTAGTAAATCTAGAGCATCTAGAATATCTAGGAATCAACAAGAAAGAAAAAATAAACGATAATATCATGTTAGTAATTAAGGATTTACAGGCCTCTATCGAGGACAAGCAGATATTGAAGGGCATCAACTTGACCGTTAAGCCAGGTGAGGTTCACGCCATCATGGGCCCCAATGGGTCGGGCAAGAGTACCTTGAGCGCCGTGCTCACGGGTAATCCCGCTTACACCGTGACCGGTGGCAGCGTGGAGTTCTACGGCAAGGATCTGCTGGCACTCTCTCCCGAGGACCGTGCCCACGAGGGCCTGTTCTTGAGTTTCCAGTATCCTGTTGAGATCCCGGGTGTGTCGATGGTCAACTTCATGCGCACCGCGCTTAACGAGAAGCGCAAGTATTTCGGACAGGAACCCCTCAGCGCCGCCGATTTCTTGAAGATCATGCGTGAGAAGCGCAGCATCGTGCAGCTCGATAACAAGCTCGCATCGCGTGCTGTTAATGAGGGCTTCTCGGGTGGCGAGAAGAAGCGTAACGAGATTTTCCAGATGGCGATGCTCGAGCCCAAGTTGAGCATCCTTGATGAGACCGACAGCGGACTTGACATCGATGCACTGCGCATCGTGGCCAGCGGTGTGAACACGCTCAAGAGCAAGGACAATGCAACCATTGTCATCACCCACTATCAGCGCCTGCTTGACTACATCAAGCCCGATTTTGTGCACGTGCTGTACAAGGGCCGCATCGTTATGAGCGCTGGTCCCGAGTTGGCTCTGGAACTCGAAGAGAAGGGCTATGACTGGATTAAGGAACAGGTTGATTCACAACAATAAGGTGACCCGATGAACGCACTCAAGCAATATATCGACCTGTATGACGAGAGCCGCGATCTCATCGAGCTTCAGGCTCCCGCACTGTTGAACAACCTGCGCCGCGTTGCCCGCGAGCATCTAGACAATGCCACGTTGCCGCGCAAGGGCAGTGAGGACTATGAGGCGACAGACCTCGAGGCCGTGTTCGGTCATGACTATGGCGTGAATATCAACAGGCTGCCCTTTGAGGCCGATCCCGCCCAGACTTTCCATTGCGATGTGCCCAACATGAGCACCTGCCTGTATTACAGCAGCAACGATGCCTTTCACAGCAGCGCCGCAGCCGAGCGCAACATCGGACAGGTGGTCGTTGAGCCTTTCAGCATGGCTGCTGTGGACTATCCCGAAATGATGACCGCCTATTACGGTCAGTTGGCCTGCATGAGTGACCCCACAGTGGCTCTCAACACCCTGCTGGTTCAGGACGGATTGTTCATCTATGTGCCCGATGGAGTGGTTGCCGAGCGTCCCATTCAGTTGGTCAACATCTTTAATGCCGCGCTCGACATGATGGTGCAGCGGCGCCTGCTCATTGTCGTGGGCAAGAACGCTTCGATCAAGCTACTGGCCTGTGACCACACGCAAAGTCCCGACTTCCGTTACCTGAACAACCAGGTGATTGAGATTGTCGCCATGCAGGGTAGCACTATCGATTTCTATGACATGGAAGAGAGCACGCCGCTCACACGTCGCGTGTCGTCGATCTATGTCGATCAGCATGAGGGTAGTAATGTGCTCATCGATGGCATCACGCTCACCAATGGATACACCCGCAACAACTATCACATCGAAGTCAACGGCGAGCATGCCGAGACGCATCTGCTGGGCATGACCATTGCCAGCGGAGAGCAGCATGTCGACAGCCACACCTTCATCAGTCACAATGCGCCTCGTTGCAACAGCAACGAGATGTTCAAGTATGTCCTCAATGAAAAGGCTGTGGGTGCCTTTTCCGGTAAGATTCTGGTGAAGCCCAATTGCCCGCGTGTCGAGGCCTATCAGGGAAACCGCAACCTGTGCGGTGCTCCCACGGCCAAGATGTACACCAAGCCCCAGCTCGAGATTTACACCGATGACGTGATGTGCTCACACGGCTCGGCAGTAGGTCAGCTCGACGAGGACGCCTTGTTCTATATGCGTACCCGCGGAATCGGTATTGACGAGGCTCGTCGCCTGCTGATGCAGGCCTTTGTTGCCGATGTCATCGACGGAGTGCGCCTTGATGCCCTCAAGGACCGACTGCACTATCTGGTAGAGAAACGTTTTGCCGGCACGTTGAGCAACTGCGCCGGTTGCATGGCAACCTGCAAGAAGAGTTAAGAATTAGGAGTTAACGGCTCTAGACCTTCTAGATATTCTAGATATTCTAAATTCTCTAGAAACTAAAAACTAAAAACCCAAAAATGGACATCACCAAGATACGCGAGGATTATCCCATCCTGCAACGGCAGATTGAAGGACGGCCGCTCATCTATCTGGACAATGCAGCGACATCCCAGACGCCACGTCCCGTGGTAGAAGCTATCGAGCAGATGTACTATCACTACAAGGCCAATGTGCACCGCGGTGTGCACACGCTCTCACAGGAAGCAACCGACCTGGTGGAACTCACCCGAGAGAAGGTCCGTGCCTTCATCAATGCGGGCAGTGTGCAGGAGGTGATTTTTACCCGTGGTACTACCGAGGGCATTAATCTGGTGGCTTCGTCATTCGGGCAGATGCTCGAGAATGGCGACGAGATCATTGTCACCATGATGGAGCACCACAGCAACATCGTGCCTTGGCAACTCATCGGCCAGCGCAAGCGTGTGACCCTGCGCGTCGTGCCCATCGACGATAGCGGTCAGGTGGACATGGTGGCCTATGAGGACCTCTTCAGCGACAATACCCGCTTTGTGGCTCTGGCTCATGTGTCTAATGTGCTGGGAACGGTCAACCCCGTCAAGGAGATGATCGCCATTGCCCACCGCCACGGTGTGCCTGTGCTCATCGATGGTGCCCAGGCTGCGCCCCACGTGACCGTTGATGTCAGGGATATGGATTGCGACTTCTATGCCTTCTCGAGTCACAAGATGTATGGCCCTGCCGGTGTCGGCGTCCTCTATGGTAAGCGCTACTGGCTGGAGAAGATGCCGCCTTATCAGGGTGGGGGGGAGATGATTGGCCATGTGTCGTTTGAGCGCACCACATTTGCCGACCTGCCCTTCAAGTTCGAAGCAGGAACACCCGACTTTGTCGATATCGCAGCTTTTGGCGCGGCGATTGACTATGTGAGCACTCTAGGGTTGGAGAATATCGCAGCCCATGAGCATGAACTGCTCACGGCGGCTGTCGATGGACTCAAGACTATCGACGGCATGCGCCTGTTCGGTACAGCTCCTGGCAAGAGCGGTGTGGTGTCCTTTCTGGTGGGTGACATCAATAGTTATGACATGGGTCTGCTGCTTGATAAGTTGGGTATAGCCGTGCGTACGGGCCACCATTGCGCTCAGCCGTTAATGGCTCGCTATGGTGTGACGGGCATGGTCAGGGCATCGTTTGCCGTCTATAACACACTACAGGAGGTGGAAACCCTGGTCAACGCCACGCGTCGTGTGGCTGGCATGTTGGGATAATTCAGGAATATTAAAGGTAAAAAAGCGAGACGAGGTTCTCATCTCGTTTCGCTTTGTGTTCTGAAGCCTAAAAAACTTTTAACTAAACCCAAATGCCATGGTATTGTAGATTTAAGAAATCTTTGATGTTTTGATAGTACAAAGTAATAGTATCGAAAAGAACTGGCCAAATCTTTTCTACAAACTGCCAGTTTTTTTCGGTAAATTTCTATCAACTAACCTGTTCTGCCTAAATTCCGCAGCACTTTAGTTTAACATTCTTTATAAGTACCTGAGCAACAAA
>CAMJZI010000003.1 GCA_946410185.1 uncultured Porphyromonadaceae bacterium
CGTGCAGCGATGAAAGTTTGACGAATAAACTTTCATCGCTGCAAAGTTAGGGCTTAATTTCTTGGCCGTCAGGCCGATTTAAAACCTTGAGGCGAATTATGACACAGCCCCGTTGTCGTTGATGTCCTTTGACAGGAATTGCTTATTTGACCTTGGAAGAGACCTTTTTGCGGGGTTTGGCGACCGCTTTCAGGCGCAGCACCTGGGCACTGCGGGTTGGCATATAGAGCTTGAGCCATCCCAGATGAGCGTCGGCATACAGGTCGTCGTGCTGGGTGAGGTGCTTGACCTTGCTGTCGATGTTACCATAGCCGCCATAGCGGGCGTCATCACTGTCAAACACACCCTCGTACTCGCCCTCGGGTGCCAGGATGGGATAATCCACATGAGACTCGGTGGGGCTGAAGTTGAAGATAAACACAAGACTGCCCCTCATGTAGGCCAGCACTTGGTCGTCGTCCTTGTCCCATAGCTTGCGCACCGGCAGTTTCTGGAAATTCTTGGTGCCGCCGATGAGGTGTATCATGTCGTTGTCCCAGTTGTTCAGGAACTGGTACTTGAGGTCCTTACGGTCCACAAGGTCCCACTGGCGGCGGGCATACTTGTAACTCCAGCCATTGCCCTCGCGCGGGAAATCGATCCACTCGGGATGCCCCCACTCGTTGCCCATGAAGTTGAGGTAAGCACCATTGATGAGCGAGGCGGTCACCAGGCGTATCATCTTGTGCAGCGCCATGCCGCGGTCCACGGTGCCGTCATGGTCATCGGTCATCATGTGCCAATACATTTCCTTGTCGATGAGGCGGAAGATGATGGTCTTGTCACCCACGAGGGCCTGGTCGTGGCTCTCGGCATAGGAAACAGTTTTCTCGTCCTCGCGCCTGTTGGTCAGCTCCCAGAAGATTGATGTGGGCTTCCAGTCTTCGTCCTTGCGCTCCTTGATGGTCTTGATCCAGTAGTCGGGGATACCCATCGCCATGCGGTAATCAAAGCCGATGCCACCGTCCTTGAACGTGCGGGCCAGGCCGGGCATGCCACTCATCTCCTCGGCAATGGTGATGGCATGCGGGTTGATGTCGTGGATCAGCACATTGGCCAGGGTCAGGTAGGTAATGGCGTTAGTGTCCTCGCTGCCGTTATAGTAGTCGTCATAACTGCCGAAGGCCTGTCCCAGACCGTGGCTGTAGTAGAGCATCGAAGTCACACCATCAAAGCGGAAACCGTCAAACTTGTATTCCTCCAACCAATACTTGCAGTTGGAAAGCAGGAAGTTGAGCACCGCATTCTTGCCGTAGTCAAAGCACAACGAGTCCCAGGCGGGATGCTCGCGCTTGTCGTCGCCATAGAAGTAGAGGTCGCCCGTGCCGTCAAAGCAACCCAGGCCCTCGACCTCGTTTTTCACCGCATGAGAGTGAACGATATCCATGATAACGGCTATGCCGTGGGCATGGGCATCATCGATGAGACGCTTCAACTCCTCGGGGGTGCCAAAACGTGAAGATGCAGCATAGAAACTCGACACATGGTAACCGAAGGAGCCATAGTAGGGGTGCTCCTGGATGGCCATGATCTGGATGGCGTTGTAGCCGTCGGCAATGATGCGCGGCAGCACATTGACCCGGAATTCCTCATAGGTTCCCACCCCCTCGCGGTTCTGCGCCATGCCGATGTGGCACTCATAGATGAGCAGCGGCCGTGTGTTGGGCACAAAGTCCTTGACCTGGAACTCATAGCGATGCTCGGGCGCCCACACCTGGGCCGAGAAGATATACGTTTTCTCGTCTTGAACCACACGGGTGGCATAGGCCGGTATGCGCTCGCCTTCCCCACCCTGCCAGTGGATGCGCAGCTTGTACAGGTCGCCATGATGCATGGCACGCTCGGGCAGAACGATTTCCCAATTGCCGCCATCAAGCCTCTTGAGCCGGTAGGGTGTACATTCCCGCCAATCGTTGAACTGCCCGATGAGGTATATCTCGGTCGCATTGGGTGCCCATTCACGGAACACCCACCCGCCCTCGCTGGTGCGATGCAAGCCATAATAGTTGTAGGCGTTGGCAAACTCAACAAGGTTGCCCGTACCTCCAGTGAGTTCGGCTATCTTGTTCACAGCGTCCTGGTGACGTCCGTTGATAGCATCGCTATAGGGCTCCAGCCACGGATCGTCATTGATGATTGCAAGATTCTTTTTCTTCCTCATATCGGTTAGTACTAGCTTGGTGATGAGCACAAAGGTACAATTTTACCCTCAATTATCGCTGCAATTGGGCACAGTTTCTGCTGTTCAGCGCTGAAATCGATTGCAAATCAATAGCAAAAGGAAGAAAAAAACACAAGAAATTGATAGGTTATCAAAAAAAACATTAAATTTGCACACTTTACAGAGAATATTAACAACTTAAAAATAGCTTATCATTATGAGACTAGAAGGAAGACGCGAAAGCGAAAATGTAGAAGATCGCCGCGGTATGGGCACCGGTACCAAGGTTGGACTGGGAGGCATCGGCGGACTGATTATCGCCGGATTGATCACCCTGCTGATGGGCGGCAACATCGGTGACGTGCTGAGCATGGGTGTTCAAAACGAGGCTACCACGCAGACCGAATTTACCGAAGAAGAACAGCAACTGGCGCAGTTTGCACGCGTCATCGAGGCCAGTACCGAGGATGTCTGGTCGCAGATCTTCCGTGAAAACGGACTTGGTGAATATGACCCGCCCACGCTCGTGCTCTACACTGGCAGCACCAGCACCGCTTGCGGCCAGGGAAGCCAGGCCATGGGACCGTTCTACTGCTCTGGCGACCAGAAGCTGTATATCGACCTGTCTTTCTTCCAGACGATGCAGCAGCAACTGGGTGCCAGCGGTGACCTGGCCTACGCCTACGTTATCGCCCACGAGGTGGGACACCACATCGAGTACCTGACCGGCACCTTGCAGAAGGCCCACCAGCGCATGCAAGCCACCAGCCAGGCCAACGCCAACAAGTACAGTGTGCGTCTGGAGCTGATGGCCGACTTCTATGCTGGCGTGTGGGCTCACTACGAGAGCAAGATGTTTGGCAGCATCAACGACAAGGACCTGATGGAGGCCATCAAGTGCGCACAGGTTATCGGCGACGACTACTTGCAGAAGCGCGCTCAGGGCTACGCCGTGCCCGAGAGTTTCACCCACGGTACCAGCGAACAGCGCATGAAGTGGTTCAAACTCGGTTTCCAGACCGGCGACGTGCGCCGTGCCACTACCTTCCAGGAGAGCGACGCCACCCTGTAAACATTGACAAAATCACAAAATGGGACAAAGGGACAGTTCTTTTGTCCCATTTTTTATTGTTGTTTGTAGATTGCGGTAAAAGTGCGGCCGCTGTCGATGCCCAGACGGCGGGCCGAGAAAAAGCGGTCGTGGTCGCAACGCGAGCAATGCTGCGACATGGCGATGTTTACTACTGGCACGCCGGCAGCAGCCAGGACGGCACGATTGGCGGCGCGCAAGTCGATGTGAGCCTTGCCTGTGACAGCGTTGCGCTTGACGATGGCGCCCAGGTCGAAACAGGCCTTATCAAAGGCTTCGACCACCTCGTCACCCACCTCAAAACACTCCTGGCAGATGCTAGGTCCCATCGATGCCTGGATGCGACCGGGACTCGCACCCTGGCGGACCATTTCCTTCAAGACAGCCTCACCAATGCGCCCCACGGTGCCACGCCAGCCAGCATGGGCCACAGCAATAACACCGGCCCGGACGTCGGCCAGCACAATGGGCACACAATCGGCTGTATTCACACCAATGACAAGGCCCTGCAGCTTGGTCACCAATGCGTCAACGCCCTCATGAGCCGCCTCTTGCTTATCGATATCCAGCGTGCGGAAACGCTCATCGATGACGGCAACACGGCACGAGTGGGTCTGCCGCGGCATCACCAGGTCGTCCAAGTCAACGCCCAGTTGCATGGCCAGCGTGAGCCGCGCATCCAGCACACGCAGGGCATCATCGCCCACATAGTCGCACAAGTTCACACTCGAATAGGGGTTGCGCCCGTCAACCTGGCCGCGAGTTGTCGAGAAAGCCTCAATGCCCTCAACCGGCTCCACAAAATTCAATTTCTCCAATTCCATCATGAGACAAAGGTAACATTTTATTCCCTATCGAACATCATTAATCCGAGAAAACTGAGTACCTTTGCACATCTATGATACTTAACACTGCCACCATACTCAACTACAAGAACATTGCCGAGGCTCGCATGGAGTGCTCGCCCAAGCTCAACTGCCTCATTGGCAACAACGGGCAAGGCAAGACCAACGTGCTTGACGCAATCTACTACTTGAGCATGTGCCGCTCCTATGTCTCAACGGCCGACAACAGTTCGGTTATCAAGCACGGCGAGCCTTACATGATGCTCCAGGGCAGTTACACCCGCTGCGAGGCACCAGTGGAAATCAGCATTGCCCTGCAGCGTGGCAAGCGCAAGGTCGTGCGCCGCGACGGCAAGGAGTACCAGCGTCTGAGCCAGCACATCGGGCTACTGCCCGTTGTCATGGTGTCGCCCATGGATTGGGACCTGGTAAGGGGCAGTGGCGAGGAGAGGCGGCGTTTCATGGACCTCATCATCTCGCAGAATAACAGCGAATACCTTGATGCCCTTATCCGTTACAACAAGGCCGTTGAGCAACGCAATGCCATGATCAAGCGGGAGATGCGCGACCCGTTGCTCTATGAGACGGTCGAACAGGCAATGGCTGTGCACGCCACCCTGATACACCAGGTGCGCAGCCTGTGGGTCGAGCAGTTCATGCCCATCTTCATGCACTACTACAGTGCCGTGGCTGGCGACGGCGAGACCGTCAGCCTGCACTACCAGAGCCACCTCAACGACGGCTCGATGGCCGATCACCTGGCCGCAACCCGCGAGCGCGACATGATACTGGGCTACACCACCCGTGGCATCCACCGCGACGACATCGAGCTCATGCTCGACGGATACCCCATGCGGCGAACCGGCAGCCAGGGGCAGTGCAAAACCTACACCATCGCCCTGCGCTTTGCCCAGTTTGATTTTCTCAAGGCCAACAATGCCGCCGTTCCCATCCTGCTGCTGGATGACATCTTTGACAAGCTCGACGCGAGCCGTGTCGAGCGCATCGTCGATGTCGTGTCCAGCAACCGCTTCGGCCAGATTTTCATCACCGACACCAACCGCACCCACCTTGACGAAATCGTCGCCCGCCACGGCGGTGGCCACTGCCTGATGCATGTCGAGGACGGCAACATCACCATCTAGACAAAAAAAAGGAACACCCATATGAAACGCACCGAAGCCCGCAACATAGGAGAAATCATCAACGACGTGCTCAAGAAGGAAAACCTGGATGTTGCCCTCGACGAGCACCGCGCCAGTGCCCTGTGGCCGCAAATCGTGGGCGACGGTATCAACCGCTACACCATCAGGCGCTATGTCAAGGATGGCGTGATGACCGTGCACATGTCGTCGGCATCGCTGGCCAATGAGCTGATGTACAACCGCGAGAGCATCATCCAGCGCATCAACGAAGCCCTGGGCCGCGAAATAATAAGAGAAATCGTTTTCAAGTAATCAAACCTAAACCATCAAATAAAGAATTAAGAAAAATGAACCACGCTATCGAAGCCCAATACCCATTTCACTGCGCCACGCCCATCCAGCTGCGTTTCAACGACATCGACGCCCTGGGCCATGTCAACAACTCGGCTTATTTCGAGTTTTTCGACCTGGGCAAGACGCAATACTTTGCCGGACTGAAGGTTCAGACCGACATTGACTGGTGCCAACCCGCCATCATCATTGCCAACGTCAACTGCAGCTTCCTGGCACAAACCCACTTCGATGAACCCATCGAGGTGAGAACCCAGTGTTCACATCTGGGCAACAAGAGCCTGACACTGTTGCAGCATCTTGTCAACCGCGACACCCATGAGGTGAAATGCACCTGCGCCACCATCATGGTCAACCTTCATCCAGACACGCATCAGCCTTCACCCATCCCCCAAGTGTGGCGCGACGCGTTCACGGCATTTGAGGGACACGACTTAACGGAATAACCCCCCTTTTTTTCACTTAATCTCAATAAAAGTCAGGCAACCGCTCAATGATGGACAGTTGCCTGACTTTTATTATTACTCTAACTTTTCAGGTACCGTGAATCACTTCATCACCTTAGCGGTGCTTGTGGTACCGTCGCTGTAGGTGGTTACCTGGACAGCCACACCATTGGGCTGGGCGATTTCCTGACCAGCCATGTTGAAGTAACGAACGCTGGCAACCGTCTTGTCACCGTTAAGCTCGTTCACACCCGTGGGCTCGGGCTCGGGGAACACCTCAAGATAAACAATCTCAGATTCATTGCGCACGCCATTCACCGTGTAATAAACCTGCATACCAATGCGCCACTCAAAGAAGCGGTCATAGCCCTCGGCATTGGTCCTGTAGAAGTAGATGCTCTCGGGCGAGAAGTTGTAGCTATACTGACCATAAGGCACCTCGGTCACATCCTGGTAGTTGAAATCATAGCCATACTTGTCGCTGGTGAAGGTGAACAACTCATCATAGTCGGTAAACACGCTATAGCTCAACTGGCCCTGCTCGATGTCCAGGGGGTTGCCCTCAACATCAACGGGATTGATATTGAATTGCAGGCGGTTATAGCCGTTCTCATTGCCCATGTCGCGCCACTCGATCACCTCAGGGTTGGCAGGAACTGCGGGTTGGGCTGCGGGAATCTCGGTGAGCTTGGTGCCCCACTCGATGGTCTGCACCCATGCAAGGTTGTCGGCCCAGATGGCGCTCAAACCGGTGGCGGCAAATTCGGCCAGGTCTTCGGCAGTGAGCACTTCGGCACCCTGTGTGCCCTCAAGACGAATCGTCTCGCCATCGATGGTGAAGACAGCAGCCTCGACAGTCTCGTCGGGAGTATAGTTCACCTCGAGCTCATAGGTGTCCCAGTTGATGGTGGCCTCGCTGGTGCTGCCCCATGACAGAATCACGTCGGCATCATAGTAAGGGCTGTGATAAATCACCTGTCCCATAGGAATCGTGATAGTCGTGCCATCGTCGCTCAGGGTACCCTTCACCCATGTGTCATAGGACATAGCCATCAAGGGATTCTTCATGTAAACGGTCTGGCCGTCCTCGGCAAACACGATGCCAACCTTACCCTCTTGATAGGCTACATAGAAACCATTCTCGTAGTCCCAGATGACACATTGTCCCTCACGGTTGTAGTTCTTAAACGTGCCAGCTGGTTGCTCGGTAATCGGCTCGGTGGCAAAGGCCGTGACCACAACTGCCATAGCAGCTAAAAGCATAGTAATCTTCTTCATGTTTGAGTAGAGATTAAATAGTTAATAATACATATATATCGCACTAATATTAAATTCAAGCAAGTATCGTTCTTGATGCCGTATTTGTTGTTTGTCAGGTAGTTAAATAGAACCCAAGAATGACTGATCTGCCATATTGGCAATGCAAAGATAATCATTTCACATCAATTAACCAAATCACACAAGAAAAGGCACATTTCATCATCTTGTTCTAAAAACTGAAAACTGGAAACTGAAAACTGGAAACTTTGTACTACCTTTGTACGTTCAAACCATCAAATACCAATTATGGACGTAAAACAATCAATGAAAGAGATACTGGAGGCCGAAAGTAAGGCCGTCCTGAATATACCTGTCACCGATGCCTATGAGGAGGCGGTCAACCTTATTGTGGAACAAGTCAAGCACGAGGGTGGCAAACTTGTCACCTCGGGCATGGGCAAGTGTGGCCAAATCGCCGACAACATCGCCACCACATTCTCCTCGACGGGCATTCCCGCCATCTTTCTCCACCCCAGCGAGGCCCAACATGGCGACCTGGGCGTGGTACAACCCCACGACGTGTTGCTGCTGCTCTCCAACTCAGGACGCACCAACGAGATCTGCGCCCTAGTCTCACTCGCACACAATCTGTATCCCCAGCTCAAGATTGTCGTCATCACAGGCAACAAGGACAGTGAGCTGGCCCACCTGGCCGACATCTGCCTGTGGACAGGCAAGACCCAGGAGGTTTGTCCATTGGGACTGACCCCCACCACCTCGACAACGGTGATGACCGTTATTGGCGACGTGCTGGTAGTCAACACCATGCGGGCCACTGGCTTCACCAGGCAGGACTATGCCCTGCGCCACCACGGCGGCTACCTGGGCAGCGTAGCCAAGGGGACCAAGTATTAATCCAGACATCTGACAAATCCCGAGAAACAGATAGATACAATGAGAAAAATAATAGCCATCGGTGAATCTGTGCTCGACACCGTCTATAGCGGCAACCAGCCCACGCGCTCCTTTGTCGGGGGGCGTATCGCCAATGCTGCCGCCATCCTGGGCACCATGGGCCTGCCCGTGGCCATGGTGAGCGAGTGCTGCAACGACCGTGTGGGTGACATCATCATCAGTTACCTTACCAGTCATCATGTGAATGTGGACTCCATCGACCGCTATACCGATGGGTCAACACCCATGTCGGCCATCTTTGGCGACAGCAATGGCAAGGAGACGCTGGTCAACTATGGCGTGTATCCCAAGCAGAGGTTTGACGTGGTGTGGCCGCGCATCGACGAGGACGACATCTTGCTGTTTGGCTCCTTGTATGCCATTACCGAGCCGCAGCGGGCAGCCCTGTTCGAGCTGGTTAACTATGCGGTAGAGCGCAAGGCCATCATCATCTATCTGCCTGGTTTCCAACATGGCATCAACTTCCACATTGCCCACGTCATGCCCGCCATCCTCGAGAACCTGGAGGTGAGCGATCTGGTCATTGCCCACGAGCGAGACCTGCGCGATGTGTACCCCGGCGAGACTGCCCAGCAGGCATTCAGCAACCATGTGGAGTTCTATTGCGACAACTATCTGCACATTCATCCCGACCTGTCGGTGTCACGTTTTGGCAAGGGCGGCAAGACTATGCCCCACCCCGCCATCGGCGTGCCCTCGAGGCACATGCTTGGCTGGCAGGCTGGCTTCACGGCAGGTGTCATCCACGGCCTGTTGAAGAATCATGTCACACGCGCCACTGTGCACCAGCTGCCCACACCCACATGGGTCGACATCGTCACCGGAGCCCAGGCCATTGCTTCGTGCTGTGCCAACCCCGACAACTGTCTGGATCAGGCACTGGCTGCCCGATATGCCGGCGAGCTATAACAAACATCACCCGTTTCAATATCAGCCACTTCACTAACAACTGAATACCGTCAACCACAGAAATGGACTCCATGCCTATCACCGTAGCGCTGCCGCACTTCAAGAACGACATGAGCATTGCCCGCGCCCAGATGGACGTGACGGGCACCATGCCCCCATGCAAAGGTCTTGACGAGGACCTTGTCACCGAGATGCAGATGTGCTACATCGAGTTCCTGATCTCCAACAAGCGGGATCTGGAGGCCGAGCAGGTAATCGAGGAGTTCATCTATGATGACGAACGCATGCAGCAATTGCCCGAGCTATATGCCGCTTGGCTATGGCTCGCACGCATGACGTTGCTCATCGATGGCGGCAATGCGTCGCTCTCGCTGGGTGCTGCCGAGAATGCCTTGCTCGTGCTCTCGGGGCACCAGGGTAAAAAGAACGAGGATTTCCATGCCATCGTCGCCGCCTTGCTGTACAATTTGTCACTTGCCCATCACGACATGGGCGACAACAGCAGGGCTGCCAAGGAACTGACCAAGGCCCAGCAAATCCTGGAACGCCTGGTCAAGCGCAACGAGACCCGCTTCTCGGCCATGCTGCTCACCTCGGTCAAGGCCTCGACCGAGGTCATCAAGTCCAAGACCAAGCAGATGAATGTCCTGGCTCATTACCAGAGCGCCAGCGAACTGTACATGAGCGAGTTGAACACGGGTGATGCCAACGCTACCCGCGATGCCATGTCCAACCTGGTCGACACCCTGGGCAAGGAAGGCGACATCATGCTCGAGATGGGCAACAGCCGCAATGCCGTCAAGTATTACACCAAGGCCCTGCGTTATCAAAAGAAACTGGGCGAGAAGATGGGGCATCGCGAACTGCTCCTGTCCATCGGGCTGGCCAAAGCGCTCATGAGGCTCATCAACCGCAGGGCTGCGGCCGAGCAACTGCTGCGCTCGCTGCTGCCGCTGGCTCAACGTCTGGGCGCGAGTGCCGAGGCTCACGAAATCCAAGACCTGCTTAACAACAAGAATAAAAACACTAACATCATGACACTGCTCAAGAGTATTTTCACCGCTGTCCTCATCATCGTGAGCACACTGGGTGTAAATGCCCAGCTCATCGTTGGACACCGCGGCTCGCAGTGGGGGGTCGAGAACACCCGCGCTGCATTTATCAATGGTGCCAACGCAGGCGCTTGGGGTCTGGAATGTGACATACGCGTGACTGGTGACGGCACTTTTGTCGTCAGCCACGACGATAATTACAAGCGTCTGGGAGGCCCCGAGACCAAGATTGCCGACATGCCCACGCTCGACATCCTCACAACACAGCTGACCAGCAAACGCCACGGCGTCACCTATGCCGGTACGCCATGCACCCTGGGCGAGTTCCTCGACATCTGCAACGAGTACAACGTCACGCCCGTCGTCGAGGTGAAAGTGTGCACCAGCATCCACAGCAACACCCATGCTCCCGACGAGCCCGTGTTTGACGGCATTCCCGCACTCATCAACCTCATCGACCAAAAGCAGTGCAGCGACTGCGTTGTCATCATCTCGTTCATGCCCGGGGTAGTGGACTTCATTCACCGTCACTACCCTGACATCACCGTCCAGGTGCTGGCTGGCGACAGCGACGGCACCATCGACGAGTGGGTGGACTGGTGCATTGAGCGAAACATGGACCTGGATGTCGTGCACACCATTGTCACCAAGCAGGCCGTGGACCGCATGCATGCCGCGGGCCTCAAGGTGAACACCTGGACCGTGGATCGTGTCGAGGACTTTGAACGCGTCAAAGCCGCCGGCGTGGACTACATCACCACCAACGCTCGCTTCCCCAAGGAACTATAAACGAGAAACCGCCGATTATTATGGGCCTAAGGCTCATCTTTCACAATGAACCATGCCCATGTCGGGCATACTCACAAGGGACGGATGCTCATTACCGAACATCCGTCCCTTGCTATATCTACCCGCGGCTTTACAGGAGCATCACATGCCGTAGAGCGACCCTACGGCACCTTCCTGAATCTGCTGCAACAGGCCAGGATTGCTGATTAACTGATAAGCCTGGATGATCGACCACACTACCATCACCACAACAGTGATGATGACCCATTTCTTGGCCGAAGCCGAGGCCGCGTCGGCACCAGCAACGTCACCGCTCATAAACTTGGACTTGACACTGTTGGCCTTGAAGATGGCGACGATACCAGGTATCAAGCCGATAAAATTGCACAAGCACACCAGCGACAGCACAGTGACCAGAACCGACTCGGTGAGCCACGTCTTGGGCATCACCCGATTACCCGGCTGGCTGGTACTGGGGCCATACTGCGGCTGGGCATAAGGCTGGTTGGGCACGCCCTGGCCATAGGGTGTGCCATAGGGCACTGACGGCGTCGTCGATTGTCCGCCAAAGGGAGGCACCTGCGGCAACTGGGTCTGGTCTCCCATGGGCGGCACTGGCGGCAACTGGGTATCAATGTTTCCAGGATTGAAGGTCTGCCCTGAGAGCAACGCCATCAACTCGGGCACCTGGCTGGCCGAAGTCCAGTTGGGCATTCCCTCACACCACACGAGCGAGTTCACGGTCAGTCCATGCAGCAACAATTCATTGGGTTCAAATGGGCCAGCCTGCTGGCCATTTTCTGCAATATAGTATTTCATAATCGATGGGATGTTTATTATACTACTAATCTGTCGCAAAAATAGTACCTTTATTTTAAAAATCCAATGTTTTCCTGTCGTTTTTTTCGCTATTTGACAAAACAACTTGCCGCATGGTGCCAGTAGACACCATGCGGCAAGGATATGTTCAGGATGTTTCTAATCGCGATTTAGTCGCTGCACTTGGCACAGATGAACTCGCGGTTCAGGCGGGCGATGTTGCTCAGCTTGATGTTCTTGGGGCACTCGGCGGCACAGGCACCGGTGTTGGTACAGTTACCAAATCCGAGCTCGTCCATCTTGGCCAGCATGGCCTTGACGCGGCGCTTGGCCTCGGCGCGGCCCTGGGGCAGCAGCGCGAACTGGCTGACCTTGGCGCTGAGGAACAGCATGGCCGAACCGTTCTTGCAAGCGGCTACACAGGCACCGCAGCCAATGCAGGTAGCGCTGTCCATAGCCTCGTCGGCGGCCTCCTTGCTGATGGGGATGGCATTGGCATCCTGGGCACCGCCGGTCTGGAAGCTCACATAGCCGCCAGCCTGCTGGATCTGGTCAAAGGCGTTGCGGTTGACCATCAAGTCCTTGATCACGGGGAAAGCAGCACTGCGCCAGGGCTCAACGGTGATGGTGTCACCATCCTTGAAGCGGCGCATGTAGAGCTGGCAAGTCGTGGCCCCCGTGGCGGGACCGTGGGGATGACCGTTCACATACAGTGAACACATACCGCAGATGCCCTCGCGGCAATCGTGGTCAAAGGTCACAGGCTCCTCGCCCTTCTCGATGAGTTGCTCGTTGAGGATGTCCATCATCTCGAGGAAGGAGGTGTCGGTGGGGATATCGCGCATCTCGTAGGTCTCAAAGCGGCCCTCAGCATGAGCGTTGGCCTGACGCCAAACCTTAAGTTTGAAACTTATATTTGTTTCCATTGTATTCGATGAATTTTAAAAGGGTGGTTGATTATGACTTATAGTTACGCGTCTGGACCTTGATGGCCTCGTAGTGGAGCGGCTCCTTGATGAGCGTGGGAGCGGTCTCGTCGTTGCCGTTGTACTTCCAGCAAGCGACATAGAAGAAGTTCTCGTCGTCGCGCTTGGCCTCGCCTTCCTCGGTCTGATGTTCCTCGCGGAAGTGGCCACCGCAGCTCTCGTGACGGTTCAGTGCGTCATAGGCAATCAGCTCGCCCATGGTGATGAAGTCACGCAGGCGGAATGCCTTGTCGAGCTCCACGTTCATGCCCTCTTGAGTGCCGGGGATGAACAGGTTGGTCTCGAACTCCTTGCGCAGCTCCTTAAGTTTCTTCAATGCGGTCTCCAGGCTCTCCTTGGTGCGGGCCATGCCCACATATTCCCACATCACGTTGCCCAGCTCCTTGTGGATGCTGTCAACCGAGCGCTTGCCATGGATACTCATCAGGTTGTCAAGATCGGCCTGAACCTTCTTCTCGGCAGCGTCAAACTCGGGCGAGTCGGTCGAGAAGTGGGGCACGGTAATCTGGTCGCTCAGGTAGTTCTGGATGGTGTAAGGCAGCACGAAGTAACCGTCGGCCAGACCCTGCATCAGCGCCGAAGCACCCAGGCGGTTTGCACCGTGGTCACTGAAGTTGCACTCACCGATGGCGAACAGACCCTTGATGCTGGTCTGCAGCTCGTAGTCAACCCAGATGCCACCCATCGTGTAGTGGATGGCGGGATAAATCATCATGGGGTTGTAATACTTCACACCGTTGATCTCGTTGGCGAGTTCGCCAGGATTCACGTCGGTGATTTCCTCATACATGTCAAACAGGTTGCCGTAGCGCTGGCGGATCACGTCGATACCCAGGCGGTTGATGGCCTCGCTGAAGTCGAGGAACACAGCCTTGCCGGTGTTGTTCACACCATAGCCCTTGTCGCAACGCTCCTTGGCGGCGCGGCTGGCCACGTCGCGGGGAACCAGGTTACCAAAGGCGGGATAGCGGCGCTCCAGATAGTAGTCACGCTCCTCCTCGGGGATATCACTACCCTTGATCTGGCCTGCCTGCAACTTCTTGGCGTCCTCGATGTTCTTGGGAACCCAGATGCGGCCGTCGTTACGCAGCGACTCACTCATCAGCGTCAACTTGGACTGCTTGTCACCGTGCACGGGGATGCAGGTGGGGTGAATCTGCACGTAGGCCGGGTTGGCAAAGTAAGCACCATGGCGGTAGCAAGCCATCGCAGCCGAGCAGTTGCAACCCATAGCGTTGGTGCTCAGGAAGTAGGTGTTACCGTAACCACCAGTGGCGATAACCACAGCGTGGGCGGCAAAGCGCTCGAGCTTACCGGTTACCAGGTTCTTGGCGATGATACCGCGGGCACGGCCGTCGATGATGACCACGTCGTGCATCTCATAGCGGTTGTAACTCTTCACCTTGCCGGCATGGATCATGCGGTTCAGGCTCGAGTAGGCACCGAGCAGCAGCTGCTGGCCGGTCTGACCCTTGGCGTAGAACGTGCGGCTCACCTGAGCGCCACCAAACGAGCGGTTGGCCAGCAGGCCGCCATACTCGCGGGCGAAGGGAACGCCCTGTGCCACGCACTGGTCAATGATATTGTTCGACACCTCGGCCAGGCGGTAAACGTTGGCCTCGCGGGCGCGGTAGTCACCACCCTTGACGGTGTCGTAGAACAGGCGGTAAACCGAGTCACCGTCGTTCTGATAGTTCTTGGCTGCGTTGATACCACCCTGAGCGGCAATCGAGTGAGCGCGGCGGGGTGAATCCTGAATGCAGAAGTTCAATACATTAAAGCCCATCTCGCCCAGCGTGGCGGCTGCCGAAGCACCAGCCAGACCGGTACCCACGACGATGATGTCGAGCTTACGCTTGTTGGCGGGGTTGACGAGTTTCTGGTGAGCCTTATAGTTGGTCCATTTCTCAGCGATGGGTCCCTCGGGAATCTTGGAATCGATGGGCTGAGCGTTGATCTTAGTTTCTTCCATTTGTGTTACAAATTTTAAAAGGGTTAATACTCAGCGATTAGAGGGCAAAGAACCAAGTGAAGTAGCATGCCTCTACAGCAAACAGGATAAACACGATGGTGGCCCACCACTTGGAGATGCACTGCCAGCGGGGAATCCACTTGTCATTAGCGGTGCCCAGGGTCTGGAAAGCACTCCAGAAACCGTGGCTGATGTGGAACCACAGGGCTGCAAACCAAACGAGGTAAATGGGCAGCACCCAAATGTGGCTGAAGGTAGCCTGCAGATAGTAAGAACCAGGCATCACATGGTCACCCATGAGTTCGGGCAACTGCATCTTGGCCCAGAACTGGCAGAGGTGCAGAAGCAGACCGCAGCAAACGATGATACCAAGCACGAGCATGTTCTGGGAAGCCCACTCGACGTTTTGGGGACGGGCATTCACAGCATAGCGGTTGTTACCGCGCGCCTTGCGGTTCTGGAACGTGAGAATGAAGGCGTAGATGATGTGAATCGCAAAGCCGGCAGCCAACACGAGCGTGCCTGCCACAGCATACCAGTTAGCGCCCAGAAATTCACAGATGGCGTCATAGTATTCAAACTTGATGACAGCAACTGCATTCATCAGCGCATGGAATGTGACGAATAGGACGAGGAAGAGGCCGGTAACCGACATCAAGACCTTACGTCCTACAGATGAATTAGTTAACCACATAAAAATTGTTGTTTTTTAGTTATTAATTGAATTGTTAATGATTTAATCGCACAAATATCTTGCAAAGATAGTAAAAATTCCCGATTTCACAGTGTTTGGCACTCAGTTTTTACTTTCGGGACATTTACACGGGGCTGTTTATCGAGAGAAAGGGCGCCCGCATCATCACTGCGGACACCCCTCCAGAACATGATTATGTATTTTGGTTATAACTTGATGGCAAGCCTGAAACTCATGTCGGTCGAAGCCCCATAGCCGGCCTCGGGCGTGAAATCATACATCGAGCGCTTGCTGACTGTGGCGCGCCAGGCTGGAGCCATATAGCCACTGCTGCGGCGCATGAGGCAACCATAGCCCATGTCATCGGGAGAAATATCGCTGCTATCCTTGCCCGTGGGGTCTACCGCTCCATCGGCGGCCCAGCTATAATTGCTCGAGAAGTTATCGCTCACGGCCTCATAGGCATTCCCGCTCATGTCATACAGCCCCAGCTCGTTGGGCTGCAACTGCTTGACATCGTGCAGGGTTTCCTCACTGTTCTCCATGGTCCAGGCCACCTCGGCGCAATTGTCACTACCGGCGTAGCGATAACCCTGACTCTTGACACCACCGCGGGCAGCCCATTCCCATTGGGCCTCGGTGGGCAGAACAAACTCGGCTCCGGCGGGAATCAATTCATGCTCGTGGGCATATTGATTCAGGGCTTCGATAAAATGAATCATCTCGCTGTAGCGCTGACCGTTACATGGCTTTTCGGCACCCTTGATGGCAAAGTAGTCATCCTCGGGCAAGATGGCATTCCACAAGGCCTGGGTGCACTCGGTCTCGGCAAGGTAGAAATCGGTTACGGTGACCTGATGCACGGGGCCCTCGCTGGCTCCCACGGTGTAGTCATCGACATAGCCGGGGGCGGTGGGGTCATCACTCTGGGCTCCCATGTAGAATGTGCCACCCTCGATGCGAATCATGCGCAGGGACACACCATTCACGTCATAGTCGATGAAATCGGGGGCCGGCTCGGGATTGATCGGCTCAAAGGTGATACTGTCAACTGCCTCGACAGGCGTTGCCACACCATTCTGCCAAATCCAAATATTGGTTTGTGCCATAGCGGTCGATGCCATGGCAAGCACTGCAAGTGAGAGTAATAACTTTTTCATGATCTTTTATGCTTTCTTGATTTTGTTATCATTGATAGATGATAATTCCTGATGGTTAACGCTTCATGATTTTCATGGCCTGATTGCCGGCACGCACAATGTAGATGCCGCCAGGCAAACCGCTCACATCGATGCACGAGACTCCCTCGCTGGCAATGCCACGGGCAAGCAGCATGCCACCCACATTAAACAAGGCCAACGCATCGCCCTGCCGGGCACCAGCGACATAAACCGCGGTTTCATCGGCCCACACGCTCAAGTCGTTCAATTTCAAGGCCCCTTCCACTTCTTCCAGACCGTCGCTCGCGACGGGTGTGAAGATCAGGGAATGACTGTTGGTAGCATAGTCGATACTCGTGCCGTCATTGAGCCGGACGACGGCCCGATGCTGGTCGGTCAAGTCGATGCACCGCACGTCAGCCAACTCATACTGGGCCATCTCACCGCTGTCCAGAGGCATGACCGTCAATGTAGACGCCTGGCCAGCCACAAGCGCAGCCAGTGCCAATGCCACCGAAATAAATATTTTCCTCATTGTCGTTCAGTTATTATTTTTATGTTGAATAATTCCGCCGCAAAGGTATTTACTATCCACCACCCGGGTAATCCCCAAAACAGGGTAAATCACGCATAACTATTCATCACAAATGACGATGCTACACTGGACATTTATATAACAAAACCAAGTCCCACAAGTGCCGTCAAGCACTTCTGGGACCCGAAAAAATGTCTCTTAAATAACTATTGACTTAGTCGTTGAGGATGAGCATGGCATCGCCGTAGGCACCAAAGCGGTACTTCTCATCGATTGCGACCTCATAGGCGTGCATCGTCTGTTCGTAGCCACCAAAGGCTGCCTGGGCCATCAGCATGATGGAATATGGCATGTGGAAGTTGGTCACCAGGGCGTCACAGGTGGTGCACTCATAGGGCGGGAACAGGAACTTGTTGCTCCACCCGCCGTAGGGCTTGATGTGGCCGTTCATGCCCACGCAGGTCTCAAACGCCCTCAGCACCGACGTGCCGATAGCGCAGACCTTGTTGCCGCCGTCGCGCAGGGTATTGACCTTCTCGGCCAGCTCGACGCTCACGTCCATTTCCTCGCTGTCCATGCGGTGCTTGCTCAGGTCCTCGACGTCGATGTCGCGGTAGCTGCCCAGGCTGATGTGCATGGTGATGAAGTCGCGGTCGATATCATAAATCTCCATGCGGCGCAACAGCTCACGCGAGAAGTGCAAGCCTGCGGCGGGAGCCACCACTGCACCCTCCTTGCTGGCAAAGATGGTCTGGTAACGCTCGGCGTCCTCGGGCTCGGCAGCGCGCTGGATGTAGTAGGGCAACGGGGTATTACCCAGGTTGTACAAGTCCTTCTTGAACTGGTCGTGGTCGCCGTCATAGAGGAAACGCAGTGTGCGACCGCGCGAGGTGGTGTTGTCAATCACCTCGGCCACCATCGAGTCGTCCAGGCCAAAGTACAGCTTGTTACCGATGCGTATCTTGCGTGCCGGCTCAACAAGCACATCCCACAACTTGTTGTTGGGATTCAATTCTCGCAGCAGGAAGACCTCGATGCGCGCACCCGTCTTCTCCTTGTTGCCGAAGAGCTTGGCTGGGAACACCTGGGTATCGTTGAACACAAACAAGTCGTGCGGATTGAAATACTGAAGTATCTCCTTGAACACTCGATGCTCAATCTCGTTACTGCGCTTGTGCAACACCATCAAGCGGGACTCGTCACGCACGGGAGCGGGATATGAGGCGATGAGTTCCTCGGGCATCCGGGTATTGAATTCTGAAAGTTTCATACTTTTTATATTGTTAGTCCTTAGTTATTTGATTTGGGAAGTGCGTTTGGGTGGCAGGTCACATTTCCTGGCCTGTTTGCGAGCTTGCTGCTCGGCCTTCATGCGGGCCGCACGCTCTCGGTTCTCCTGGCGCTCGCGCTCCAGCCTCTCGGCGGCGGCTTGCTCGGGCGAGACATAGGTCTCGTGATCAAGCTTATCGACCAGCCCATCGAGGGTGAGGCACTTGTCGACGGTGACATCGCCCACGCGGGTCCGCCTCAGCGCTGTCAAGTGGGCACCGCTGCCCAGAGCCTCGCCGATGTCACGCGCCAATGCCCGGATATAGGTGCCCTTGCTGCACACCACGCGGATTTGCAACGTGGGCTCCTGGGGCAAGCCGCACTGGAGCACTTCTATCTCGTCGATAACGAGGGTCTTGGGCCTTATTTCCACATCCTGCCCCTTGCGCGCAAGCTTGTAGGCCGGCTTGCCGTCTACCTTGCAAGCCGAGAACGAGGGTGGCACCTGCTCGATGCTGCCCGTGAACTGCTCCTGCAGCACGCGGTCGATGAGGGCACGGTTGATGTGCTTCCACTCAAATGTGGCATCCACCTCGGTCTCCAGGTCATAACTGGGCGTCGTAGCCCCCAGACGCAAGTCGGCGATATATTCCTTGACACCTGCCTGCAACTCATCGATGCGCTTGGTGGCATGACCCGTGCACAACAGCAGCACGCCTGTGGCGAGCGGATCAAGAGTGCCTGCATGGCCCACCTTGACCTGACGGGTCTTCAGGTGGGTGCGCAGCACAGCCCGCACCTTTTTCACGGCCGCAAACGATGTCATGCGCAACGGTTTGTCAATGCAAAATATTTCGCCTTCTATCGGGTTGAGCATATTCAAAAATATCAGTTAATGATGAGTTATGGTGTGCCCGGACACGTGCGTCCGTCAGTCAACCATCTGTAACGACTGGCCGCTGAACAGCAGGGCTAATATGATCATTCCCACAACGATGCGGTACCAGCCAAAGGCTTTGAAGCCGTACTTGGTCAAGAAATTCACAAACCACTTCATGGCCAGCAGCGCGACGATAAAGGCAACCACACATCCCACAATCAGGACGATGATGTTGTGGGCGGTTGCCCAGTCGGCATTTTCCTGGAACAAATCCACCAAGTCCAGCAAGGTGGCCCCTGCCATGGTGGGCACGGCCAGGAAGAATGAAAACTCGGCGGCCTTGCGGCGCGTAAGCTTCTGTGACATACCACCCACGATGGTTGCCATGCTGCGGCTCACACCGGGAATCACCGAGATGCACTGGAACAGACCTATCTTGAAGGCCTTGGGCTCGTCCAACTCGACTGCCTCGCTGCCCTTGTTGAAGATGCGGTCGCAAAACAGCATGAACACGCCACCGGCAACCAGCATGATGGCAACCACCATCACGCTATCGAGCAACCAGTCGAGCAAGCCCGATTTCTTAGCGGCAAGCCCGATGATGACAGCCGGTAACACGCCCACCAGCAACAGCCAGTAAAAGTTCCACTTGTGCTTGAACTCTTGCCACGACGAGGCACCGGCGGGTGCCGGTGTGTGGTCAAGACGGAAGAATTGTTTCCAATAAAGCACCACCACCGACAGGATGGCACCAAACTGGATGATGAATGTGAACGCATGCACAAACGGATCACCCTGAGCCACACCCAGCAGATTCTGGGCGATAATCATGTGGCCGGTTGATGAGACAGGAAGAAACTCGGTGAGCCCTTCTACAATGGCTATAATGATTGCTTGCAGCAGATCCATGCCTTTTATTCGTTATCAGTATTATCGGTAGGGGTTTTGTCCTTCTTGCGATAAATGATGGCAAATGCCATGAGCACAAAGCCCAGAAAGGCGATAATCGGACCAGTAGTGATGCGGCTGCTCTCAAACAGCTTCTCATTGAACTTGTCGCCCACATTGGCGTCACCCGTCATGAGCCAGAATCCTATCACAATGAGCAACAGGCAGATAGCCATAAGAATGAAGTTAATCTTGGTCAGCGGATAAGTCACTTTGTCCTTTGCCTTGTTCTCGACTTGAGTTTTCTTTTCTTGAGTTGCCATTTATTTTTTCTTTAATTGTTCTGTTTCTAATCCTGGTTTTATTGTCGCGGATTTTAATCCGTAACAGCGCATAACTCCGCAATTTGCCGCAAAATTACTACATTCAGAGGCCTTTGTCAATACTTTTAACCCATTTTATGATTTCACGGGCCAGCCACATGCCCAATTATTGCATGCTTCCGGAGCGCTGTCCAAGCCGCTTTTTATTTACCAATACTCTATTTTTGAAATTTAGGCTTCCTCAAAGGACTGGGCTACGAGTTTCAAGTTGTCGATGATGTCGATGTGCTGGGGGCACTGGGCCTCGCACTGGCCACACTCGACACACTCGCTCGCGCGGCCATGGCTCTTGGCCAACAAGCCATAGTAGAGCTTGCTGTTGCTGTGCTGCTCGGGAAACTGTTGCGTATTGTTGTACAGGTTGAAGTACTCGGGGATGGCAATCTGGCTGGGGCAGCCATCGGTGCAGTAGTGACAGGCGGTGCAGGGGATGGCGATAGCATCGCGGATGACCGATGTGGCACGGGCGATGATGGCCTGCTCCTCGTCGTTAAGCGGTTGGAAATCCTGCATGTAACTTGTGTTGTCCTCGAGCTGATCCATGGTGCTCATGCCACTGAGCACTGTGAGCACGTTAGGCAGCGAGGCACAATAGCGGATGGCCCACGATGCGGCACTGGCATCGGGGTTATACTCCTTGAACAAGCGGTCGATTGCCTCGGGCACACGGGCCAGCGAACCGCCCTTGACTGGCTCCATCACGATGACAGGCTTGCCGTGCTGGACACACAGCTCGTAACAGGTGCGGGACTCGATAGCGGGGCTGTCCCAGTCCAGGTAGTTGATCTGCAACTGAACATATTCAGCCTCGGGGTGTTTGTCGAGGATTTCGGCCAGCAGGGCCGAGTCGTCATGGAACGAGAAACCGATGTGGCGGATTCTGCCCTCATCGCGCTTGCGGGCGATAAACCCCCACCCGTTCATGCGCTCCATCACCTCGACGCGTTCACGGTTCAGGGCATGCAGCCAGTAGTAGTCGAAGTAGTCCACTCCGCAACGCTCCAACTGCTCGTTGAAAATGCGTTCCAGGTCGGCCTCCTCGTTGATGGCCCACACGGGCATCTTGCTGGTCACTGTGAACGCCTCGCGGGGGTAACGCTTGACAACGGCCTCGCGCAGAGCCTCCTCGCTCTTGCCGCCATGGTAGGGATAGGCGGTGTCAAAATAGGTGAATCCGCGTTCCATATACAGGTCCACCATCTGCTTCACCTTCTCGATGTCGATACTCGTCTGATCGTCAGGATTGAGCAACGGCAGACGCATCAGTCCAAATCCAAGCTTCCTCATGTCTTTTAATTCTTTATATTAAGTTGGGTAAACCGTTTCACGCCGCACAGGTAGTGGGCAGTGATGATGTTCACGCGCTCCTCGGGCAACTGCTTCAAGAGGTTGACAGCAGGCTGTGAGGTGTAACGCGAGCGCATGCGCCTATAGTCGCGATGGGCCCGCAGAATGGCCTTTGCATCGCCAAAGTGCAATTTGGCAATGGCCATACCCAAGGCCAATGTGTCCATCAGCCGGCGGATGAAGAGCATGCGTTTGCCCTCGTTGCGGGGCAGATTCTTGTGAAGCAGCAACAGGTTGTTGCGAAAGTTCAGATAAGTCTTGCGGGGATTACCCTGGGGCAAGCTGCCGCCACCCAGATGATAGACATGGCTCGACGGCACCATCATCAGGTCGCTTCCGGCCAGACGGATGCGCCAGCACAGGTCAATTTCCTCCATGTGAGCAAAAAAGTCCTTGTCCAGCCCGCCCACGTCTTGATACAGCTGGCTGCGCACCATCAGGCACGCGCCCGTTGCCCAGAAGACGCTCTTGGGTCCATCGTCATACTGGCCATGGTCGTCCTCGACATACTCAAACACACGGCCACGGCAATAGGGATAGCCGTGACAGTCGATGTAGCCGCCAGCAGCACCGGCATACTCAAACATCTCCTTGCCATCCTCGCGGTCATGCAACAGTTTGGGCATCACGGCACCCACGCCGGGATTGGCCTCCATGTATTCCAGCAGGGGGTTAAGCCAGCCCTGAGGAGTGCGCACGTCGCTGTTCAGCAACACCGTGTAGGGGTACATCGTCTGCCCGATGGCCAGGTTATAGCCCTGGGCAAAGCCATGATTCTTGTCTAATTTCAATACTCTTATTTCCGGAAACTCTTCTCTGAGCAACTGCACGCTGTCATCGGTGCTGCCGTTGTCGGCGACTATGATGTCGGCAATAGCATCATCGGTGCCCGCAATCACTGTGGGCAGATATCGGCGCAGCAGCTTGGCACCGTTCCAGTTCAAGATGATGACTGCAACTTGTTTCATGTATTATAATATCGTATCGTTCATGACTTGGGCATCCACACTCAGATCATCATTAACAAGGGTGAGTAACTTCACGTTCACTATCTGATTGGCAAGCCTCATGTCGGGCTCCACGTTCACACGGATGTAATTATCGGTGAAACCGTGCATCTTGCCCTTGCCGCGACCATGCTCGAGCAGCACGGGGCGCACCGTGCCCAGGTAACGCCGCGTGAAGTCGGCTTGTTTCTTGTCGCTCAAGGCAATCATGCGGGCCGCACGTTCCTGCTTGTCCTGCTGGGTGACAATATAGGGTATGCGCAGGGCCACGGTGCCGGGGCGCTCACTGTAGGGGAACACGTGCAGATGCTGCACATCCAGGCCGGCTATAAAGTCGTAACTGTCCTCAAACAGTTCAGGGGTCTCCCCCCTGGTACCCACCATCACATCCACCCCGATGAAGCAATCGGGCATCAACGCACGGCAGCGCTGCACCTTGTCGGCAAACAATTGGCGGTCGTAGTGGCGCCGCATGAGCTTCAGGATGGGGTCGCTGCCACTCTGCAGCGGGATGTGGAAGTGGGGCATGAAGGCCCGCGACTGGGCACACCAGTCAATGATGTCATCGGTCAACAGGTCGGGCTCTATCGATGATATGCGGTAACGCTCGATTCCCTCGATTTCATCGAGCGATTTGAGCAATTCCAGGAACTGCTCGCCCGTGTTCTTGCCAAAGTCGCCGATGTTCACTCCCGTGATCACGATCTCCTTGCCCCCCTCGGCGGCCACCCCACGGGCCTGCTCCACAAGCTGGGCGATGGTACCGCTGCGGCTGCGCCCACGTGCGGCGGGAATGGTGCAGTAGCTGCACCAGTAGTCGCAACCATCCTGCACCTTGAGCCAGTAGCGGGTGCGGTCGCCGCGGTCACACGAGGGCGAAAAGGAGCGGATGTCGAGCGACGGCGTGACTGCCAGCCGCTGCTGCTTGTCCTCAAACCATTGCATGACATACTGGGCGATTTGGGCCTTGTGCTCACTTCCCAGCACGATGTCCACGCCGGGAATCTCGGCAATTTCCTTGCCCTTGAGCTGGGCATAACATCCCGTGACCACCATCAGTGCGCCCGGATATTGGCGGATGAGGTGGCGGATGTGCTGACGACACTTGCTGTCGGCCAGAGCGGTCACGCTGCACGTGTTGACCACGCACACGTCGGGGACTTCGCCCTTGGCCACAGGCGTAATGCCCACCTCGGCCAGCAGCGACTGCATGGTGGCGGTCTCCGAGAAATTGAGTTTACAGCCCAGTGTCTCGAGTTTTACCTTGTGATGAGTGGCAGGAGTCATTGTCTCTTGGTTGAACGGAAAGGAGGGATATCACGGATATTACGGATGGTGGCTTTTACCTCTTGCTGCGGCTGCGGGGCTTGCCTGAGCGGCCGGCTTTGCGGCCGGGTCGGCCCGCCTTGCTTTCACGAGCCTCACGAGCCTGGCGGCGGGTGCTGTTGCCGCGGGCGCCGCGTTGCTGGCGGCGCGATGCGCTACCGCCCTCGTACTGCATGCGCTGGCGCTCGCCACGCGACAAGCGGCCGCTGGTGCTGCGGCTGTTCTGTTCGGTGATGGGTTCGCGGTCGATGCGATGGCTGTTGGCTGGGTTCTCCTTGTCCACCAGGACAAAGTCGAGCTGCTTCTTGATCAAGTCGGCACGCGCCACCTGAATGGTGATGGGATCGCCCAAGCTGTAGACCTTGCCCCGACGGCATCCTCGGATGCAATAATTCTTCTCATCAAACTCGTAGAAGTCATCATCCAGACCGCGGATGCCCACCAGACCTTCGCAATGGGTCTCGTCGAGTTCAACATACAGGCCCCACTCGGTCACACCCGAGACATGGCCCGTGAACACACCCCCCAGACGCTGGCCCATGAACTCCACCTCCTTGTACTTGATGGAGGCCCGCTCGGCATTGGCGGCGAGCTGCTCCTGGGCGCTCATGTGCTTGCACTGGTCCTCGAGCTTGACGGGATCCACACTCTTCTCGCCAGCGGCATACTTGTCGAGCAGGCGGTGCACCGTCAGGTCGGGATAGCGACGGATGGGCGATGTGAAGTGGGTATAGTAATCAAAGGCCAAACCGTAGTGGCCAATGTTGGTAGCGCTATAGATAGCCTTGGCCATCGAGCGGATGGCAAGGATGGCGAGCATTTCCTCCTCGGGTTTGCCCTTGGCCTGCTCGAGCATCTTGTTGATCGACTTGTTGATGTCGCGACCAGACCCCTTGGTGCGAACCTTGTAGCCGAAGTGGGCCGCGATGTCGGCAAAGTTCTGCAGCTTGTCCAGGTCGGGCTGGTCGTGTACACGGTAAACAAAGGCCTTGGCAGTCTTGTTCTTAGCCACCTTGCCGATGTGCTCGGCCACCTTGCAGTTGGCCAGCAACATGAACTCCTCGATGAGCTTGTTGGCATCCTGGGCTTCATGCACATGCACGGCAACGGGCTTGCCCGTCTCGTCGATATCAAACTTGATCTCCTCGCGGTTGAAGGACACCGAGCCGCCCTCTTCAAAGCGACGCTTTCTTAGCTGCTTGGCCATCTCGTTGAGCACGGCGAGTTCGTCGGCCAGGTCGCCCTTGCCCGTCTCCAGGATGTGCTGTGCCTCCTCGTAGGAGAAACGCCTGTTGCTGCGGGTAACGGTGTGACAAATCTTGTATTTCTTCACCTTGGCCTCGGCATCCATTTCCATCACCACCGAGTGGGTGAGTTTATCCTCGTCGGGACGCAGCGAGCAGATGTTATTACACAACTTCTCGGGCAGCATGGGGATGGTCCGGTCCACCAGATAGACCGACGTTGCCCGCTCATAGGCCTCCTTGTCAATGACGGAACCTGGTGTCACATAATGGCTCACGTCGGCAATATGGACACCTATTTCCCAGTTGCCGTTCTTGAGTCTTTCAATCGACAGGGCGTCGTCAAAGTCCTTGGCGTCGGCCGGGTCGATGGTAAACGTGGTCACATCGCGCATGTCGCGGCGGCGGGCCACCTCCTCGGGGGTGATGCCGGCATCAAGTGCCTCGGCGGCCTCGGTCACATTCTCGGGATACTTGTAGGGTAAGCCAAACTCGGCCAGGATAGCATGGATCTCGGCATTGTTCTCGCCAGCAACGCCCAGCACGTCAACCACCTCGCCGATGGGCGAATTGGCATCCTCGGGCCAATCGACAATCTTAACAACCACCTTGTCGCCGGTCTTGCCGCCAGCGAGCTTGTCCAGCGGGATGAAGATATCGGTCGCCAGGAACTTGCTGTCGGTAGCCAGCTGGGCGAAGTACTTGAGCACCTGCAGCGTGCCAACAAACACCTGATCCTTGCGCTCAAGGATTTTCACCACCTCGGCCTCAGGCTCGAGACCATGGCGCGCAGCCCTGATGTGCACCAGCACGCGGTCTCCATTCAAGGCATGCATCGAGTTGCGCTCAGCCACCATGATGGGCTCGCCATCGTCGCTGGCGGTGTCCACGCTGTTCTTGCCATTGCTGCGGCGGATGAAGATGCCCTCGGCCACCGATGACCGATTTGCCGCCTTGTAGCTGCCGGCACCCACCTGAACAAGGAAGCCGTCCACGGCCAGTTGCTCTAGAATCTCGACAATGAGGGTGCGGCGCTTGGGTGTATTGGCACCCACTGCTGCCGAAACCTGCTTGTAATTGAACGACGCCTCGCCCTGCTCGTTAAAGAAGCCGATGACCCTGTCGTGATAATCACGACGCTCCTGCTTCAACGATTGTAATCCACTTTTTTTTGCCATATTTTGTACTATTGGTATTCTGTTTTCATTATGATAATCCTACAAAGATAATGATTTTTATTGACAAAGCCCGCACATTCTCCCTCTTTTCACTATTTTTTAGCAAAACGTGGCGGCAACACAGCACCATTCTTGCCCGGACAGCAGCATGCACGCCCCAAATCAAGCAGCCGCGACAGACCGTAACATAAACTTAAAACGACAAACTTTTAGCGCCATTCAACAGAGCTTTCAAACTTTTTTCTTAATTTTGCAGCCAACTTTACTCTGAACAAAACATTGGCAATGGATTTCAAAGGTATGCACAAAACCACAATATATACTCTTGTAGCGGCTTTCATGCTCGCTTTGCTGCCCCTTGCAGGGTGGTCAGCACCCCAGAATATCGACATCACCAAACCCACCCGCGAGCGCGTCAAGAAGGACAACAAGAATAAAAAAACCAACACCAGCGACAAAAAGGACAAAGACAATAATACCCAAGAAAAAAAGGCTCCCGAAAAGAAGGTAGAGAAGCCTGTCGAGAAAAAAACTCCCGAAAAGCCTGCCGAAAAGAAGGACGTAGCCAACAACCCATCACCCGCCAAGCAGGATGCCGCCACTCCCAAACCCGACACCGCGGCCAAGCCTGCCGAGCCCAAGCCTAAAGTAAGGCAGACGCTCGACCCCGCCAAGGTGCAATTTGACGGCATCGACGTGTCCAAGCACCAGGGAACCATCAACTGGGGTGAACTCAACAATCACTCCAAGATCAAGTTTGTGTACATCAAGGCTACCGAAGGCAGCGATTACGTTGACCCCAGATACAGTGAAAACATCCACAATGCCCGCAAGCATGGATTTAAAGTGGGCAGCTACCATTTCCTGTCAACCAAGAGCAGTGCGACCACCCAGTTCCAGAACTTCATCCGCAATGCCAAGCGTGAAGATCAGGACCTGATTCCCGTCATCGACGTGGAGAAGCTCAAGCCATGGACACCCCAGCAACTGCGCGACAGCCTCAAGGTGTTTGCCGACCTGCTCGAAGACTACTACGGCTGCAAGCCTCTGATATATACCAGCGAAAAATTCTTCACGACAAATCTGGGAAGGGCCTTTGCCGACTACCCCTTGTTTATCGCCAAGTATAACACCACCCAGCCCAACATCGGCTACAAGTGGATTATCTGGCAGTTTGCCGACAATGGCGTCTTTAAACCTGCCGTGAAAGGCAACTACGGCGAGGTGGACCTGAGCCGATTCAACAAGGGATGCACAATCAACGACATCATCTACAAACCCTCCAAGTCGAAGCCCAAAAACAGCGTGCGCGAAGCTGTGGACCACAAGGACAAACCCGATGTGGTGAATATGGAGCAAACCAAGCACAAGGAGGCTCCCAAGATGTCCAAGAAACAGCAAGAAGAAGCCAAAAAGCAGGCCGAGAAAGACAAGAAGGCTAAGGAACGCAGCAAAAAGATAGCCGAAGACGAAAAGAAGAAGAAAGCCGAGGAAGAGAAAAAAGCCCACGAAAGGGAAGAGAGGCTGAAAAAAGAGAAAGAGCGCCAGCAGGCCCGTGAAGCAGCAGCCAAAAAGGAAGCCGATGAAAAGGCTAAACGAAAGGCGGCCGCACAAAAAGCCCGTGCCGAAAAGGCTAAACAACAAAGCGCCAACAAGCAGTCAAAGGGCAACAAATCGGCCAGCCTGCTGCAGACATCGGCCTCGAAATTGTCACAATCGCAACGCAACGACAGCATACGCGCGGCTAAACTCAAGGGCCGCAAGACCAACAAGAGTTCGGCTGACAACGATTGACCACACCTCGCCACACGCGCGGTGTCCATCCAGTGGCGGCTAAACGCCCAAACGACAATATAACAACCACCACACCGTCCCTATCAGCAACGATGACCCGGCCGAAGAAACACAACAGCATCACAAGGCAGCTACTGGCTACAATCCTGGTAGTGACATTGGCATTGCTGTGTTCTTGCAAGGGACCGGCCAATAAGGGCAACGACAAACCCAAGGTGCCCAACCGCAACCAGCAAGCCAAGTATGACGGCATCGACATTTCCAGCCATCAGGGCTACATCGACTGGGCCAAGGTGAGCAGTGACAAGGACATCCGCTTTGTCTATATCAAGGCAACCGAGGGAGCGACCTACCGCTCGGCACATTATGCCCACAACATCACCCAGGCCCGGCGCTACGGACTGCTGGTGGGCAGCTACCACTACCTGACGTCCACCTCGTCAATCGACGATCAATTTGAAAACTTCTCCAAGTATGCGTTAAAGTCGGTTCAAGACCTGATTCCCATGCTCGACGTGGAAGTGCGCGGCAACTGGTCTCGCAGCCAGCTCATCGACAGCGTGGACAAGTTCTGCGAGCTGGCCGAGAGGCATTACGGCGTGCAACCCATGATTTACAGTACCATGGGATTCTATAACAAGAATCTCACACCTCATTTCAATCATCACCGCCTGTACATCGGGCGCTATTCCAACTCCGAGCCCGAAATCAACTGGGAAGGCGAGTACACCATCTGGCAGTATACCGAGACCGGCATCATTCCCGGCATCGACACCTATGTGGACCTGTGCCGCTACCGCAAGGATGGCTGGCTCGACGAGATTCTGCTTCCCAGGGAATAATGACAACACCCCTCAATTCATCACTTCACGATGGATTCACTGGTGGCACATGCCGCCACAATCATAAAAAACCATTATCTTTGCAACAAAACAATTATTTATTGACTGAATCATGACGATTGTCGATGCCATTATCATCCTGATAGTCCTCGGTGGCCTCGTACTGGGCTACCGCAAGGGTCTCATCGGACAGTTATCCTCACTCTTCTCGTGGATTGTCGCCATCGTGCTTTGCTACAAGGGCGGCGATCTGGCCCAGAGCGTGTTTCTATCGGTCGTCCCCAGTGCCGCCGAGTGGCCCCTGTCAAGCATCACGGTCAAGACGGTGTCGCTGGCCTTTGCTTTCCTCATTGTGATGCTGGTCATCAGGCTGGTGATGCGCCTTTTCAAGGGCGCTCTCGACAGCATTCATCTGGGATTCATCGACAAGGCCGGCGGTTCGTTGTTGTTCATGTTCAAGTACGCCTTCATGTTGAGTATCGCGCTGAACCTGCTGTATGCGTTCAACCCCGATTTGGAAACCTTTGGCACCAGGCACATGATGAACAACAAGCCCTATGAGTTCACTCTGGACCTGATGCCACACGTGCTGGGCAGCGAGCAAATGCCCAGCGACTCCCTGAAGTTATATCGCGACCTCATCGAGCCGGTGCCTATCGACACCGCCGGTTTCGAGACATCAACCGACATCAACTGATATGACCATCCAGCTCATTCCACCACAGCAAGTGCAGGCAACTATCACATTGCCCATGTCCAAGAGCATCACCAACCGGGCCATGCTCATCGCTGCCCTGTGCGACGGACAGCCCCAAGTGCTTCGCCCGGCCTTGTGCGACGACACTGCCGCCATGGTCGACGCCCTGTCGCGGTCGGGAGGCAACATCAATGTGGGCGCCGCCGGTACCGCCATGCGGTTCCTGACGGCCTACTTTGCCACTCGCGAGGGGGTCACTGTCACACTCGACGGTGTGGAGCGCATGAGGGAACGGCCCATCGGACCCCTTGTTGATGCCCTGAGGACATTAGGTGCCCGCATCGAGTACCTGGGTCACGAGGGTTATCCTCCACTGCGCGTCACGGGTACGGCCATGCACGGGGGCGACGTGACGATTGACGGCGGCGTGAGCTCACAATTCACTTCGGCCCTGATGATGATCATGCCCATGCTGGGTGGAGGCACCATCCACTTGAGGGGAGACATCGTCTCGATGCCTTATATCCACATGACCGCTGCCGTGATGACCGACATGGGGGCGCGAGTACAAGTTAACGAGGGAACCATCATGATACACCCTGGATATGCAGCAAATGACTATACCGTCGAGAGCGACTGGAGCGCCGCCGCTCCATGGTATGCCCTCGCGGCCCTGCAGCCTGGCTCATCGCTCACCCTCGAAGGGCTGAATGCCAACAGCATCCAGGGCGATGCCGGGCTGGTGGAATTGGGCAATCGGCTGGGCATTGCCTCACGGTTCGGCGCTCATGGGGTAACTCTTGACACAAGCCACTTTATCGGGTGCTGTTGCTCCTGTTTTGCCGACATGACAGCCACGCCCGACCTGGTCCCCTCATGGGTGGTGCTGTTGTGCCTGCTGGAGCGGTCATTCCGCATGACCGGTGTGCGCACACTGCGGGCCAAGGAGAGCAACCGCATCGAGGCCTTGAAACAAGAACTGTCAAAACTGGGTTATGTCTTGAAGATTGAGAGCGAGGATGCCATTTCGTGGTATGGCGAGCGACAGCCCGTCGGCCAACAGCCTCCCGTCATCAATCCTCATGGCGACCATCGCCTGGCCATGGCATTTGCTCCCGCCGCAGTGCGGTTCCCGGGCTTGACAATCACCAATGCCGATGTGGTGGGCAAATCCTACCCCGCCTATTGGCAGCACCTGAAGCAAGCAGGATTCACTATCAAGCAGTTGGCACAATAAATGCTATCAACAATGAAAATGAAAATGAATATGAAGACAAAACTCATTATCATTATGATTCTATCCACACTGCTTGCGCTCGATGCCGCATCGCGCACAACCGCCAGCCGCATGGTTGTCATCAGCGACACCCATCTGCTCAGTCCCGAACTCGTGACACCGGGCACGGCCATCAACCGGGCCGATGCAGGCGATACCAAGATGATGGCGATGAGCGATGACATCATGGGAGCCATCACCGACAGCATCATCGACCTGAAGCCGATGCTCGTCTTGCTCACTGGCGACCTCACCCACAACGGGGAACGCGCCAGCCATGAACGCATGGTTCACTACCTGGACCGCATGGCGGCCCACGGCATCCAACCGCTCGTCATCCCCGGCAACCACGACTGCAACAATCCCTATGCCCGCAGCTTTGACAACGACAGGACATCACCCGCCCCCACCGTCACCCGGAGCGAGTTTGCCCAGCTCTACGCCAACTATGGCTACGGAGCGGCCTCGCAGCGCGACCCAGCCTCGCTGAGCTACTGCTGCGAGCCTGTCAAGGGCCTTGTCGTCATCGGCATCGACAGCAACATGGACGAGCAAAACACCCTGACGAGCCGGGGCGACAGTGTGGACAGCTACTACAACGGCGGGCGCATCAAGCCCGAGACGCTGCAATGGATCATCGCCCAGGCCGACAAGGCACGCAGCCAGGGCAAACACGTCATCGCCATGATGCATCATCACCTAGTGCCCCACTTTGACCAGCAAGACAGGTTCCTGGCCAACTACATTGTCAAGAATCACGACGCCATCGCCCATCAACTCATGCAGGCAGGCATCCACACCATCTTCACTGGACACCTGCATGTGACCGACGCCGCCACATTATATAATAGCAACCGCACCGACAGCATCGTCGAGATAGCCACCGGCTCGGCCATCTGCTATCCGTTTGCGCTGCGTGTGGCCACTCTGGAACGGGGAGGCAAGAAACGCGACAGCATCACATCACTTGACATCGACACGCGATGGCTCACAAGCACCACCTCATGCCCCACCCTGCGCGAACAAGGCCGACAACGCATCATCAACTCCACCCCAGGCATGGCCGCGATGCTCTCCAGCAAGGCTTGGGACAAACTGGGCAGCCACATGGGGCAGCTCAAAAGGATGCTCGAGGTGGGCGGTGGCAAAACCAATCTGCCCGAAACCCCTCAACAAGCCACACGACTCGTGCTGCGCCACCTCAACGAGGTGCTCTCGCGCGCCCTGCTTGCCGTGGTCGAGGGCAATGAGCACGACAAGGGCACACAAGACATCATCAACCAGGGCAAGCAAGGCATACACGCCATGATCCAAGACGTTGCACCCGAACAAGCCGATGCCCTGTGGGAATTCTTCATTGCCGACGTGTACCCCAAGCTGGAACCGCTGCTGCGCAGCGTGCTGGAAGACCGCAATGCCGTTTCCACCCCTGGCGAGAATCATACCGACGACCTGCATCTCACCGTCACTTTATAAACTCCCTAACGCCACCACAACAATGAGCCCATCATCAGCCTCCAGTATAAAGATAGCCATCATCAGCGACACGCATGTGATGGCACCGCAGTTGCTCGTCAGCGACGGAACCGCTATCGAGGAATACCTGACACGAGACCGCAAAATGCTGCGCGAGAGTGCCGAGATCCTGGACACGCTGGTGGCCAGCATACTGGAGCTAAAGCCTGACATGGTGCTCGTGACTGGCGACCTGACCAAGGATGGAGAACGCACAAGCCACCATCTGGTCGCAGGCCAGCTGCAACGGCTTGTCGACAGCGGCATCCAGGTGCTGGTGGTTCCCGGCAACCACGATATCAATAACCCCGATGCCAAGGTTTATGACGGCGACACGGCCACGCCCACAACCACCATCACCCGCGGCGAGTTTGCCGACATCTACCATAACATGGGCTATGACCAGCACTCGCGGCGCGACCCCGACACGCTGAGCTACTGCCGTGACGTGACCGACCAACTCACCATTCTGGCCATCGACGCATGCATGGACAGGCTCAACACCTTTGTCTCGCGCGGCGATGCCCGTGATCACACCAAGGCCAGCGGACGCCTGGAGTCATCCAGCCAACAATGGCTCGTGGACCAAGCCACCCGGGCGACAGCCGGCGGCCGACGAGTCATCGCCATGATGCACCACCACCTGGTGCCTCACTTCCACATGGAGGAGACACTGGCAGCCCCCTACATGGTCGATGATGCCAGCCAACTGTGCCAGCGCCTTGTCAAGGCAGGCGTGCACGTCATCTTCACCGGACACCTGCACATCAGCGACATCAGCCAGACCAGCATGAAAGAAGGCAATATGGTCGAGGTGGCCACTGCGGCCGCCGTGGGGTATCCCTGCCAGTGGAGGGTCGCCACATGCAACACCGCGGCGGGCAAACTGCAACTGCGCAGCGTCACGCTGCAAAGTCTGCCCTCGGATGCCGACTTCAACGAGCGGGCGCGCGACGTCTTCACCAACTGCATCCCCACCATGACCCGCGGTGTGCTGACCCGCTACTGGCCCGAAATCAGCCAGGCCATCAGCAACTACCGCGAGAAGCACCCCCACGTCATGCGATTCGTCACAATCCCCGACACCCCCGAAGCCATCGCCGACCTGCTGCTGCGCCACCTGCAGCAACCAGTCACCAGGGCCTATATCGCCTTTGCCGAGGGCAACGAGGGCGGCAACGACAACCAGAAACTTATCGACCAGCTCATCGACGGCGTTGATCATGTTGTGGATCACACCATCAGGGGCATCATGCGGCCCCTGGCCAAAGCAGCGCTTCACCTGCGCATCTATGGCACGTTCAAACTGGTTCTACGCAGCATTCTTGAAGACCTCAACGACATCGGCACCCCCAACGAGAGCATCATCAACGACCATACTGCTATTATTGGTTTATAGTTTTCGGTTGCTTTTCACGGGCACCACAACGTCAGCCGACAACCAAATATAAGCACAAGTATTGCTCGTTTATCCTAACATTTGGTTGCAGAAAATCATTTATTTCTACTGAAATACATAGTTTTGATAACATTTTGTCTAAATTTATGCCGTTTTGTTTGGTTTGATGAGTTTTACTTTTTATTTTTGCAACTACGTTATAATTAGCGTCTTATCAAAAATCGTGATATTATGAGTGCCCCCAAAATTGAACTAACTTCCAGAGAAAAGGAAGTACTCGAATTGCTGTCAACAGGGTATAACAGCAAAGAAATCGGAGAGAAAATTTTCATCTCCTCAAACACTGTGGAGTATCACCGCAAGCAGTTATTGCGCAAGACCAATTCACGCAACGTGGCCGAGCTTATCGGAAAGGCATACCGTACAGGATTGTTAAAAATCAATGACTAGCATCAATACCCTAACATTAAGGCTATACCGTTAACGGCATAGCCTTATTTTTGTCCTATCCACTCCTTCACTAAAAAAGCAACATACCCACAGCCCAAAGCATCATGCACTCCGGGCTGTGGGTATGATAATGAAATGTAGAGCCATCGCCGCTACGGCGACGCATCCACCTTAAAAGGGGCTAGAGTGGGATTACTTCTTCTCCTTCAGCAGGTCGCGGATGTCGGTAAGCAACTCTTCCTGGGTGGGACCAGCGGGAGCAGCAGGCTCTTCCTTCTTGGGCATGAGCTTGTTCATGGCCTTGATCATCAAGAAGATGCACAACGCGATAATCAGGAAGTCGATGACGTTCTGCAGGAACAGACCATACTTGAGCGTGGCACCAGCAGCCTCGGCAGCAACACCAGCGTTGGCAGCAACGGTGTTGGCAGCATCGGCAACGGCATCAACAGCGCCCTCGGCACCAACAGCCGATGCAGCGTCGCCCACCATCTTGGATACGGGAGGCAAGTGATACTCCAGGCCCGAGAGGTCTACACCACCTGTCAGCAGACCGATAGCGGGCATCAACACATCGTCAACGAGCGAGGAAACGATCTTTCCAAAAGCTCCACCGATGATAACACCGACAGCCATGTCCATCACATTGCCCTTCATGGCAAACTCCTTAAATTCTTTTACAAAACCCATAATTCTCTAGTTTTTAAAAATTAATATAATGATGACTTTTGACTTGTATTAAACATTCTTAATTCACGACTCATCATTGGCATTTTGCCACTCAAAGTCAACTTTATATAAAATTTTTAGTTAACTTTGCAGTCGAAATGGCGATTGCCGTGAGCAAACGTCATTGCAAAGATAACAAAAAATTATAATAAAAGTTATATAACCACATTATTTATTAAATTTTCATTAAAAAAAGCATTATGGAGAAAATTAAAATCGGTATTAATGGATTCGGACGTATTGGTCGTTTTGTATTCCGCTCAGCTTTTGAGCCCGAGAACGTTAACGACATCGAGGTAGTTGGTATCAACGACCTGCTCGACGTTGACTACATGGCCTATATGCTCAAGTATGACACCATGCACGGACGCTTTGACGGCACCGTTGACTATGACCTGGACAAGAAGGAGCTCATCGTCAATGGCCAGCACATCCACATCTACGCCGAGAAGGAAGCCCAGAACATCCCCTGGGGTGAGATTGGTGCTGAGTATATCGTCGAATCCACCGGTTTCTATCTGACCATGGACCGTGCCGAGCAGCACTTGAAGGCAGGTGCCAAGTATGTGGTTCTGTCGGCTCCCAGCAAGAAGGGTGACGACGGTCGCCAGGCCCCGATGTTCGTCTGCGGTGTGAACACCGACAAGTATGCCGGTCAGACCATCGTCAGCAACGCCAGCTGCACCACCAACTGCCTGGCCCCCATCGCCAAGGTGCTCAACGACAGCTTCGGTATCGAGAGCGGTCTGATGACCACCGTGCACTCGGTGACCGCTACCCAGCGCACCGTTGACGGCCCCAGCGCTAAGGACTGGCGCGGCGGACGTGCCGCTTGCGGCAACATCATCCCCAGCTCCACCGGCGCTGCCAAGGCTGTGGGCAAGGTGATCCCCGAGCTCGACGGCAAGCTCACCGGTATCTCGATGCGTGTCCCCACCCTCGACGTGTCGGTAGTTGACCTCACCGTGAACCTCAAGAACCCCGCCACCAAGGCTGACATCTGCGCTGCCATGAAGAAGGCCAGCGAGGGCGAGCTCAAGGGTATCCTGGGTTACACCGAGGACAAGGTCGTCAGCAGCGACTTCCTGGGTTGCCCCCTGACCTCCATCTTTGATGCCGATGCAGGCGTTTACCTCACCGACAAGTTCGTCAAGGTGGTTTCATGGTACGACAACGAGATTGGCTACAGCCACAAGATGCTCGACCTCATCAAGGTGATGAAAAAGCACAACGGCTAATCAGCCCACTCTTGCTTAACGACTATCCCCGCAATGCCCACGATGCATTGTGGGGATTTTTTCATAAAAAACGATAAAAAATTTGGATGATAGCACCTGCTTTGCTTAACTTTGTAACCAATAAATCTTTTTTATTAACCATCTAAAACAGATCACGACAATGAAGAAATGGAAATGCGTTGTGTGCGGTTACATCCATGAGGGTGACACACCGCCCGAAGAATGCCCCCTGTGTGGCGTTGGACCCGAGGACTTTGAGGAAGTGACCGAGTAAAGTTTACGGTACACCACTCTATACACATCAATTTTTGCATCACAAAACTGTTTAACTTACTTAATCAAAAAGAAATAACAACTAACAACAATTATGGCTAAGAAATGGATCTGCACCGTGTGCGGTTACGTGCACGAGGGTGATACCCCTCCCGAGAAATGTCCACAGTGTAAACAACCCGCCGAGAAGTTCAAGGAACTCAAGGAGGATGAGGAAGTGGCCTATGCCGCCGAGCACACGCTGGGCGTGGCCAAGGGCGTTGACCCCGAAATCCTCGCTGGACTCAAAGCTCATTTTGAGGGCGAATGCTCTGAGGTCGGTATGTATCTGGCCATGTCGCGCCAAGCCGACCGCGAAGGCTATCCTGAGGTAGCCGAAGCCTTTAAGCGTTATGCCTTTGAGGAGGCTGAGCATGCTGCCAAATTCGCCGAACTGTTGGGCGAAGTCGTTTGGGACACTAAGACCAACCTCGAGAAACGCATGGCTGCCGAGGCTGGCGCTTGTGAGGACAAGTTCCGCATCGCTAAGCTCGCTAAGGCTCAGAACCTCGACGCCATCCATGACACCGTTCACGAGATGGCCCGCGACGAGGCCCGCCACGGTCAAGGCTTCACTGGCCTGTACAACCGCTTCTTCAAGAAGTAAGTATCCTTGAAGAATAATCATCACAAAAATGCCTGGGTAAAACGCTCAGGCATTTTTGTGCAGCTTTTCATTAAACTAGAGTTACAAAAATCGCTAACCACCTAACAAATAAGTGATTAGCGAATTTTCATTGTACTCCCGCTGGGAATCGAACCCAAATCTAAGGTTTAGGAAACCTCCATTCTATCCATTGAACTACAGGAGCATCAAGAAACCGGCTGGCTGGCATGGCACCGTGGCCAGCCGATTCTATTCAGTTAGTCAGGAATTACTTCCTGGCGGTGGCAAGAGCAGCCTCTTTCTTATCGCTGCGACGGGCAATCCAGTAGGCCACGGGCGAAGCGATGAACAGAGACGAGCAGGTACCGATGATGACACCGAGGATCATCGCGAAGATGAAGCTGCGGATCGACTCACCACCCAGGAACAGCATGATGAACAGCACGAGCAGGGTCGTGATAGAGGTCATCAATGTACGCGACAGGGTGCTGCACAGGGCCTTATTGAAGGTGGTGTACAGATCCTGCTTGGGATAGAGCTTGCGGTACTCACGCACACGGTCAAATACAACCACGGTATCGTTCACCTGATAACCGATAACGGTCAGGATTGCGGCGATAAAGGTCTGGTCGATCTCCATGGAGAAGGGCAACAGGCCGTGCAGGTTGTAGAAGCCGATGACCACAAACGAGGTGAACGCTACGGCAGCCAGAGCGCCGATAGAGAACGCGATGTTGCGGAAACGGAACAGGATATAGAGTGCCATGGCAAGCAGCGAGAACAGCACAGCCCAAACGGCCTGGCGGGTCATATCGCTTGCGATGCTCGGGCCAACGGTCTCGCTCGAGACAACGCCCACGCTCTCGTTAGACATGCTGAAGTCGGTCTGGCTCATGTTGCCCAGCTCGCTCTTCAAGCCTGCATACAGCTTGCCCATGATCTCGTCGTCAACTCCCTCGCTGGCGTCGTTGATCTTGTAGTTGGTCGACACGCGCACCTTGGTATCGTTATCGATGGTGATAACCGAGGTGTTGGCACCGGGGAACTGCTCGTCGAGCTGAGCATCCAGAGCCTGGGTCGAAACGGGATGGTCAAATTGTACCACAAAGTTGCGACCGCCCGAGAAGTCGATACCACGGTTCAGACCGCGAACGCCAAACAGGATACCCATGATGACGATAAGGGCCAGAACAACAATCGCGGTCTTCTTGGCAGCACCCATGAAGTTGAACTGGACGTTCTCCATCAGGTGACGGGTCATGCTGGTGTTGAAGGTCATCTTGTCAAAGGTGCCCTTGTTCACAAAGTGCTCCATCACCAGACGGGTGGCGAACACTGCAGTGAAGAACGAGCAGCAGATACCGATTACCAGGGTAACGGCAAAACCGCGGATGGGACCAGAACCGAGCAGGATCAGGATGATACCGGTGATAACGGTGGTCAAGTTGGAGTCGAAGATGGCCGAGAACGCATTCTTGTAACCATCGCTAACGGCTGCCTTGAGACCCTTGCCGGCACGCAATTCCTCCTTACAACGTTCAAAAATCAGCACGTTGGCATCCACGGCCATACCCAACGTCAGCACAATACCAGCGATACCCGGCAGGGTGAGCACGCTCTGGAACGAGGCAAGGATACCCATGGTGAAGAACAGGTTCAGGAACAGACCCAGGTTAGCAATCATACCAGCCTGCCAGCCGTAGGTGCAAACCATGAAGATCATCAGCAGAATCAGAGCCACGATAAAGGAGATGAGACCCTTGCGGATGGACTCCTTACCGAGCGACGGACCAATCACACTCTCGCTAGCCACATTGACACGTGCCACCATCTTACCCGACTCGAGCACGTTGGCAAGGTCACTAGCCTCCTCGACGGTGAAGCGGCCACTGATTTGTGAACGGCCACCATCAATCTGGCTGTTCACGTTGGGGAACGAGTAAACCTGGTCATCAAGAACGATGGCGATGGCCTTGCCGATGTTCTGACCGGTGATGCGGCTCCACTGGCGGGCGCCCTCGTCGTTCATGGTCATGGACACGACCTGACCTTGCAGGTTGTCAAACTCGCTGGTTGCGCGGGTAACAACGTCACCGTTCAGGACGGGCTGACCGTTAACGGTGCGCAGGGCGATGAGCTGGAACACCTCGTGACCATTCTGAGCCGTCTCGGGCTTAACGGTCCAAGCCAACTTGAGGTCGGCGGGAAGGATCGTCTTGGCGATGGGCGAATGGATTATAGCATTGACAGCGGCGGTGTCGCTTGCGCTCACATAACCAACAACGGGAGATCCGGCACCTGCACCAGCCATGGCCTCAAAGCCGGTGAGCTGGGCAAGGGTCAGCGACTCTTCACCCTTCTTGGCGGCGGGAGCCTTCTTGGCGGCATCCTTAGCGGTGCTGTCGGCGGCAACATTAGCCTCGGCAGTGGCCTGGGCGGCAGCGGCGGTGCTGTCGGCAGCGGCCGGCGCTACGGTCTTGTTGGCCTGGGCCTGATCGCTGAGCTGACGCAGAGCGCCAACAACGTCACCCAGGGTATAGGTCTCGTAGAACTCCAGGTTAGCGGCACCCTGCAACAGCTTGCGCACGCGCTCGGGCTCCTTCACACCCGGCAGCTCAAGCAGGATGCGGCCGGTGCTCTGCAACTTCTGGATATTGGGTTGTACCACGCCAAAGCGGTCGATACGGTTGCGCAGCACCTTGTAGGAGTTGTCCACCATGCTGTTGACCTCGTCATTCAAGATACTCTGCACCTCACGGTCATTGGCATTGGGCTTCTCCTTGATGCGCTCGATGCCGCGGAAGATCTGAGCCAGGTTGCCCTCGGGAGCCAGCTTCTTGTACTCCTTGCAGAAGGAGCCCACAAAGTCGTCCTGGGCGGTCTGGCTGCTCATCACGTTGTCGATGGCCTGGTTAAACTTCTTGTCGGGATTGTTGTTCGCAAGGGCGCGCAAGATGTCGGGCACCGAGATCTGCAGTGTCACGTTCATACCACCCTTCAAGTCAAGGCCGAGGCCCAACTCTTTCTCACGAACCTGCTGGAAGGTGTAATAACCAAGGTACACCTTCTCGTTGGCGAGGGAGTCCAGATACTCATTCAGCGCGGTCTTGTACTTCTCGTTGCTGGTGTCGGCACTCTTAATGCCGGCGGCAGCAAGCGCCTTCTGCTCCGCCTTGTTCTGGTAGTGAGTGCTCACCACCGTGAACGACAGGTAGAACAAGCAAATCAAGATCAATGCATAAGTAAGGACTCTAATAAAACCTTTAGTTTGCATTTGTTTGAATTGTGAATTATTTAATTAAATTTTGTTAATTTTCGCCTCAAACTTCTTTTTCAGCCTGCAAATATACTGCTTTTTCTGAAAGTGAGGCACAAAAAACACAAGTTTTTAGTTTCCACCCTATTTATTTTAATGTGTAAAACCACTTTCTCCCCTATAAAAACTACCAAAAACCACCTCGCCACCCCACTTCTCACTCGTGAACAAGCTATCCCCCTTGGACGGTTCGGGGACGGTTCCCCAGTCACTAGAAATGCATGCATTCTTGAGACTCAGGAACCGTCCCCTCACACTATCAAACTCTTCACCAGACTACCCGGTGGCACAGGCTTCACAACAGATCGGTTTTGGAAAGACAAGAAGGGCCGGCATGGCGCATAGCTTCATCTGGGTGCAGGCGCCCTTGTGGTTATCCGGCTCATCAGCCGACAGTGATGAGCCGCCCGCTGCATGATGGTGACCATCTGCGGCGGGCGGCTATCGGTAGTTCTTACTTTGTTTTGATTGTTATTTACCTGACAACTATCTTTTTGCCCTGGTGGATGTAGATGCCGGGCACGGTGGGCACATCCTTGCCCACGGCACGGCCCGTCAGGTCGTAGTAGTTCTCGTCCAGCGGGCGGCGCGGCTGGTCGGCCACCACCTCGTCAATGCCGACGACAATGCCTGGACGGTAGCGCATGCCCTTGTAGATGATCTGCCCGTCCTTGACCACATGGCTCAGGCCACACCACTCCTGGTAGTCGGCATCGGGATCGGGCTTGCGTGTGAACGGCGTCAGCAGGTCGCCCAGGTCGCGGCTGTCAAAGCCGATGCCCTCCACCACATAGGCCAGCGTGTCACCATCCTCGTTCACATTCGCCCAACGCTTACACTGATAGCCTTCTATCTCAATGGTGTCAGCCAGGAAAAAGTTCTCCTCGGTCAATATTTCATCTGGCGCCAGACGGTCCTTCAGAGTCTCTTGGCAAAGCATGTAGTAACCATCCTGACCATAATAAACAAAATTGTAATTTTCATTATTTCCTACAAACCCCTTCTCATATAAAGCATACATTGTGAACACGCCGCATGAACACCCATAGAATTCTATAAGGTTTCGGCCTTGCTGCTGCACTCTCTGGTAAGCTTCGTTCTTGTAACATTTAACTTCGCGCCAGTAGTTCCCAATTCTCGCTATTAGGCTGTCTCTGCGGCCCATTCCGCCATCCTCAGTATAATAGTAACAGGCATTATACCAAAAATTATGGGCATCAACCTCAAGAATTTCCCCATCGAGTTCATAAGAATAATAGTAACTGGTTGTATCACCGTTATTGATGATGACTTTCTCGTTAACCCATTTTACGCCATCCCGAACCAACATCAGAAATTCAGGTGAATCCTGGGCTAATAGCTGGCCGATACATGAAAGCGCAAAAAAGAATACTAATGTGATCTTTTGAATAATTTGCTTCATAATTATTGATTTTGATTTGCAAAGATATATAATAATTTCATTTAATCCAGGAATATTATCAAAAACATGATGGCGTTATTTTCAAAGCCGCCCCACGTTCAACCTTAAAACCGTCCTCAAGATGAGCAGTTCCAGCAATCTCTATTTCATAGGACACTCCTGATTTAACAACGACATTACCACTCGTTCGATTCTCATCAATGTTACTGCCTGCTGTAAAGTCGTTTGCAATCACATACTGCGAGTTTAGAATTGTCGTATTCTGGATTTCGATTGGTGCTATATATGGAAAATGATTATATTTATTGACCATAATCAGGCCATTAGGTGATACGCTACTAAATGTCACTGATGTTGAAGTCCCTAAACAGGATATTTGCCTCCCATTATTACTGATATATGAAAGCTGAGCACCGTTGACTCCTTCTCCAGATACTATAATGGAATGATCAGTCCTGGTAATCGATATATTATTGAAAACAATAGGGTTGTCTGTCCAAATTTTGACCGTGGGATCACCAATATAATTATGTATCTTTGAAATTATGCTATGTCGTTGCACTATATCTCCAGATTTAGCTAAAATCATAGCTTTATTTAAATTGTATTTCACTTCTGGAAGATTAAGATTATTGGCAAATCTTCTCAAAATTTCTCGAGATGGAATGTTCTGTGTTTCTTCTGTAAATCCAATATAAACAGGTCCCCCATAGTCCTTTCCTGTAGTAAAGGACTCACCAAAACAGATTCCGTTATAGTTGTAGGGAATCGTGTGACAGGCTAAAGAGTAATAAATCATTGGCCTGTATTTATTTTGAATCATATTCAAACTATTTCCTGTCTCTAATGAGTCAGCATTGTTTTCGCTATCTAGCGCCCAAATGAAATAGCTTCTATTCTGATTATCCGCTCCATATGTTTTAATTCTTGTCGATGAGCCATGATTCTGCGAGCATAAAAAACCGTAATGGTTTGTATTTATCGAGTCAATTATCTCTTGTCCTTTGGGATAATTGGCATTCTTTTGCTCGAAGATTGTGTCTTGCCTGTCAAACATTGATGCAAAGAATGGAATCTCTTTTGATAATTCTCTTTTATCCAAATCACTGGCTGTGAATAATGATTGCTTCAGGTAATCAGTATTTTCTCCATGCCCGGGATTCATCTCATATCTAAATAACTTATCAGTGTAGTTTTCGATCTGTTCCGGTTCCTTAGCTAAAATGCGGCCCACAAATAAATCTGGCTCAACATCTATCTTTAATGTTAATAAGTTAGATCCCAGCTCACAATAATACCAATCTGTGAAACATTCGCTATTTGGAATATATGGTTCTATCCTATAAGGAACATCAGAGCCAACAAGTAAGACATATTTGGTACCATTGTACGTGTATGCATACCTAAGGTACTGTCTAATCTTTCCGAAACCCGTTGTATCACAAATGATATCGACACCGTTACTGTTCTTTTCTACCAATCCGTTACGAGAATAAAGATTTGAATATATTTGATTCAGAGTCATTACTCTCACTCTATATCCCTCTTGTCGTTTTAACGCGGCTAAGCGTCTTGTTGAATAATACAATTCAGGTGTTGTTATAAATAAGTATTGATAACTATCTTCAGATGCAATAGAATCTGTGATTATCTTGGTCGTGTCTATCGGAGTAGGGTCTCCCGGAAAAAATGTGCCACTTCCATTCAGCCCCTCGCCTCCGGTCAGTCCTCCCTGAATGATGATGAGAGAATCGTTATTCGCGTAATTATGTCTAGGAGCATTGATTGAGACTAAATCGGGATTGACAACCATTGATTGCGTGAGTTGGTAACCTTCCTCCCTCAATGAACTGTCATTCCTGACTATGGGATAAATGGACATGGAATCGCTAAGCTCATAGCGCAGTGTAATGTTACAGGTTCTAGCTAATCTCACTAGGTCAGAATTCCCTGTGTGGAAATATCTGAACGGCTGTATCGCCACTGTAACAATATGGTTCTCGCCTGCAAGGAAACCCTCACCCGCAACCCAGGCCATCTGAGAAGGGTAGTAACTTTCTGAATAATAAGCGCTACTGTCGGGAAGCGCGACTATTAACGAGTCAGATGAATCGATGCATATCGGAACTTGGCACGGATATATTAGATGATCCAGATTCTGGTTGATCCAAACCCGAGGAGTGACCGTGACGGTGAAGTTCGTCGCATTATATGGAACCGAGAACTTAAGATAATCAACGGGCAAGGACGGCATTCCTGGTTCACCGCTGTTGAACATGCCGTAATAACTTACCGTAGAATAGGTTATCCCAGCAAGCGTGTCGGTTCCAATGGTCAAGTTACCGCTTGAGTATTGTGCGGTATAGGAAGCTGAATTGCCGACGGCCGCTCTCGACGTGAGAGTCCCTGCTGCTGTCGACACCAGCAATGCTGCCGTCAACAGGTATAGATATCTGTTCTTTTTCATGGCGGTGAGTGTTTATTTGGTCAGGATCATCTTCTTGCTGTCAACTAGGGCACCATCGGCGACGAGGGCATAGAGGTACATTCCCGCTTTCAGGTCACGGGCGGTGACTGTCACCTGGCTCTCGCCGCGCCCCTGTGCGGGGATGCTCTTGAGCTGCTGCCCCTGCAGGTCGTAGATGTAGATGACGGCATTTGACACGCTCTGCGGCAGGCTGTAGCGTATCACGGTCTCGCTGCTCCAGGGGTTGGGCATATTCTGGTAGAGCCTGGACTCGGTGAGTCTGGATTCCGCTTCATTGGCGGTATGCTCTGGAGCGTTGTTGGTGTCTGCTGCTTCTTGCTTGAGTTCGGCCAGCTCGGCGCGCAGCTCGTTGATGGATTGCACCAGGATGGGTATCAGACCGATGTAATCCACGCTCATGTAGCCCTTGCTGTCGGTGTGGACCAGTTCGGGGAACACATCCTTCACATTTTGGGCGAGGAAGCCGTAGCGCTCGCTGTCATCCTGGGTTCCGCTCTGGAAACGCCCGGTCGGCAAGGACGTTTTCAGGTTATAGGTGACTGGCTCAAGACCCTGTAACGATGACAGCACTTCACCGACGGGCTCGATGTTCTCCTTGAAACGCTCATCGGACTGCACAAACACACCGCTCGATACCACATCACAGTTGAAATTGAAACTGCCTGAGAGCTGAGGGTCATAATAGGCTAAGGTCGATAGCGGGGTGGTATTTCCCTTCGTGATGTAAACACCATCCTTGCCGTGCAGCCACAACTGGTTGGTGTTGCTGTTCCCGTATTCGCCGACGGCCACATAGGCGCTGTCGCCAAAGGTGATGTGTCCGCCTGCGCCATGGGCCGTCTCGTCACCGAAGATTTTAAGCACCGTAGCCGTGTCAGGATCGCTGGCAATGGGGTTGGCACCAATCTCGGCATGGCCACTGTTGCGGATAATTAACTGCGCATTCATCGTGCCGGCGCTTGCCAGCAGGCAGAAAACTGCCATAATAATCAACTTTTTCATTTTTTCTAACGATTTAAAATATGGATTTGACTGTTGAAATTTTCCCGATTTCATCGGAGATTTTGGTCGATGAAATCGGGAAAACGGTTTTTAATAAGTGGAGAAAGTTCCCTCGTAGATGTTCCCTGTTGGGGACTCGATAGTGATGGCGTGGGTGCCCGTCGGGAGCGACGACACGTCGATGGTGTCGTAGGTGCCGTTGACCACGGTCGAGATCTCCACGTAGCCGCTGCTGGCCGAGGAAATCTCCACATCATAATAACTCACATAGCCTGTGCCATTTATACTAACTTCCTGATTATAAAAATCATCGATAGTATAATACACAGTGGGCATGTCTAAAACAGGGGAGCCGGAACGACCACCCCCTTTGTGATTCAAAGTAATTGACTGTTGCTCTGTATCGGCAAAAAGTTGCATTGCCGACAACATTAAAATGGTAGATAGTATAAACCTTTTTATAGTGATAAAAATTAAAACTCATCGATGCAAAGTTACTGGAAAGCATTGGTAAATGCAAGTTTCCTGATGTAACGCCGGAAAAGCTAAAACGCTGATATTCCGTTGATTAAAAAGGCGATTTTGTAACGCTCATTCTTCAGTCCGCTTTTAAGGACCTGAACGGGGTAGGATTCCCGTGATTTTTGATTAATTTTGCCAATGATGAAAAAGAAACAAATATGTATTACCGCCATCCTGTGTTTATGCATCATGACGTGTTGGCTGACCGGTTGCCACGGCGGGGAGCCCAGTTATGATGACCGGCTGATTGCAGCCGACAGTCTGCTGCGCGACAATGACCCTGACAGTGCCCTGCAACTGCTGTCAGGCATTGACGGCAGCGGCCTGGCAAACTCAGGCGACCGTGCCTACCATGCACTGCTATCTACCCAGGCGAGTTATCGATGCTATGCCGAGATAACGAGCGACAGCACCATTGATGTGGCCCTCGACTACTACCGTAGCCATCCCGAAGAACAGGAAAAGCTGACGCGTGCTTATATTTATAAAGGTGCGGTTAGCGAAGTGCTTGGTGACCCCGAGACAGCGATGACTTACTATAAACTGGCACGCAGCAACGCCGCTATCAGCGATCATTTCAATCTGGGGTATGCCAACCTGCGCATCGGGTATTTGTATCGTGATTTTCTGGTGGCCGATAGCGCTAACATCACCCACTTGAAGGCAGCGCTTCATCACTTTGAGCAAGTGCCTGACAGCTTTTATGTGGTGATTTGTACGTCAACAATCGGCAATTGCTATTGGGCAATTAATAACAGCGATAGTGCAAGCGCATATCTCGAACAGGCCGACACACTCGCCAAGAAGTTGCAACTCAGGGCATTGGAACAAACCAACCTGGTATATCTCGCCGACATGAAAATGTATGGCCCTGATTTACATAACATTGAACAAGCCAAAGACATCGCCCTGTCGTTGCTATCCAGCAAGGATTGTCCTGACGATGAGCGAGAACAATTGCTCTTAACAGCTGCCTTCACGCTGGCACAGCTCAATAAGGTGGACTCGGCAAAACTCTTCTTAAAACAGGTGGACAAGAGTAATTTGAACGATGGGCTGAGGGTTTTCTATCATAGATGCCATGCCGAACTGGCGCGCTGCAGCGGGGACTTCGACCAATTCAAGTATCACTTCAAACAAGCCGACGAAATCGCGGACTCGCTGGTAACCAACGACATGCAACGCCAGTTGCGGGATGTGGAAGCGAAATATGACAACGAGACACTGCGGTATGAGGCATTGAAGTACAAGACCAACTGGCAACTGCTGCTGTTGGGCAGCCTGCTGGCGTTGAGCCTACTGGCCATCGCCTTGCTGGCCATCGCCCGCAAGGCGGCTCAACGCAAGCGACAAATCAGCGACAACCAGGACATGATTGAACGCCTGCGCAACGATGCTGCCCGACTGTCGTCGCAGCTCGCCGCCAATCGGGAAATGAGCGACAGCCTCAAGACCACCATTCGCCACCAGATCGATACCTTCACCCACCTGGTCGAGATTCACTACACCCAGTTCACCAGCCATCCTGAGAAGTTCAGTACACTCTTCCAGAAGACCTACAACGCCAATCAGCCCGACACATCGTTCTGGTCAAACATCCGCACCTATGCCGACAGCACCTGCAACGGCATCATCACCCGCACCCTTGAGAACCACCCGTCGCTCAACGAGAGCGACGTGCGGTTCCTGAGCCTGTGCTGCTGCGACATGCCCACGATGGTGGTGATGGTGTGCATGGGCTATAACGATGTCCACTCGGTCTATAACAAGAAACGCCGCATTACCGCCAAGCTGGGACCCGGCGTGAGATTAGACGACTATATCCTGCAGTTCAAGTAACAAGCGGCCACAGGAGTGGAGGCTACGTCAGGCTTCCAGGCCGCGGTCGATATTGCGTTTCAGGGCTTCGACGTAGTTGTTGATGCGTTCCATCTCGCGCGGAATCTGGATGCGCTGTGGGCAGTGTTCAATGCACTGGCCGCAACCGATGCAGTGGTCGGCCTGGCGCAGCCTGGGCACCGAGCGGTCATAGCCGATGAGGAAGGCCTTGCGGGCACGGGCATAGTCGGGATCGTTGCGGTCGCGCGTCAGGTTGCCCTCGGCGATGCACTTGTTGTAGTGGGTGAGCACGCCGGGGATGTCGATGCCGTAGGGGCACGGCATGCAGTACTTGCAATCGTTGCAGGGGATGGTGTTGTAGCCCACAATCTCGTCGGCGATGCCGTAGAGGAAGTTTTTCTCCTCGTCGGTCAACTCCTCCAGCGGACAGTAGGTACACAGGTTCTCCTTCAAGTGCTCCATATAGGTCATGCCGCTCAACACCGTCAGCACGCGCGGGAACGAGCCGGCATAGCGGAAGGCCCACGAGGCCAGCGAGCGCTCGGGGTCACGGGCCAGGATCTTGCGGGCCAGCGGCTGCGGCAGCGAGGCCAGGCGGCCGCCCAGCAGCGGCTCCATGATGACGGCGGGGATGCCGCGCTTGTCGAGCTCGGCATAGAGGTACTCGGCGTTGGTGTTCTCCTCGCTGAAGTCCTTGGCGTGCCTCCAATCCAGATAGTTCAACTCAATCTGAACGAAGTCCCACTTGTACTTGTCGTGGTTGGCCAGCAGATAGTCAAACACGGCGATCTCGCCATGATAGGAGAAGCCCAGGTTGCGTATCACGCCTTTCTCGCGCTGCTCCAGCAAATAGTCGAGGATACCGTTGTAGATGTAGCGGTTCCTGAACAGCTCCATGGCCTCCTCGCCCGTGCCGCCGCCAATGGAGTGCAGCAGCAGGTAGTCGATGTAATCGACCTGTAGCTCCTTGAGCGAGTTCTGGAACATCTCGATGCTCGCCTCGCGGGTCTGGGTCTCGGGGGCGAAGTTGGACAACTTGGTGGCGATAAAGTACTCGTCGCGCTTGTGGCGGCTCAGGGCGATGCCCGTGGCGCGCTCGCTCAAGCCGCGGCAATAGGCAGGCGATGTGTCAAAATAGTTCACGCCGTGCTCGATGGCATAGTCCACCTGACGGTTGACCATCTCCTGGTCAATCTCGGCATCGTTGTCGCGGCCGAAGGGTTTGCCGTTGGTGGCGGGCAGGCGCATCATGCCGTAGCCCAGGATGGAGACCTTCTCATGGGTCTTGGGATTCTCGCGGTAGGTCATCTTGCCCACGGGCGGCTCCTGTGCCGGAGCCTTCTTGTCATCACCTGTCGCACAGCTCACGATGGCAGGTGCCGCCGCAGTGGCGGTGCCCAGCCCTAACGCCTTGAGAAACGTGCGGCGGCTCATGGTTTTGCCACCAACATTATTGTGGTTATGCTTGTTATTGCTCATCTTCACTTAACTCTCTAAACACTAAACTCTAAACACTAAACTCTAAATCTGGCTATGAACCTCATGCCCCTCGACATAGATGGCGCTGAAGGGACGTGCGGGGCAGACATACTCGCAAGTGCCGCAGCCGATGCACATCGCACTGTTCACGGCGGGCACCACGGGCGACTCCTCGTTGTCGGGGTCGCTGGGCACCATCATGATGGCTCCGGCGGGACAATGACGGGCGCAATTACCGCAATTCACGCCATCGGCCAGCACGATGCAGTTGGCCTTGACCCACACGGCATGGCCTATCATCGTCGAGGATTTCTCGGCCACGGTGATGGGCTTGATGGCTCCCGTGGGGCACACCGTCGAGCACTCCACGCACTCGGGGCGGCAGGCACCGCGCTCAAAACTCAGTTCGGGTTGCATCATGTGCAGCGGGTCGGTCGAGGGACGCAACACCCCATTAGGGCACTTGGCAACGCACAGCTGGCAGGCGGTGCAGTGCTGCGCAAAGTTGCGGGCACTCACCGAGCCGGGAGGTGTCAACGGCGTGGAACGCTTGGCGGGTACCTTGTCCTCGATAATGGCAAGACCGCCATCCACCTTCTTGGCGGCCTGAGCCAGAGCGACGTCGGCACCGACGATGGCTGTTCCCACGAGGAAAGCACGGCGGGCGCCGTCGGGCGCATCGTTCCGCTCATCGGCGACAGGTTGCACAACAGCCTTGGGATGGCCGTAATGAAGGGCGCCAAAGTTGCATTTCTCCAGGCAGTTGCCACAGGTCACGCAGCGCGTGTAGTCCACCTTGTGGGTCTTGAAGTCGATGCACGAGGCCTTGCAGTTCTTGGTGCACAGGCTGCACGACTTGCACTTGTCGGCATCAAAATATACCTTGTACCATGAGAACCGCGCCAGCTGGGCCAGGATGGTGCCCACAGGGCAGATGGTGTTGCAATAGGTGCGGCCACCGCGCCATGCCAGCACAGCGATGATAACAAATGTGGCCAGGGCAATCAGGAACGTGGGCAAACTCTTCATCCACACGTCAACACTATAGAAGGTGTAACTATCCACCCGCTCGGCGATTGAGGCCAGCAGGTTGTTGCCCCACTGGTAAACGGGCAACAGCAGGTTGGTTACCATGCGTCCATAACTGCTGTAAGGCGCCAGCAGGGCGACCAGTGAATGAACGCCGGCAATTAAGGCGGCAATAAACAGCACCAGCACACCATAGCGCAGCCAGCGTCGCTCGGGGCTGGCGGTAAAGCGGTTCTTCTTGCGCTTGCCGTGAATCCACGACACGATGTCCTGGAAGATGCCCAGCGGGCAGATGACCGAGCAATAGATGCGGCCAAAGAGGAGCGTCAGCAGCACCAGCGCCACGATGACGACGACATTGAGTGCCAGCAAGGCAGGCAGGAACTGGATGCGCGCCGTCCATGCCAGGTAGTGGTGCAACACACCGCTCACGTCAAGAAAGAGCAGGGTCACCAAGACCATCATGATGGCGGCCAGTGTAATGCGTATTTTCCTTAACATAATAATTTCAAAAAAGTGAATGATAATAAGTTGATTGCTGCAAAGATAAAGAAAAAGTCAAAATAATTGTCATTTTTTGCCCTAAATATCACTTATCCTGCATCCCGCAGGGGAGAAAACGACTGTGCCGGGAGTGTCTCCACTCCCGGCACAGGCCTTATTGCTAGAAAATATTCTATTTCCTAATCGAGATGATTACTCTTCCTCACCACCCTGGGCCAGCAAGAGGTCGATCAGGGCGCTCACGTCGGCGATGCTGATGGTGGCGTCACCATTAATGTTGGCAGCCTCGGTGTTGATCTCAGCCTCAGAACCCAGCAAGTAGTCGATCAGGGCGCTCACGTCGGCGATAGACACTTTACCGTCGTTGTTCACGTCACCCAGGATGAACTGGGGATCGGGAGGAGTTACCCAGTCACCAACGGTGAAGGGCACGGGATCGTTGAAGAACCAGTTCCAGTCATAGTTGTTGGGGAAGTAGGGCGACCAAACTACAACATAATACTTGGTGCCCTCGGTCAGGTAGTAAGAACCACTGATGTCGATAGTGGCGGTCTCATTCTCCTGCAGATCTACCTGGGTGGTGTAGGCCGAAGTTGCTACACTGTACTTACCATCGGTGCCCTTGGTAGCGAGAGCCCAACGGATGGTGCCCTGCCAGGGACCGCTCAGAGCCTTCACCTCAAACGAGCCGCGCACGTCGTTGGCAGGCATGATTTCCTGGAGATAGGTGGTACCGGTTACAACAACACCACCGTTCTCACCCTCCTCAGCGGGACGGATGCCCATGATGGCATACTGGTCGGCGTTGAAGCCCTCGTCGTAGTCGCTGTGCTCATAGGGGGTGTCACCGTAGATGCGCGGTGACAGCAGGTCGAAGCTGAACCAGCTGTTGTATTCCTCGGGCTGGAAACCCCAGATGATGCGAACACGACCCTCTGAATCATAGCCGTCCATCACAAATGCGTGACCAACGTGTGCATTCTGGGTACCATCGTTAAGAACAGTCCTGTAGCCAAAATAGAGAACGGGACGGCCCTCGTCGAGCTCGGTGTAAACCATCTCGCGCCAGTTGGCATCAGTGTAATTGGCCTTCTGCAGGAACTGAACGTTGGGGTTGTAGTCGAAGTAAGCAACCATACCCTTGATGATCTGATCATAGCTAACGTTGGTGCTGCTGGTCGAGAACTTGGCCTGGAAGGCGACAGCGATATCAAAAATCATCTGGGCGCAATCCTGCCAATTTGTGGAGGTCTCGGTATAAGCATTCTTCATGTTGCGGTACTTGTAGCTGTGGTTGAAGTTGGCACTAGCAGTACGCTCTTCGTTACCCAGAGTGTAGTGGAAGGTATTGGAGCCGTTACCGTAGGCGGGATACTGCAAGCCCTTCATGATGTGGGCAAATGCGATGGGCACACAGCCGGCATAGCAGTGCTCACCGTTGTAGGTGGGGTAGTAGTTGTTGTAGGGACCAAACTGGTGCCAGTGGGGACCCTCGCCGTAGTCGTTAAGGAACAGGGGCTTCACACCTTCAGGGTTCATCGTCAACGAGGGAGCCTTAGCGGCCAGCTGGGGATTGCTGCGCTTAGCATCCAGGCTCTTCTGATACAAGCCGAGGAGGACCTTCAGGGGCTCGGGAGCAGTGTTCATGTCAAACGAACCCGTCGTGCTGTAACCCAGAACGGGGTCACTCATGTCGTCACCAGCAACGATGACAAAGCCCTGATTGCCTTCACGATTGAACACATAGTAATCGGTCATACCCTTCAAGCTCATGCCTGCATGGCTCAGGGTCATCTTAGCATTAGCAGCAGCATACTTGCCAGTGCCTGCAAGCTGACGCTGGGCAATAGCCTTTGCCTGATCTACGGTCACAGGATTAGCCACTACGCTCTGTGCACAAAAGGCACAAGCGGCCAGCAAAAATAAAAACTTCTTCATAATAGTACAAGTTTAGAGTTTTGTTATATAGTAATTAAATAATGATTGTACTTTTTATATATGATATCTACAAACAAACGATTCTTTTGGTAATAAGAAGGCATATAAAAGATCAAGAAAAGAGGACAAACATCCTGGTGTAGATTGATTCCACCCAAAAGGCTATGTCTCACATCTTGTCACTCTAAAGCGCTGCAAAATTATACTTTTATCGGCAATTTCCAAAATTTTTTGCAAAAATATAGATGCTCTACTCCCACATTTTAATGAAAACACATAAGTGTCCACCACCAGACCCGCAAATTAACTGCTACACCTCCTGTAGTGCATCACCGGCCTGGCGCGTTCTGGTGCAATCGTGGTTGCTGCCGAGGGTCACTCTATCCATATATAAAAAATAAACACCACGTTTCACAACGCGATGTTCATTTAGGATGAATAGTATTAATATTTCCAACTTTGCTGCAAAGGTACTGCCTTTCCCGCAACTGACAAAATATATATTGTAAAATTTTTGTTATAAATAGTTAATGGCTTTCAGTAGTGCCAAAAATTGTGGGGATTTTTGCATAAAAACCCCCACAATTCTAATGGTAATGCAACTATTCTGCTATCGCCATCAATCCTGGTTCAACAGCATGTCAATCAAGCTGCTCACGTCGGCAATGCTGATTCTGTCGTCTCCATTGACATTGGCGGCGCTCTCGTTGATGGTCACATCCGAGCCCAGCAGGTAATCGATCAGGGCCGAAACATCGGCAATCGATATCTTGCCGTCGTCATTCACGTCGCCCAGGGTAAATTCGGGCTCCCAGGTGTTCTCGTAGCAAATCTCGATGTCATCGATGTAGCAGTACTCAGTAGAACTGCCCTGACACTTGAGTCGCAGCATAATGGGCTTGTCGGTGGGCAGTGAGGTAATCGAGGCCGAAGCTTCGGTACCGGCTGCAAGATAGAATTCATAGGGATAAGTGTCCAGACCCTTCCAGCGGCCGCCGTTGTTGATCGAATACTGCGGTGTGATGTAAACGCCAGTTGAGGTGGGATTATAAATCTTGAAGCGCACAACCTTGGGAATCTTGTTCAGGTTTGCGTTGGTGTTGAAGTAGCTGCCGTTCTTCATGGCAACAACATGTCCGTTGCCCACCTGGGCAGTGTCAACAACAGCACAGTTGTAGAAGTCCCAGTTGGCATAGACACCGGCCACACCGCGCTCGTTGAGGGTAGCCCCCACGGGCATCTTCTCAAAGTCCTCGATCGAACTCTTGGAGTTGTCTTTCACCACTTGGAAGGTGATGATGCTGTCGGCCTCGGTGATGTTGGTGAAGGCATATTTGCTCAACTTGCCGTCCCACGTGCGCAGGTTGGGCTGGGTGGCGTTAGAGATCGAAGTGACGTTGGTCGTGCCGGGGAACGGGTCACGAGGACTGTCGTTCATGCCGTTGAAGTTGGCACGCAGCAGCTCATAGTAATTGTGGTTGGGGTCGGCGTTGACCAGGTTATTCTCCCAAACATCGACATTGGTCGAGTCAACACGCCAGATGAGCATGCCAGGACCGGGCAGGTTCTTGTCCCACTTCACGCGCTGGCGGTTCTCGATAATGAAGTACTCACCCTCGTTGGCGGTGTTCAGGCGATAACCCGTGTTGTTCTTTTCAAGAGAAGGCACTGTAATCGTACCCTCGCCCTCGATGAGGACGGGCTGGGCAAAGCCCAGGGCATAACGCTCAAACAGGCTGTAGCCCGCAGGGTTGCGGCCGGTGTTGTTCTTGAAGCCGCTGGCCATGATGGACCAGGTCAAGGGATATGCGTGGTTGACACCGCCACTGCCGTCATTGTCGGTATCATAGAAGTCGGGCAGACCCAAGCAATGGCTGAACTCGTGGCAGATGGTGCCGATGCCGGCGATGCTGCCCAATGAGATAAAGTCGCCCTCGGCTCCCATCATATTGGTTGAGCAGGCATAGAGACTGAAGTTCACACCATCAAGCACGGGAGACTCCTCAAAGTCCTTCATGTGGGGCCACAAGTAGTCGCGGTTGTTGTCACTGTAGTCCGAGCCATAACCGGCAACAAGGAAGAAGACCATGTCGACAGTGCCGTCCTGGTCGGTGTCATACTGGCTGAAGTCCACATCGGGGTCAGCCGACTCGAGAGCAGCGAAAAAGATGGAGTCGCAGCGGAACTGATGGGCGTCGGTGCTTGCATAGGGGACATCAATCGGGCCGAGGATGTCGAAATGCGGGTCAAACTGCTGGAAGGAGTTGTCGTAGTAGTAGTCGCGCACACTGCCCATGCAGTCAACCTTGGTTCCTGCGGGAAGCGTGAAGCCCTTGTAGTCATGGCCGTTAATCATCTCGTCATAGAAACCATAGGGGGTGTAGTTCGACGGAGTGCAATCGTCAAACGTGATGTCGGTGTAGTTAATCAGGACAATCAAGCCGCGGAACTTGCTGTAGTCCATGTGACCACCGTGGCCGATGCCACGAATCAGCTCGTTGCGGTGGTTCTTCAATTTCTTGCCACTCTGCACCATAGCGGGGCTGGTCAGCCCCTTGGACATGCTGGAGAGGACAGCACGATCGGCTGCAGTGCGCTGATTCTCGTCACGCGCGATGCAATCGCCAGCAACCAGCTGGTTGCCGTCGAGGCGCGCATAGGTATAGTAGCCAGCCGCATTCTTGACCACTGTGTAGCCATCAACGGTCGTCAAGTAGTTAAAGAACTCGTCACCATGCAGCACCACGGTGAGCTTGGAACCATCTGGCTGCGACACCTGGCCGGGTGTCGGGTCGGCGGGGACTGCACGCGCGGTCAAGCACATCAATCCCAGGACAAGTAACAATAGATAGGATCGTTTCATAAATCAGTTCATTTTGATTAAGGTTAATGATAAGGAATTATACACAAGTTTATTTTCAGGTTATTGATCGGCTTAGCCCGGAAATGATGCGCAGAATAGGCCATCAAAGCAACCTTGGCCGTGCCGAGGCACAATAATTTGCGTCTCCACACGGCCAAGGGGGGCACCTGATATGTAATTGCCTAAATTAATAATGTGCTAATTGAGAATCGCATTAATAATCAAATTGACGTCGGCAATATTGACCTCGCCATCACCATTGACGTCACACACATATCTTTCCAGCTTGCCGGCCTCTGAACCCAGGATGATAGAAATGACCGTGTTCACGTCCACGATGTTCACCTCGCTGTCGCTGTTCACGTCGCAGGGTGCCCAATACTCGTCATAGTACATCCTGATGTCATCCAGGTAGCAGTACTTCTTGGCATGGCCCTCGGTCTGGTTGATCTTGACAAGAATGCGTCCCGTCGTGGGCAGGATAACATTCAACGAGCCCGTCTCCTTAGACTTGACGCTGAGGACGTTGTTGGCAAGTTCAATCCAGTTCTCACCCATGTCCATCGAGTAGTAAACCCTGAAGTTGGCATTGCTTGTCGTGGGGTTGGTGACCGTGAAGCTCATCATGAAGGGGATGACATTGAGCGGAGTGGCCATGGCCAACTGGCTGGGCTTCTTCATGGCCACGGCCAGCGTGCTCTGTCCGTCATTCTCATAGGTCTGAACGCCGCATTGCGAGAAGTTCCACTGGCCGAACCTGCCATCCACATTCTTCAGGTTCATCTCGTTGGTCGCGGTCATGGTCTCAAAGTCCTCGACAAACATGCGAATTGTCGTGTCTGGTACCACATTGAACGAGACGAGACTGCCATTCTCGGCAATGTCGGTGATGACCAGATCACTCATCAGGTGGTTCCACGTCTGCAGGTTGGGGGTGGTCTTGTTGGTGAGCCAGGTCACATTTGACGAGCCCGGGAAGGCATCACTCTCAGAGTCACGGCCGATATAGTCGGCACGCAGCAGTTCATAGTACATGCGGTTGGGATTGCAATTCACCTGATTCATCTCCCAAATCTGCACATTGCTCGAGTCCACACGAGCCACCATCATGCCATGCCCCGGCAGGAACCTGTCCCACTTGCCGGGCTGGCGGTTCTCGATCAGGAAGAATTCGTTTGGATTAACTGTGTTCAGGCGATAGCCCTTGTTGCTGGTATCCAGGGGCTGCATCTCGATGGCTCCACTCTCGAGCAGCTCGGGCTGGGTGAAGCCCAGGGCATAGCGCTCATACAGGCTGTAACCCACAGGATTGCGGCCAAAATTGCTGCCACTGCCGCCAGCCATAACCGACCAGTTGCCAGGATTGCGGCTCTCACCGCCGCTGCCCTCATAGTCGGTATCATACAGGTCGGGCAAGCCCAACACATGACCGAACTCGTGGCAGAAGGTGCCGATGCCGTTCACATCGCTGTAAGAACCCTCCCAACCGGCAATCTCGGTCGAGCAGGCATAGAGGCCGAAGTGCACGCCATCCAGGGGAGGTGACCAGTACAGATAATACATGTGAGGCCACAGGTAGCTCTCGTCATTGCCGCCATAGTTGGACGAGTAACCGGCTACCAGAAAGAACACCATGTCCACATATCCGTCACCGTCGCTGTCATAGTCGTTGAAGTCGATCTGGTTATCCACGGCTGCCAGGGCGGCATTGAAAACCGCATCGCTATTGGCGGTTGACTGCGGGTAACGGCATGAGAAATTCACATCCACAGGGCCCACAACGTCAAAGTGCGGGTCAAAAATCTGGTAGGAATTGTCATAGAAATAGTCACGCACGCTGCCCGTCATATTCACCTTGCGGTTGTGCAGGGTATAGCCGGTATAGTCATGAGTGTTCACCATGTCGTCATAGAATGCGCTGGCCTCGGGCATCGAGAATTTCTTGTCGGTATAGTTGACAAGGATGATGAGACCACGAAAGTTGTCATAGTCCATCATGCCCTCGGCACCCACTCGCTTCATGGCGTTGTTGCGCTGTTGCAGCTTTTGGGCACCCTCATGAGCCATCAACGGGCTGGTCAAACGCTTGGGAATGGACTGCAACGCGGCACGGTCGGCAGCACTGCGGCGCGACTCGTCACGGGCAACGCGGTCACCGGGAACCAGACGGCCGCCATCCAGGCGGGCATAGGTGTAATAACCGGCCTTGTTCTTGACCACGGTATAACCGTCGCTGGTGGTGGTGTAATGGAAAAACTCATCACCATGCAATGTCACGGTGAGGGTAGAGCCGTCGGGCTGAGTCACCACAATGGGTGTAGGATCTGCCGGAATTGCCCGTGCGGCAAGGCACAGCAGTCCCAGTACAATGAACGATAGGGTTTTCTTCATAACTTTTCCTTGAAATATTGATTATGCACTTTGTATTTATTTAAGAATGATTCCAATCACGGCATTGACGTCGGCGATATTGATCTCATCATTGCCATCCACGTCGGCGCGAGCCAGGATATCGGCACCGACACTATCCTCGCCTTTCAAGATGATGCCGATGATGGCATTGACGTCGGCAATGTTCACCTCGCCATCGCCGTTCACGTCACCCTTTATCACACCCTCGCCAGGCTCACCCGTGTAGTAGAACGTGAGATCGTCAACATAGGTGGCCGTATTCTTGTTGCCCGCACGCTGATAGATGCGGAACACGGTGGGCTGGGTATTCTTCAGGTCAAGCAACCAGTAGTTGGTGCTCGTGGTGCGGCCGGCTATCTCGATGGTCTCTTCACCTGTTGAGCTGAGGGCGGTAACCCACACCGGATTACCCTCCTCGTCATTCTCGACCGAATACTCAAGCGAGAACTTGGCCACAGTAGATGATGAATTGAAGACGGTCATCCCGGCCATGTAGATATTGTAATAAACAGGAGTGGTGCTGTAGAACAAGCTGGGCAGCTTCATCATCACGCTGTTCTCGCCGTTGGCCTTGCCCTCGCCCGGGGCACGCACACCCGACTTGGTAAAGTTCCAGGTTGCGAAATTGCCCTCAACGTCTTTGTCGTTCGTCTCGGTCGATACGGGCATCGACTCAAAGTCCTCGACTATCGACAGAATCTCGCCATCGGGCACCACGCTGAAGGTGATCACGCCACTCCTCTCATTGATGCCGACAATGTTGTATTCGTTGGGAGTTCCATTCCATGTGAGCAGGTTGGGAGCAGTCTCGTTGGTAATCACGATATTGCCCGTGCTGCCAGGGAACGGGTCGCTGGACTGGTCGCCATAGGTGGAGTTACCGGCACGCAACAACTCAAAATAGTTGTGTGCAGGATTGCAGTTCACTTTATTCCTGCTCCACATGCTGCTGTTGGTACTGTCCACGCGGGTCACAATCATACCATGACCAGGCAGATAAGTGTCCCAACCCGTCTTCTGGCGGTTCTCAAGGGTGAAGAATTCACGACTGACAGGCGTGGGCAGGATATAACCCTCGCGTGCTTCGTTGACGGGGTGGAGAGTGTAGGTGCCCTCACCGTTAATCTCTCTGCGGGGGGCCCATCCCAGCGTGTAGCGCTCGTAGTAGGAGTAACCCACCGGGCAACGTCCGTAGTTGTAGTCAGCGCCACCGGCCATCACGTCCCAACCGCCGGGATCATGGCTCTGGCCGCCGCTGCCTGTATAGTCGGTGTCATAGAAGTCGGGCAGACCCAGCACGTGGCTGAACTCGTGGGCAACGGTACCGATACCCTCAACGGTGATGGTGCTCGGTGTGTTCTCAAAGCCGTAGAGCTCGGTGGAGCTGGCATAGCGGTCAACCTTCTTGCCGTCAAGGTAGATATAGGAGTTGCTCAGGTTGGACGCGTGAGGCCACAGATAGCCCGAGTTGTTGCCCGAGAAACTGGAAGAGAAACCCGACACCAGGAAATAGACCATATCGATCATGCCGTCGTTATTGTTGTCATAGATCGTGAAATCGACCTCCTCGTCGGCGGCTTTGAGCGCATTGGTGAAAATCGTTGTTGACAACGACTGGCACTGGTTGGAACGAGCCTGGTACATGCCGTTCTGGCCATAGGTGGCAGGATAAGGACCATAAACGTCAAACGGCGGCTGGAAGGCTCCGTTGGACTGGTCCTTGAAATAGTCGTGCACGCTGCCGGGGCAGCTAACATCGCGGTTGGTAATGGGGTCATGGTAACCCGTGAAACCCTCGCTGCTGAACATCTGGGTATAGAACTCTTGTGGTTCATCGCTGGAGAACTTCACATCGGTAAAGTCGATCAAGATGACCAGACCACGGAAGTTCTCAAAGTCGAAATCCGATAAATTCACATTGCGCTTGGCGCGACGCATGTGACCCTCGGCAACACTGGTCTCGTCAACAAGATACTTGGGTGTTGCCGCCAGCAGGCTCAGCTCGGCTGCCGTGCGCTCGCCCTCGTTATGAGCAAGCACTTGAGTCGCCTGCAGGGTCTCGCCCACACGCTGTGCATACACATAGGCTCCAGCCTCGTTATAGATGATGGTATAGCCGTCAGCTGTCGTGTTAAAGTGATAGAACTCGTCGCCCACCAGGTTGACCGACAATAATGTACCATCAGGCTGAGGCATTTTCACCATCCCAGGATGGGCGGGTATCGCCATCGACTGGATGCACACTGTTGCTGTCATCAACAGCAAAATAAAGATTTTTTTCATTGTTCCTTTATAATTTGATTTGGTCTTAGTTGATGTTCTTAATTAAGCCTCTTGTGTATAATCTCACGCCTAATTGCGCATTGATTATCCATAATTTTTGAGATAGCCTGCAAAGTTACACTTTTTTTCGTATAATGGACAAGGATTGCGCCTAAATGTTATGTTTGCCGCCATTTTTATGACCAGAATAAGCCATTCGGGCACGATTTGATTGCATATCGCTCGCCGGGCTGGCATCTGGGCAACACGACAAGTGACCAGCGCAGCGCCAATAGCCGCCATCACGACACTGCCATCATTTTGATTGATTGGCACATCGCCCCCAGGCGAGAGTTAAGCAATGTTCCACGACTTATCAACATTTCAGATTAGTTTTGAACAATTCAACGATTTTAACGGAGTTTTTAGCCATTTTTTGAGTAAAAAATTGTTCCTTTGCATCCGTGAAACATTGTGCAAGCCGAAAACCATGAAGTTTACTTCGATGGTCGAGGCGCCGCCAATGTTATCAAAACATTGTGCAAGCCGAAAACCATGAAGCCGACTTCGATGGTTCGAGTTTTTATCGATGTTATAAAACTTTTTTATAGACAACAACACCAACTCAATGGGAAAGATAATCGCAATAGCTAACCAAAAGGGCGGCGTGGGCAAGACCACGACATCGATCAACCTCTCGGCAGCACTGGCTGCGAGTGGGCAACGGGTGATGCTCATCGATGCCGATCCGCAGGCCAATGCCACCTCTGGACTCGGCATTGAGCCCAAGGACATGTCCTCGACCATCTATGAGTGCCTGGTAGACGACTACCCCATGCGCAGCGCCACCGTGGACACCTGCGTGGAGGGACTGAAACTGCTGGGCTCGCGCATCGATCTGGTGGGCGCCGAGCTGGAACTCGTCGAGAAGCAAGGGCGCGAACGCGTCCTGGGCAAGGCCATCCAGGATGTCAAGGATGACTATGACTACATCATCATCGACTGCAGCCCCTCGCTGGGACTGATCACCGTCAATGCCCTCACGGCAGCCGACAGTGTCATCATACCCGTCCAGGCCGAATATTTTGCCCTGGAAGGCATCAGCAAGCTGCTCAACACCATACGCATCATCAAGGCAAAATTGAATGCATCACTGCGCATCGAGGGCTTCCTGCTCACCATGTATGACGCGAGACTACGGCTTGCCAACGAGATTTTTGAAGAACTGAAGGGCCACTTCGGCGACATGGTCTTCAACACGGTGATTCCACGCAACATACGCATCAGCGAGGCACCTAGCCACGGCATACCAGTCACCCAGTACGACCCCACATGCCGCGGAGCAACGAGCCACATGCAGCTAGCTAAGGAAATCATCGCCCGCAGCAGGCAGCATTGATAAGAAAACCCAAAACTAAAAACTACTAAGGACTATAAACCAAGGACTAAAAATGAAACGCAGCGCACTAGGCAAAGGACTTGACTCTCTCATCTCAATGGATGACATCCAGACCGGTGGATCTTCGGCCATCAACGAGATTCCCATCAGCCAGATTTCACCCAATCCCGACCAACCTCGACAAAACTTTGACGAGGAAGCCCTCGAGGAACTTGCCACGAGCATCAAGGAACTGGGCATCATCCAACCACTCACGCTGCGCAGCGTGGGAGACAATACCTACCAGATCATCTCGGGCGAACGCCGCTACCGGGCCTCGTTACTGGCCGGACTGGATACCGTGCCTGCCTATATACGCACCGCCAACGACAGCGAGGTGACCGAGATGGCTCTCATCGAGAACATTCAGCGCGAGGACCTGAACGCCATCGAAATCGCGCTCACCTTCCGCAAACTCATCGACCAGTACAATCTCACTCAGGAAAGGCTCAGCGAGCGCATCGGCAAGAAACGCGCCACCATTGCCAATTTCCTGAGGCTGCTCAAACTACCTGCCGAGGTGCAGCTGGGACTCCATGACCACACCCTGGACATGGGCCACGCACGCGCCCTGCTCTCGCTCGACGACCCCAAGTTGCAGTTGAAACTCTATAACGAGACCATCAAGAAAGGACTCTCGGTGCGACAGGTCGAACAGCGCGCCAAGCAGATGCAACAGGCGGCCGACAGCGAGCGCACACAGCAGGAACACGGCAGCGGCAGGCAAGTCAATGTCAAGGACTACGAAATCCTGCAACGGCATCTTGCCTCGACTTTTGGCGTGCCCGTGAAGTTCACCTGTGACAAGTCGGGAAAAGGGAAAATAACATTCCCGTTCACGACCGAAGAGCAACTCGAAAAAATCATCAGCATCTTCGATAACCTGAAGAATGCTTAACACCCTCGGCACCTGGTGGTAGAATCAACGACATACCGCGCCTGGCGGCAACGGCTACTCGCCGCTGCCACGATGCTGTTGCTGGGACTCACGGCAACGGCACAGCATGCCCCCACGGCCAGCGACACCATCAACACCCAGCAACCGGTCGCCATACCCACCCACCACGTGCGGCAACAGGTCACTATCGAGGACGACACCGTACTGCTGCGCAACAATCCGGTGCGCGTGGTCAATGCCGCCGGCGACACGGTAGCCTTTGCCTCGATCGACTCCATCAGGGGCATCGACAATGTCGAGATACTCATGGACAGCACGGCCGCCTCGTCGGCAACGCTGGGCAAGGTGCGCGCCTTCAACCCCGACCCCAAGCGGGCAATGTGGATGTCGGTACTGTGCCCTGGATTGGGACAGATCTACAACCGACGCTACTGGAAACTGCCCATCGTTGTGGGAGCCTTTGTGGGCCTGAGCTACGGCGCATCGTGGAATAACCGCATGTATCATGACTACTCCAAGGCCTACCGCGACGTGATGGACGACGACCCCGACACGCGCAGCTACATGGACTTCTTCCCGCCCACCGTCAGCGAGAGCAAACTCGATCAGGCATGGCTGCAGAAGGTCATGCGCAGCAAGCGCGACTACTACCGGCGCTACCGCGAGATCTGCATCATCGCCATGGTGGGCGTCTATCTCATCAACATCGTGGATGCCTATGTTGACGCCTCGCTGGCCCACTTCGACATCTCTCCCGACCTCACGATGAACCTGAAGCCCACTGCCATCGACAACAGCATGGCAGGCACGCGAATACCCTCGGTGGGACTGCAATGCGCCATCAGTTTCTAGAACAATTGATATCAACTACATGACAATATGACAAGACATCGACTCATCACATTACTTCTCATGACGGCTATGGCAACGGCAACGCTGCTCGCGGCTCCGCGCGAGAAGAACAACATTCTATCATTAAAAAACTCCATCACCGACGACGACATCGTCTTCCCCGAGAGTTTTGATACCGACGTGCACAAGATGATGACCAACTGGTATCTCCAAAACTACACCGTGCTCGATGCCGACGTGGAGAACAAGTCGCCAGGCGAGGTGGGCGAGGAAACCTACATCCGACGCCTTGCCGCCATCCCGTCGGTCATCGAGATGCCCTACAACCAGGTGGTGCGCAAGCACATCGAGCGCTACGTGTACCGCAGCCGCACCCTCGTCGAGCAGATGCTCGGCATGAGCCTGTATTACATGCCCATCTTTGAGCAAGCACTCGAGAAGGAGGGCATTCCGCTCGAGCTCAAGTATCTGCCGATAGTCGAGAGCGCCCTCGACCCCAATGCCGTGTCGCGCGTGGGCGCTGCAGGGCTGTGGCAGTTCATGATTGGCACCGGCAAGGGGTTGGGACTCGAGGTGAACTCGCTGGTGGATGAACGGCGCGACCCCTACCGCTCCAGCGCCATGGCTGCCAAGTACCTCAAGAACCTGTACCAGATCTACAACGACTGGTCACTGGCCATCGCCGCCTATAACTGCGGACCCGGCAACGTCAACAAGGCCCTGCACCGCAACGGCGACAAGGGCGACTTCTGGGACATCTACGAGTACCTGCCGCGAGAAACCCGCGGCTATGTCCCCGCATTCATCGCCGCCAACTATGCGATGACCTACTACAAGCAACACAACATCAGCCCCTCGCTGGCACGCAAGCCCCTCATTACCGACACGGTGAGCGTGAACCGGCGCATCCACTTCGCACAGATTGCACAGGTGCTCAACATCCCCATCGAAGAAATACGCACCCTCAACCCGCAATTCCGCGCCGACGTCATCCCCGGCGACAACCACCCCTACATGCTCGTGCTACCCTCGCAGCAGATCTACAGCTTTATCATGAGCGAGGACAGCATCGACAGCTACCGCGACGACTTGTACGCACACCGCGAGGTAGTGGAACCCGGAGGCCAGGTTTCAACAGCACAGGAATACATCACCGGACTCAACGCCAACGGCGAGATGCGCACCATCACACACAAGGTGGGACGTGGCGAAACCGTCTCGACCATCGCCGCCAAATATAATATGACAACCGACGAGCTCATGACCCTCAACAACATGGACAGCGAGCGCGTCCGTCGCGGCGACAACCTCAAGGTCAAGGCACCCAGCCACAACAACGCCAGCGCCGACAACGACGACATCATCCCCGTCAGCAGCGACACCAAGCCGCAAGACAGCAACCTGGCGATGAACGAACAGGAACAAGAGACCGAACAAGAACAGTTCGACGAGGTCAAGGACATCGAGCGCAAAGCCGCCGAAAAAGCCCCCTACAAGGGAACCTATACCAAACTCGCCTCCGAGACCTCCACCGCCTCCAAGAAGACCTCGGCAACAAGAAACGAAGACCAGACAACACGCCAACAGGCCTCAAAAACCAATACCAGCAACTGGCGATCGCGCAATGCCAAGTATGCCGAGAAAGAGAGCAAATCACACAATCGCGGCACCAACGCCGAACGTAGCTCCAAGAGCCGACACAAAAAGCAAAGCAAACCCAAACAACCCTCCGAAGTGACCGTCCAAAAGGGCGAATCACTCACCAAGATTGCCGAGAAAACAGGCGTCTCGGTCAAGGACCTCGAGCGCGCCAACGGCCTTGAAGACGGCAACAAAATCAAGGCCGGTGAGAAAATCAAGATTCCAACCAAGGCCGAGGCACGCCAAGCAGCCGCCAACGAGAAGAAAGGCAGCAAATCCGGCAGCAAGTCCGGCAAATCGAGCAAGAAGAAATCAAAAAAGAAATAACAACCACACCCATTCATGAACCGAGGGTGTGTCATAATTCAGTTATGGCTCACCCTCTTTGCAAATCAACCGCCTGA
>CAMJZI010000004.1 GCA_946410185.1 uncultured Porphyromonadaceae bacterium
ATGCTGACATTACAACTCATCAACCAGGACCCCGAGGATGTGATTCGTCGCCTTGCCGTCAAGCAGTTTGACGGACGAGAGCCCATCATGCGCATCGTGGAACTGGATAAGCAGCGCCGAGCACTGCAGAAACAACGCGACGACAATGCCGCTGTACTCAATAAGATGGCCGCTCAGATTGGTGCCCTCATGAAACAGGGAAACCGTGAAGAGGCCGAAAACGTCAAGGCCCAGGTGGCAGGCCTCAAGACCGCCAACAAGGAGATTGACGATAACCTGACAGCTGCTCAGGACGAGATCACCAACATCCTGCTGAGTGTGCCCAATGTTCCCTATAGCGGCGTGCCTGAGGGCAAGACAGCCGAGGACAATGTGGTCGAGAAGACAGGTGGGAAGATGCCTGAGTTGCCTCAAGACGCATTGCCCCACTGGGATCTGGCCAAGAAATACAATCTCATCGATTTTGACCTGGGTGTGAAAATCACCGGAGCGGGCTTCCCCGTCTATGTGGGCAAGGGTGCACGTTTGCAGCGCGCCTTGGTCCAGTTCTTCCTCGATGAGGCTGGCAAGGCTGGATATGTGGAGGTTGAACCGCCCTTCGTGGTCAACGAGGCTTCCGGACTGGGAACAGGTCAGTTACCTGACAAGGAGGGACAGATGTATCACTGTCAAGTGGACAACTTCTATCTGATACCCACTGCCGAGGTCCCTGTGACCAACATGTACCGTGACGTTATCATCCCCCAGGAGGAACTGCCCAAGAAGAATTGCGCTTTTTCGGCATGCTTCCGTCGTGAGGCCGGCTCCTATGGCAAGGACGTGCGTGGCTTGAATCGTCTACACCAGTTCGACAAGGTCGAGATCGTGCGCATCGAGAAACCCGAGAATTCCTATGCCGCCCTCGAGGAAATGAAGGATCATGTCCAGGGTCTGCTCGACAAACTCGAGTTGCCGTGGCACATCCTGCGCCTGTGCGGTGGTGACATGAGCTTTACCAGTGCCATCACCTTCGACTTTGAGGTGTGGTCAGCAGCACAGCAGCGTTGGCTCGAGGTGAGCAGCGTCTCCAACTTCGAGACCTATCAGGCTAACCGCCTCAAGTGCCGCTACCGTGGCGACGACAAGAAGACGCACCTGTGCCACACTCTAAACGGGTCGGCACTGGCTTTGCCCCGCATTGTTGCCGCTCTGCTCGAGAACAACCAGACGCCCGAGGGCATCCGCATCCCTGCCGCCCTGCAGCGTTACACTGGCTTTGACATCATTGACTAACGTCGAGATACATTATTAATATATAGTAAAGGCACTGTCCGCGCGATGAGGGTAGTGCCTTTATTGAAAAAGACCAGCAACTATGGCACAAAGAAAAGCATGGCTTGACTATATTAAATTGATAGCAATGACTCTGGTGGTTGTATATCACACGCCGCCGCGCTATGACACTGCTCATGAGGCTGCGCTGTTCAATATGGGGGCCCCTGTGTTTTTCTTTGCTGCCGGTTACCTGTTTAATGTCTCGCGGCAACAGGGATTCTTCAAGTTTCTTCTTCACCGCGCACGGCAAATCCTGGTGCCATACACAACATTTTTCATCATTTTTTATGCACTATGGCTTGTCGTGGGGCGCCGCATGGCTGGCCCTGAAGAACAAGCGATAGACACGCTCACCCCCTTGTGGCAATTCATCAAGGGAACGCCTGACATCGTCTTGGGACCATTCTGGTTTCTTGCCGCGATGTTTACCATGCAGGTGATATATTATCCCGTCAGGCGTTATTTGAAAGGACGATGGCCGTTACTTGTCGCGGTGTTGCTGAGTCTTTCACTTTTTGTCATACCCGATGTGCCCTGCGTCAGATATTGGAACCTTGACCGCGCCTTACTCTATATGCCCCTGTATGCGCTGGGCAATTGTTGTCGTGACTTGGTGGACAAGTTCACCTTTGCCAGTGTGAGCCGCTCGATATCATGGATTGTGCTTGCGGCATTGGGCCTTGGCATCCTTGTCGTGACCCCGTTGTCAATCAATCGTGATGTGGCATATGTTCTTGCCCCCGAGGCCGTTATACTGGTTCTGCCCTTTTATACCGCGATCAGCAAGTGGCTGGAGGAACATGTGGGAAACAGCCGGATCGCCCAAACGGTAGCCATTACGGGTATCACATATCTTGCCTTGCAAAACTACCTCATCGGGGTCATCAAGATGATGGTGTCGCGCGTGTGCGGTCCTGCAGTTTTTGATGACAATATCGTGCTGAAGATAGTCATAGCGCTTGCTGTTATGGTCGTTCTTTACCCCATGGCCGTGCTGATAGAACGTTACCTGCCTTTCCTGCTGGGCAAGCGTTACGGCTCCAGATAGGTAGTCGCGCGCTATGCCAAGAGGCTAAAATGTGGGGTTTAAGACCATAGTCTCAAGACTTTTTACTAATTTTGCACTTTGGAACAAAACAATATCAAATAATAGGATATAAAATGAATGTACTTGAATTAAGCGAACAAGAGATTATTCGCCGCAATAGCTTGGAGCAGTTGAGGGCAATGGGTATCAATCCTTATCCTGCCGACGAGTATGTGGTGAACGCATATAGTGACGATGTTGTTGCTAACTTCATCGACGAAGCAGAGCCACGCCAGGTGAGCATTGCGGGACGTATGATGAACCGCCGCATCATGGGCAAGGCCTCATTCTTTGAGCTGCAAGATTCCAGAGGGCGTGTGCAGGTGTACGTGAGCCGCGATGACTTGTGCCCCGACGAGAACAAGGATTTGTATAACATCGTCTTCAAGAAGTTGCTCGACATGGGCGACTTTGTCGGCGTGCAGGGCTTCGTCTTCCGTACTCAAACCGGCGAGATCAGTGTTCACGCCCAGTCGCTCAAGCTGCTCAGCAAGTCGCTCAAGCCACTGCCTGTTGTTAAGCAGAAGGATGGTGTTACCTATGACGCCTTTGAAGATCCCGAGTTGCGCTACCGCCAACGCTATGTCGACCTGGTGGTCAACAAGGGTGTGAAGGAAACCTTCTTGAAGCGCGCTCTGGTAGTCAAGACAATGCGTCAGGTGCTGGATGATGCTGGATATACCGAGGTGGAGACACCCACCTTGCAGGCAATCGCGGGTGGTGCGACTGCACGTCCGTTTATCACCCACTTTAATGCATTGAATATCCAGATGTATATGCGCATTGCCACCGAGCTCTACCTCAAGCGACTGATCGTGGGCGGGTTTGAAGGTGTGTACGAAATCGGCAAGAACTTCCGCAACGAGGGCATGGACCGCAACCACAACCCTGAATTCACTTGCATGGAGCTCTACGTTCAGTACAAGGACTATAACTGGATGATGTCGTTCACCGAGCAACTGCTCGAGACCATCTGCACCGCAGTCAATGGCAAACCCGAGACCGAAATCGACGGCCAGGTCATCAGCTTCAAGGCACCCTATCGCCGGCTTCCCATCCTTGATGCCATCAAGGAGAAAACCGGCTATGACCTTGAGGGAAAGAGCGAAGACGAGATTCGCGATGTGTGCAAGAAGCTCAACCTTGAGATTGACGACACAATGGGCAAGGGCAAGTTGATTGACGAGATCTTTGGTGAATTCTGTGAGGGAACCTTCATCCAGCCGACTTTCATCATCGATTATCCCGTTGAAATGTCTCCGCTCACCAAGATGCACCGCAGCAAGCCCGGCCTGACTGAACGCTTCGAACTGATGGTCAACGGTAAAGAGCTCGCTAATGCCTATAGCGAGTTGAACGACCCCATCGATCAGGAAGAGCGTTTCAAGGAGCAGATGCGCCTGGCCGACAAGGGTGATGACGAGGCCATGATCATCGATCAGGACTTCTTGCGTGCTCTGCAATACGGCATGCCTCCCACGAGCGGTATCGGCATCGGCATCGACCGCTTGGTGATGCTCATGACAGGCAACAGCTATATCCAGGATGTGCTGCTGTTCCCGCAGATGCGTCCCGAGAAAGTGCCCGCCCGTGACAAGGTAGAGGCATTCACTGCTCTGGGCATCCCCGAGGAATGGGTCGCTCCCATCCAGAAGGCTGGCTTCTTGACAGTTGCCGCTTTGGGGGCACTGGAGAAACCCGGCAAACTCTTCCAGGATTTGTTAGACATTAACAAGAAATATAAACTTGGCTATAAAGTACCCGTCGTTGACGAGGTTAAGAAATGGGTCGAAGCTGCCGCAACGCAGCAAGATGCCCAGTAAGGATATTGCTGGTTTATTATTCCGGAACAAGGGACAGGAATTGCTTAATAATGGGCACATTCCTGTCCTGTTTCTCATTTGTAATTTGCAATTTTTAAGAAACTTTTTCTCATCTTCTCGAGGACAAAAAGACATTTTTCTCGTTATTATTTTATACCTTTGGCATTTGATTCAGTGGGCTTTATGTGGAAGTGCTACATATCTCGCTGTGAATCAATGTGTTGGAATATAATAATAGATAAATAATTACGCGATATGTTAAAAAAACATCTGATTTTCTTGATGCTTGCAGTGATGGCTGTTGTCACCGCTAATGCTGGAACTTGGAAGTTGCATAACTACTATGTGACAGCCAAGATTCAGAATGTCTATGACACAGGTAACAAGATTTACTACTTGAACAGCAATCGTTTGTTTCAGTTTGATAAAACAACCCTTGAAACAGTAGCATTAACCAAGCAGAACATTTTGTCAGATAACCAGATCTCGCAGATTTATTACGATTGGGAGAACAAGTTGCTTTTTGTAGCTTATTTGAGCTCTAATATCGATATCATCGACGAGAATGGGGCGGTGTCAAACGTCAGTGGAATCAAGGACGTGATTGTCAGGGTCCATGACTATGCCGTCGCATCTGGTGAGGTGACATCTTATGTGGGAAAGACAATCAACGACATCACTTTTGCCAATGGAAAGGCCTATGTCGCCATCGGTTATGGTTATGTCATCATTGATGAGGCCACTAAGAGCATTAAGAAGAGTTACGATATGGGTGAAGCGATCACGATTAATTCAGTAGCGATGGTTGGAGATAAATTGGTGATTCTCTCTGGTCGCAACTGCTATTATGGTGATCCTAATGACGAAAACCCCACTACGACATTCAATAAAATTCCGGGTAACTATGGTGGTGCAAAGTTGTACCCGGTGAATGAGAACACTACATTCCTGCTGGCGTCTCAGTTGTCTTACATCGATTTCTCGGAAGCCGAACCGGCACCCAAGGCCCTGGTCAATGCCGAAGCCACAATTGTACAGAAATCACCCACAGGATATATCGCTAACTTTGCGGGCAAGGCTTTCTATTATACGATTGATGCCACTGGCCACACTGCTACCAAGGCTTCCTCTGTTATCGGTTTTGCCACGTCCGATCCCAATGGTGACGGCACTGTATGGCTCGATGATGCCAATGGTATTCACATCAAGGGCTCAACCACTTATTATAAGGTGAACTCAATCACCACCGATCAGCCCTACTGGTTGAAGTATAACGCGGCTATGGATGTGCTCTTTGCGGCAGTCTCGGGCCCGATTTCACGAATCAACAGCAATAAATCATCAACGCCCAACGTCATCAATACTTATGACGGAACGACTTGGAGCAATGCAACAGCCTACTCTGGCAGCTATACAGTCGGTTATGGCTTTGAGTTCAGCCCGCTGGACCCGACAACCTATGTGCGTGGCAGCTGGGCCAAGGGTATTTATAAAGTAAAGGATAATACGGTAGTGACAAACTACACCACTAATAATGCAAAGATAGGTACTTACAAGCCGACGCTCGCGTTTGATAAATACGGCAACATGTGGTCGGTTTGCTCCTATAATAATCCTACTGCTCCTGTGAGCGTGCTTCCGGCCGATAAGTTTGCCTTAACGACGGCAAACAAGGATGACTGGTTTGTTCCAAGTGGTCTTTTGGCACTTAATACCCAGACGATGCAGCGTTCACGCTTTATTATTTCCAAGAAGAACAATGTGAAAATCTATTGCGATGGTGAGTTCCCCAACAGCAATGGTGCGGGCCACTTCTACTTCTGGGACAATGGCAATGTGGATCCTACTGTGGACACCTATCGCCTGGCCGATGTCACCAGTTTTGTGGATCAGGAGGAAAAACAAGTGAGCTGGACCTATGTCAATCACATGGAACAGGACAAGGATGGCTTGATCTGGGTTGGCCACACGACAGGAATATTCATCTTTGATCCCGAACAGGCTTTTGAACTCAGGCCTAAGGCAATCCATCCCTTTGTGACCAAGTTCAGTGAGGGTACCGGATACCTGTGTGAGAACTTCAGTGTATATGACATCGGTGTTGACCGCGACAACAATAAGTGGATTGCTAGTGATGACGGTGTGTATTTTGTATCACCCGATGGCACCGAGGTGTTTAATCACTTCACGCTTGAGAATAGCGACTTGCCCAGCAATATTGTTTACAGTGTGGAGTGTGACACGATTAATGACCGTGTGTACATCTACACCGACAATGGCTTCGCTGAGTACATCTCCACTGGCGATGCCGCTTGCCTCAACTTTGATAATGTTTATGCCTTCCCCAATCCCATTGAGCCCGATTTCACAGGCATGGTTAAAATTGCCAATTTGATGGAGGATTCTTATGTGACCATTACCAACCGTGAGGGTAACGTGGTCGCCCAGATGGGACCTGTGATGGGTTGCGCTTTGTGGGATGGCAGCGATGCCAGTGGTGAGCGGGTGCCGACCGGTATTTACAAGGTCTATGCTGCTCAGGGTGCTCAACCTGCCACGTCAGGTGAGCCGTTGACAACCATCATGGTGATCAAGTAATCATTATATGGAAATCGTCTACAATCAGGAAGGCAAGCGGTGATGCGGGCCTTCTTGATTGTAAATGGCGGTTAACATCCTGTGAAACCTCCCTTCAAGTGGCAGCTGCTTTTTATGAATCATCTATGCCAATAAGAAAAAGATAAGACATGCTTTTTAACTCTTTTACTTTTATCATCTTCCTGCCAGTTGTATTCTTGCTCTACTGGTTTGTTTTCAAGGGGCTGAAGTGGCAGAATTTCTTTGTCCTGGTGGCAAGTTATATCTTCTATGGTTGGTGGGATTGGCGTTTCCTTATCCTGATTGTCATCACTTCATTGAGCAGCTATGTTTGCGGCCTGCTCATCCCGCGTTATGAGGGCCGCCGCAATATCCAGAAGGCTATCAGCGCATTCAATATCATCTTGAGCTTGGGCATTCTTGCCGTGTTCAAGTACTACAATTTCTTTGTTGAGAATTTTGATGTGCTGCTAAGGCAGTTCGGGCTCACGGTGGACTGGCCCACGATGTACATTATTTTGCCTGTCGGTATCAGTTTCTACACCTTCCAGGCATTGAGTTACTCGATTGATGTTTATTCACGCAAGATAGAACCTACAAAGGACATAATTGCCTTTTTCTCATTCATCAGTTTCTTCCCGCAACTGGTCGCAGGTCCTATCGAGCGGGCCACCAATCTGTTGCCGCAGATGCTGAACAAGCGCACCTTTAATTATGCGGCGGCTGTCGACGGGTCGCGGCAGATGCTGTGGGGTTTCTTCAAGAAACTGATCATTGCCGACGGTTGCGGCGACGTGGTCAATCGTGCCTGGGCCGACATGGACAGCACGACTGGTCTGGGGCTGTTTGTCTGCACGATTTTGTTCTCTTTCCAGATCTATGCCGACTTTTCGGGTTATAGCGATATCGCCATTGGCTGCGCCAAGTTGTTTGGCTTTAAGTTGACAACCAACTTCAAGGTACCTTACTTCTCTCGTAATGTGAGGGAGTTCTGGCGCCGTTGGCACATCACCCTCATGGGCTGGTTTACTTATTACGTTTACTTCCCGATGGGTGGTGGCCGCGTTTCTGTGCCACGCAAGATTTTTAACACAATGTTTGTGTTTGTGCTCAGTGGCTTGTGGCATGCGCCAGACTGGACCTATGTGCTGTGGGGTGTATATAACGGACTTCTTTTCATTCCGCTCATCCTGTTTCCATCGCAGCGTTATAAAGACACTGTGGCCCATGGCCGCTTGTTGCCCACATGGCGTGAATTCTTCAGCATGCTGCTCACCTTCATGCTCATCAACTTTGCCCGTATCTTCTCGCGTGCACCGAACATGACCTCATTCTGGGAATTCACGCGTCGGCTGTTCTCACCGTCGATTGTCGATTATCATGGGCTTACCTGGTCGATGGCCACGGCACTGATGTGGTGTGCCGCTCTGCTTGTTGCCGAGTGGTTCCAGCGCGAGAAGTCGCATGTGCTGGAGATTGACGGATACCGCATCTTTTCGACCCAGTTGTCGAGGCTGGCGCTGTATGGATTTATCTTCTTCTTGATTTTTTACTTCACTGCGCCCGTGCAGACGTTTATTTACTTCCAGTTCTAAGTGTGAGCCATGAGAAAGTACTTATCTAAGTTATCTTATACTGTTTTGCCGCTTTGGCTGTTCTTTGTGGGGATGGCCATCTACTTGTGGATCATCAACGATAATTCGGGCGACCTGATGCGTTTGGGACTCATCAACAGCGGCCCTGAATATACCGACTCGATTTGTGAAGGGTTGTTGCCCGAGGTGTATTATGAGAACCAAGACAATGACAGCATCTTGCGTGCTGACACGTGCGATGTGGTGGTGATTGGCGACTCGTTTTCTCATGGCGGAGGAGTGGGCAAGAAGGGTGACTATGTGAACTATCTGGCCCATGACGGCAAGCGCAGTGTTGTCGTTTTCTCACCTCAGGACCCGACTCTTAACAGCCCGATGCAGGTGGCCTATGACATCCTTAACCTGGGCATCATTGATTCAAGCAATGTCAAGAACCTTGTGGTCGAGGAAGGGGAGCGTTATTTGCTCTCTCGTCATAGCAGTTTTGTGACCAACCATGTGCAGTTGCCTCGCTCCAAAAAGGGGGCGAACACCGACGACGCTTCAACCGAGCTCAAGCAAGAAGAGGGGAGCCCGTTGCTCAGGGTAAAGGATTACCTGTTCTATCATCTTTTTGGCAAGAACCCGATTTACACGCTTGACCTGAACAGGGCTGTGTTTGGCGGACAGGAGCCGCGCAAGCTGTATTTCTACTATGAGGATGTCGAGCCAAATATGGGCTTTGACATCACCGCCGAGCAGCAGCAGGTTATCACCGATTGTTTCGACAAGGTGATAACCAAGGCCAAGGAAAAAGGCGTTAACCTCGTTATTGTCCTGGCCTGTGACAAATATGACTTGTATCAGGATTTTATTGTTGACAACCCCTATCCGCGCAAGACCCTTAACGAGGATATTGAGCGCTGGATGCAGGCCGACATTGACCACTTTGTGGTGTCGAAGCGTGTCCTCTATCCCTATGTCTGCCAAGGCGTGAAAGATGTCTTTCTCTTTAACGATACCCATTGGTCGCCATGGTCCTCAAGGGTGATTGCCGGTGAGGTCATCAAGAGACTCAAGTAAACCAGACAATACAATACAAATGGACCTTAATTCTCCTGAATTCTATACAATAGCCTTTGTCGTGGCCATTGCGTTGGTGGCTTTGCTTATAGGGCATCGGGAGAAGGGCCCGTCCAGTACCTATATCATGCAGATGCCGACTGTGCCCGACGAGGATGACAGCGCCGAGGATACCTTGAGATTGACCCATATGGGCGGCGGCAGTGTTCTTGTCGAGCGCAAGGGGCTCACCCTGGGTCCTGAGGAAACGGTCAATCTGGTCTTTACCATCAACGATGACCAGTGTGAGATTATTGAGAAAAAAGGCATCAAACGGCGTGGCATGACGGGAATTCCTGTCAAGGGCGAGGTTTCGGTCAAGTGTCTGCGACCCATCAAGTATCGCATCCGTTTCGAGAGCCAGTTGACAAGTACTTGGGCTTCGTTTACCTATGATGCTTCCTCCGACCAACCTAGAGAGGTCACGCTGACATTCTAGCGGTAGTGCCCGCTCCTGCCGGTAAACTCTGCGCAGTGTCACACAATTTACAGCAGGGCTTTACGTTATGTTTATATAATAAGGATAAAAGAGACAATGAAAAAGATATTATTGCTGTTGTCGGTTGCGCTGTCGTTGAGTGTGTCGGCGCAGAATGCTGTTGGTGACTGGATGATTCACACCTCGTTTGTGGGCAATGATGTGAAATCTGTCGTCGAGGCTCAGAATTGGGTGTATTATCTTTCTGGTGGCAACCTCTTCCGCTTGGATGGCTCAACCCAGGAGAATGAGGCCTTGAGCATTATCAACGACTTGAGCGACATGGGCATCTCCCGGACTTATTATAATTGTGACAATGATTATCTGGTCGTTGTATATAACAATTCCAATATTGATATCATCGAGAGTAATGGCAACGTAGTCAATATGCCAGAGGTCAAAGATGCTGTTCTCACCACGAGCAAGTCGATCAATGACGTGACGTTCGCTCCTGGCTTGATGTATCTTGCGACAGACTTCGGCTATGTGGTGGTTGATGATGACAAGTTTGTGGTCAAGGAATCCCATATCTATGGTGAGGCTTTCTCCAGCGTTGCCCAGATGGGAGATGTGCTGCTTCTCTCCACGGCCGATGCTTTCTATTACGGGAGGGCCGATGAGTTCCACGACCAGCTTTCCTCGTTCGAGACAACACGGCTGCACAATAATTGCCGTTTCCGTGTCATCAATGACAGCACATTTTTCTGCTTGACGGGTTGGACATACCACGTGATCATGAGCATGGACGAGGACGACAATGTCTCGTACAAGGAGTACACGATGCTGGAGGCACCAACTACCGACTTGCAGGCAACTGATAACGGATACCTGTTGAATGTTCCAAGTCTTGGCAAGTGCTTTTTGTCAGATGAAAATGGAGATAATCTGGAGCCCTTTGATACCGAGGGTGAGTTGTGCAGCAGTCGCCCCGGCGGAGACAAGACCATCTGGGCTGCAGGTCCCAATGGATTGCATGAGCTGAATAGCGATACTTATTATCTGCCTAATGCCTTGTCGTTTGGCACTCCTTTCTGGATGACCTATAATCAGAGCAGCGACAAGTTGTATGTGTGCAGCACCGCTGCCAACGGTATCGTGCGTGTGACATCGCCATCGGCTGTCAATGTCTATGACGGAGTGAAGTGGGAGAACGTCACACCACCAGGAGCTCCCACCACTGGCTCTTATTGGATTGACTTTCTGCCCGATGACCCCAGTACCTATCTCCTGGGCACATGGCGCTCTGGTCTGCTCAAGGTGGTGAACAATGAGATTGTGCTCACCTATGACACCAAGAACAGCCCCATCGCTCAAAACTGGTCGATGCACCCCATCACAACCATTGACCGCAACGGCAACGTGTGGGTCGTACAGTCTTATGAGAATCCCGACCACCCCGTGATGGTTCTCCCCGCCGCCAAGGTGAAACAGAATCAGGTCACAGCCGAGGATTGGATCATGCCATCAATCGCAGGGCTGAATACAGGCCACACTCAGCGAGGTGTCATCCTTTCGACACGTCGCAGCAATTATGATATCAAGTTGTTCTCAGACGGTGATTTCGAGATGCCGCTTGTCATCTGGAACAGTGCCAACGAGATTTCAACTAACCCGCAGCAGGTGGTTTATAACCGTTTGTCCGATCAGGATGGTGAGTCGGTTTCGTGGACCAATATCATCTGCTTGACCGAGGACCTTAGCGGTAACGTGTGGATGGGCACCAGCGAGGGCATCTGCATGTTTAATCCGTCCCAGGCATTTGCGCCCAACTTCTCGGTAATCCGTCCCAAAGTACCTCGTAACGACGGCACGGGCCTTGCCGACCGCCTGATGGACGGCATCCAGGTCAATGGCATTGCTGTCGACGGCGCCAACCGCAAGTGGATAGCCACTCAGTCCTCAGGACTGTTCCTGGTAAGTGCCGATGGCACTCAAATCATCAACAAGTTCAATAGTTCCAACAGCCCGTTGGCAACCAATACGGTCTATAAAGTGTGCTGCAATCCCAACAGCAATTCGGTCTATATTACCACACCTTCGGGATTGTATGAATACTTCAGCGACTCGAGTCCGGCCGAACCGAACTACAGCAATATCTATGCCTATCCCAATCCTGTCCGTCCCGAGAATGGCAGCAATGTGACGATTGTGGGTCTGATGGATAACTCACTGGTCAAGATTGCCGATGCCAGTGGCAATGTACTGGCGCAACTCAAATCCACAGGCGGCATGGTGACATGGGATTGCTGCGACCAGTTTGGCCATGAAGTCAAGAGTGGCGTGTATATGGTACTCTGCTCGCGCGCCAATGGCAACAGCGAGGCGGTGGTTACCAAGATTGCAGTCATCAAGTAGGATATAAGTATTCCCTTTAGAGAGGGAATTTGTGGCAGGTTGTGCTCATGCAATCTGCCTTTTTGCGTTATTATCAATCTGTTGGGTGTTTGTTTTGCTGTTTTTTTGTAATTTTGCGGGTAACTACCTTATGTTTTTCTTTGTTTGTAAATACCTGAAATGATGAAACGATTATTATTGCTTGTTGTTATGATCTTGTCGCTGGCACAATCAGCCCGCGCTTGGTCATGGTGGAATTATCCGCCTGATAATGAAGATGTGCAACTCACCTCGACCAATCTGCCCATCGTGTGGCTAGATGTGGATGGGCAAATCATTGACCGTTATGAACGCATCACTGCCCGCATGAAGGTGATTCACAATGGTGACGGCATGCTCAATTATGCCGACACGGTGGCCCATCCGGGGCAAACAATCGACTATGAGGGCTATGTGGCGTTACGCTACCGTGGCAGCTCCTCGTTCAGTGGCAGTGATAAGAAACCGTATTCTTTCCGTCCGCTGGATATGCCGTTGGAGAATGGCGGAACCAAGAAAAAAGTGAAAATCCTGGGTATGGGCAAGGATAACAACTGGGCTTTGCTGGCACCCTACGCCGACAAGAGCATGGTGCGCGACATGCTTGCCTTTGAGGTGTCGAGGCCATGGATGGAATACACGCCCCAGGGCCGCTATTGCGAACTCTTTCTTGACGGCATCTATTACGGGGTGTATATCCTTACCGAGGTTGTTTCCAAGGGTAAGCACCGTTTGGATCTGCCTGACCCGGGCGAGTCGGGTGACTCTATCACTGGCGGCTACATCATGGAGGTGAACCGCACCGATGGCGAGGTGACCTATACCTCCAAGTATCATCCGGTGAGCAGTACCGGAACGCGTTATATGAACCAGTATATCAATTTCCAGTACAAGTCGCCCGACTATGAAGAATTGACCGAGAATCAAGTCGATTATATCACTGGCCGCATCGATCAGATGGAAACTGCATTGTGGAACTATTCGCCGGGCCGCCCGTCAAGTTATGACCAGTATCTTGATGTGGAAAACTTTGTCGACTACCAGATCGCGATGGAACTTGGGCATAATGTGGATGGATACCGCTTGAGTGGCAAGTTCTTCAAGCGCCGCGATAGTGTGGACGCGCGCTTCAAGATGGTTGTGTGGGACATGAACCTGGCCTATGGTAATTCCGACTACTATCAGGGTTGGCGCACCGACACCTGGATGTACAAGAACAACAATATACTCAACAGCCAGGGCGACCCGCAGTTGATACCCTTCTGGTGGTATAAGCTGAACACCAACCCCGAATATACAGCTGCCCTCAAGGCCCGCTGGGCCCAGTATCGTCGTGCCAACCTGCGTGAAGACCGCATCATGGCAACCGTCGATTCGCTGGCCAATGTGCTGACCGCTCATGGAGCCGAGTTGCGCAACTCCCAGGCATGGCCCCGTTGGGGCGAGTATGTGTGGCCCAATTACTATGTCGCTGTCGATTATGCCGACGAGGTCGAGTGGCTCAAGCAGTGGTTGAGTGAACGCATCGCCTGGATGGACGAGCAGTTGGATTACAATCCCGATGCACACCTGATGGGCGATGTGGATTGTGATGGAGAGGTGAACATCGGTGACGTGACCATGCTCATTGATTACTTGTTGACCCTTGATGCTACTGGTATCGACATCACGGCAGCCGACTGCGACCAGGATGGTGAAGTCACCATTAGCGACGTTACTTCTTTGATCGACTTTCTGCTCTCTGGCACCTGGTAGAGGGCATCAATGTGATTCAAGATGATGATAGCGCCTGTATGCCTTCAATTGTGCAATGCGCCGAGCCGTGCTCGAGATTATTGTCAGGTCTGGCACACAGGCGTTGTCATGTAATCGGTTTTGTGCAATCCCTGTCACATGGAGCATCCCAAGTTTATTATCACAAGCAGTGGCCATCTAAGGCTGGGAATGGTCACCCTGCATCGCGACCTGCTCATGCCACATGAGCAGTGTTTGGGTGGCGGATTCTACGAGTATGACTATGCAGGCAATGTCTTGCTCCTTTCGGGCAAGTCGTTTGATTATGGTCCACCCCGCTGGAGCAAGATCGATGTACTGCTCATTCCCGAGGCCTATCGTGGCATCCCCGTCATCTATCGTGATCATTGGGGAGGCGAACTCATCCTTACCACCGAATATGCCATCCGTTACTACTAGCGGGTGCACCCGTTTCTGATATTTTTGGATATACTGAGTTCCGGAAAATGCGCGGATCCGTCTTGCTGGAATTTGACAATTGTTTGGTTCAATCGTTAAATGATATTTGTTGGCAAGAAAGGCATAATCACTTTTTTTGGGGCGGTTTTATCTTCGATAAAAGGAAAAAGTGTTATCTTTGGTGAAATCAATTTCATAGCCAATGAAGAATTATAACGGATTCCTGAAAGAGATACTGGCGGTGCTGCCACGTGAGCGGGTTTACACCGATGAGCTGCGCACGCTGGCCTGGGGAACAGATGCCAGTTTTTACCGTTTGGCGCCCAGGGTGGTTATCCGCGCCATGGATGAGCGTGAAGTCTCATTGATTGTTAAAACGGCCGCCAAGCATGGCCTGCCGTTCACCTTTCGCGCTGCAGGCACGTCATTGTCGGGGCAGAGTGTGAGCGACAGCATTCTCATCGTTGCAGGCAAGAACTGGGAAGACTACAGCATTGCTCCCGATGGCGAGAGTATTACCCTGCAACCCGGTCTCGTGGGCGCTCGTGTGAATCAGCTTCTCAAGCCATTGGGCCGTGTGTTCCCGCCCGACCCCGCCAGCATCGGCTCGGCGATGGTGGGGGGCATCGTAGCCAACAATGCGTCGGGCATGAACTGTGGCACTCACGCCAATAGTGACCGCATGCTGTTGTCGGCTCGACTGGTGTTGTCCGACGGCACCGTTCTCGACACGGGTGACCAGGCCAGTCGTGAATCCTTCAGGAACACCCATCCCGGTTTTATCGCCGCGATTGAGTCATTGCGCGACCGCATCCGTGCCAACAAGCCACTTGTCGACCGCATCCGCAAGAAGTATAGCATCAAGAATGTGACGGGTTTGAATCTGAGGCCGCTCATTGCCTACGATGATCCGTTGGAAATTATCGCCCATTGCGTGGTGGGTAGCGAGGGCACTCTGGCTTTCATCAGCCAGGTCACGATGCGCACGCTTCATGATTACCCCTGCAAGGCTTCGGCGATGCTCTACTTTTACACCATGCGTGAGAGTTGCGAGGCTGTGGTGGCGCTCAAGCAGTTGAGGGCGGGTGATGATGACATTGCTATGAGTGGCGAGAATCTGATGGTCAAGAGTGCCGAGATGCTCGACTACCTGTCACTTGCATCGGTCGATGATCCCGTATATCTGCAGTACAAGCGGGACGTGGATGCCGGTAAGATTTCTGGTGTCGAGCCTGGTGATTACCACAACCTCACCGCCATCCTTACCGAGACCAAGTCAACAACTCCCGACGATCTACAGCATCGCATCAATGCTATTACCCAGTGCCTGTCTCGATTCAGGACCTATATCCCCGTTGCATTTACGACCGACCCTGCCGTCTATGGCAAGTACTGGGCTATCCGCTCGGGCATCTTTCCCAGTGTGGGCGGAGCGCGTCCCGTGGGCTCGTCCTGCCTGATCGAGGATGTGGCCTTTGCTGTCGAGGACTTGCCCGAGGCTACCGTCAAGTTGCAACAACTCATTGCCGACCATGGCTACAAGGATGCCTGCATCTATGGCCATGCCTTTGAGGGTAATTACCACTTTATCATCAACCAGCTCTTCAACAGCGAGAGCGAGGTAAAGCGCTATGCCGCGATGATGCGTGACGTGGCTCGGCTTGTGGTCGAGGACTATGACGGCTCATTAAAGGCCGAGCACGGCACGGGTCGCAATATGGCACCCTTTGTCCAATATGAATGGGGCGAGGAGGCTTTCAATGCCATGCGTGAGCTTAAGGAGATTTTTGACCCTCACTATTTGCTCAACCCGGGCGTCATCTTCAACGATGATCCCGAGTGCTTCATCAAGCATTTCAAGCCCCTGCCCGAACTCAAACTCAAGGGACTCGATACAAGCCTTGAACCCGATGGCGAGCGCTATAATAGCGGACGAGAGACTGCCGTTGGTGTCCTCAAGGCCAACAAGTGCATTGAGTGCGGTTTCTGCGAGGTGAATTGTCTCACCTGTGGCTTTGCGCTCTCGTCACGCCAGCGCATTGTCATTCAGCGCGAAATCTCTCATCTGCGTCAAACCGGTAGTGACCCCGTGCGCCTTGCGACCCTTGTCAAGCAGTACCGCTACCAGGGTGATCAGACGTGTGCCGGCGATGGTCTGTGTGCCACCTCGTGCCCAATGGGCATCAATGTGGCCGACATGACCCACCTGTTGCGTCAGGAGGCCCTGCCACGGGACAGCGTGGGGTACAAAACAGGCCAATTTGCTGCTCGGCATTTTGCGGGCATCAAGAGCGGACTGCGTCTGGTGCTCGACACGGCACGTTTGGGCCATAACGTCCTTGGTACAACCGTTATGCAAGGTGTAGCCAGCGCCATGCACAAGGCGGGACTTCCCTTGTGGACGCCAGCCATGCCCGGAAAGGCCTCACAACCCAAGGCTAGTCGTGGCTCAAACACGGCGTCTGGCCTGTGTAAAGTCGTCTATTTCCCCTCGTGCATCAATCAGACGATGGGCCTGTCAAAAGGGGCGCCCGTCAAGCACACACTGGTCGATGAAATGGTGCAACTGTGCCACAAGGCAGGCTTTGAGGTCATTTTTCCCATGGGGCTGGAAAAAATGTGCTGCGGTACCATTTGGGAGTCTAAAGGCATGCTTGATATTGCCGACCGCAAGACAGCAGAACTCGACGAGGCTCTGTGGCAAGCCAGCGAGCAGGGCAAGTATCCTGTCGTGTGCGACCAGAGCCCATGTCTGCACCGCATGCGCAAGTGCATCAAGCGCATGAGGCTGTATGAACCAGTGGAGTTTATTTGGGAATACCTGCGTGACCGTCTTGTGTTCACGCCCATTGACCGCCACATTGCCCTGCACTTCACCTGCTCGACACGCGAGATGAATCTGGTAGAAACCATGACTCAGCTGGCACGACTGTGCAGCACGAGCGTGTTCCTGCCCGAGGGCGTGGGCTGTTGCGGATTTGCCGGTGACCGCGGCTGGACACACCCCGAGGTGAACCGCTGGGCACTCAGGAAACTGCGCCGTCAACTCCAGGATAACCATATCGAGATGGGCTACAGCAACAGCCGCACCTGTGAGGTCGGGTTGGAAACCAACGGCGGCATCCCATACCAGAGTATTGTCTATCTCGTTAACGAAGTCACGCGCCCTGTTGATAAATGATTCAGTATCATTAGGGCATGTAAAGGCGTGGCATCTTACGCCTCTACAGGTTTTTATGGTTAAGAGCGGAGAAATCCGCTCATCAATCTTCCTTTGATTGGCCCGCAGGCGTGAGTGTTATCGTTGGGGCTTGCGGGGTGATGCCCAGCGGAATGGTGATGCGGGTGACCGTGGAATCGGGCAGCGGCAGGATAAGAAAACGCTGGCCGTGGTAAATGATCGGGAAGAATCCCTGAGGGGAGAATTCCGAGGTCAGGCCGTAGTCTTGTCGACGCTGGCGCTCGGCTGGTGTAAGGGCCTCGTCGGCCTTGGTGAAATAGTAGCGTGCGGTCTGGAAGGTGTGGGGTAGAGTGTCGGTACGCAGACTGACGGCCATGTAATCTTGTCCAGGAGTATGAAAAATATCGCCCGTGATATCGGGCTTGTCGCTCATCATGGGCAACAATGTGGCTCCGTCAAGCAGCCGGTCTTCATGGAACCGCCTGTAGATAGAATCGTTGACAAACTGGATGTTTTCCTTGCCATAATAGCCGCAATAGACCACCTCGTGGGCAAAGTAGTTGGTGGACATGTAATTCATGAGTTTGATAAAGCGGCTATAATACTCAAATTGGCGTTCCCGCAATATGGCCTGACTGGGCGATGCGGCAATTTCGTTTTCTACTTGCTGATAGAATGCCTGGTACCTGTTCAGCATCTTGATACCGCGTGCAAAGGTGAATATACTCAGCCCCGCAGCGATAGTGATGGCCGCCAACCGCCAACGGGGGCGATGCTCAAACAACGAGTCGGCAACCATGATAATGATGATGAAACTAACGGTCACCAGCGGGGAATAGGCGCGCTCATGGGTGAGTCCCAGGCTGAACATGACCGAGGCCAGGACTAGCAAAATGTAGGTCCACACACATTGCCTGACGGCCCGTCCGCGTCGCACCACCAGTGCTACAATACCGATAATGAAGGCACCGACCGGCAAGTAAAATTTCCACATCTTCTCCACAAAGATGTACCAGCGGCTGGACATCAAGTCACCTGGACTCAGGTCAATGGCCAGATCGGTCGAAACCCTGTTCCATGCACCTGGCGATGCTACAATGAACATGATTCCCAACATGTAGCCGCTCAAAGCAATGACCACACGCCGGTTGATGAGCCTGTGATTGACGGCATAGTACAGCATCAAGCCGCCCAAGAATCCAAGCGAGGTTGCTTCATTAAAGCCGCCGGCTACCACACCCCCGATAAATAATGCCATGCTCTCCCACCAGCGTGGGCGCAGCACTTGGTGGTGCTGCAAGACATATACGAGCATTAGCGACAGGGTGATGGCCCACATGTAGTTGGCACTTCCGGCCATCCACAACATGGTTTCGCCAGGAACAGGATAGCAGGTACCCACCATAGCCATGAAACCCGATGCCGCAAGCAATGAGCGCCGTCCAGTGCTCAGCAGGCTCAGGATATGAGCCATCAAGACAAACACCAGTGCGTTCAACACGTTAAAGACGCTTTTGCCTAGCAGGCCGGCAAACAATTCCGGCACAAGGTCGGCAAGTCGTCCGTTGGTGTTGGCATAGTGGGTGGCATGTGACCGCAGCAGGTCGAGCAGCGTGTGCATGTGAGTCCACTCGCCCTCAATCAGACTGAAGCCCATGTCGTCTTCCCTGAATGGGGTCAGCACGTTCATCCAGTAGAACACAACGCAAGCAACCACCATGAGGCCCCAATAGGCCACATCGTGCCAGCGCCTGGCTGCAGGCGAACCCAGATGACGGTCGGTTTCCAGTTCTCTGTTGATAAGCAGAGACGCAAATTTTTGCGTCTCCAGTTTTTCTAAATCCTTGAGTCTGAACTTTAAACCACAAGTTCTAGAATGGCGAGCCACTCTAGAACTTGTCGTTGATGGATTATACGGTCAGGATTTCTTTCTCCTTGGCGGCAAAGATTTCGTCGATCTTCTTCATGAACTTGTCATGAATCTTCTGCACCTTGTCTTCGCCGTCCTTAGAGACATCCTCGCTCATGCCGTCCTTGACGGCCTTCTTCAGGCCCTCGATAGCCTCGCGGCGTGCATTGCGGATGCTCACGCGGGCCTTCTCGCTCTCAGCCTTGGAGTCCTTGACCAGTTGCTTGCGGCGTTCCTCGGTCAGCGGCGGAATGTTGAGCCTGATGACCTCACCATTGTTAACGGGCATGATACCCACATTGCTGTCGATAATGGCCTTCTCGATGGTTCCGATCATGTTGCGCTCCCACGGCATGATGGCGATGGTGCGCTGGTCGGGGGTGCTCACGTTGGCCACACCACTGATGGGCGTGGGGTTGCCATAGTAGTTCACACGGATGCCGTCCAGAATCTTCACGTTGGCCTTGCCTGCACGGATGTGTGCCAGGGTGTCATCGAGGAAATCCACGGCTTCCTGCATCTTCTTCTCGGCTGCGTCGAGATAAAATTTCACATCGTTCATAGTGTCATTTTTTATTTGTTTGTCGATAAATTGTTGTTTTATTGGTCACGAAAGTACAGTTTTTGGCGAAACCCTGCAAATTTTTTGCCAAATTTGTACAACTAATCACAAGAAAAGCAAAGTGCTGCATGGCCACATTAAAGTACTTTCTCGTTATTGAATTCCCGCACGATGTAGTCGGGACGGTTTTTGGTCTCGTTGTAGATACGGCCGATGTACTCGCCGATGATGCCTATCGAGAGCAGCTGGATGCCACCCAGGAACAAGATCAAAATCACCAGTGTGGGATAGCCCTGCACAGGGTCGCCCCAGATGAGCGCCTTGATAAAGACATATACCATGTACAGGAAGGCGAACAGCGAGACCAAGAAGCCTATCACCGTGGAGATGCGCAACGGGACATTGGTGAATGAGGTGATGCCATCGAGGGCAAACGAGAACAACTGGCGGTAGTTCCATGACGAAACGCCGCCAACGCGGTCGCCCTGCACAAACTCGATGTCTTTTTTCTTAAAGCCTATCCAGCAGTACAGGCCCTTGGTATAGCGTTCGCTCTCGCGCATCCGTTTCAGGGCATTGATGCAGCAGCGGTCCAGCAGCCTGAAGTCTCCCACATTCTGGAGCAGGTCAAAACGCGATGAACTCTGCAGAATCTTATAGAACAACAACGACAGGTGCTTGCGCAACCAGCTTTCTCTGCCGCGCGACTTGCGCTTGGCATACACGTCGTCATATCCCAGTTCCCACCATTTGATCATCTCGGGGATGAGTGTGGGCGGATGCTGCATGTCGGCATCGATGATAATCATGCAGTCGCCTGTCACATGGTCAAAGCCTGCGAGCATGGCTGCTTCCTTGCCAAAGTTGCGTGACAAGTCCAGATAATTGACCCTGTTGTCTTGCAGGCGCATGTTCTTCAGCACTTGCAGCGTGCCGTCGATGCTGCCGTCATTGACAAACATGAGTTCCCACTCATAGCCGGTGTTCCCATCCATGAGTTTGACAAGTTCGGGATACAGCTGGGGCAAGGATTGCTCCTCGTTGTAGCAGGGGATAAGAATAGAGATCTTTTTCATGACTGGATTGCTGGTAATGCTGTTAAGTTATTGGAATGTGAGTGACGAGAGGGCATTGCTGTTCAGGTAGGCTGCGGCTTGCATGATCTGCTCGGCAGTCACTGCCTGAATGCTGGCAATGGTCTCGTCGATGGTAGTCACGCGGCCGTGGTACAGGAGTCCGCGGCCAGCGCGCATCGCCATGAACTCGGTGCTGTCGGCGGCAACGATTAGTTGGCCGCAGTACTGTTTTTTGTGGGCTTCAAGGCGGCGTTCGGTCAATGGCTCCTTGCTCAGACGGCTGGTGATGCGCTCAATCACGCGCAGGCTGGAGCGCACATCGGCGGGGTCGCACCCCAGATAGATTTCCATCCAACCGCAGTCGCTGAGCAACGTCAGGGACGACTCCACGGTATAAACATAACCACGACGTTCACGCAACTCGACATTGAGCAGCGAATTCATGCCCGGGCCACCCAGGATGTTGTTGAGCAGCATCAATGCATGCCGCAGCGGGTGGTGCATATCGGGGACGCGGGCTCCCACAATGGTGTGGGCCTGATGGGTGCCAATCTGGATGGTGCGTTTGAAAGGTTCGCTCGCCATGGGAACCTGGCGGTGCCGAGGAGCCATGGCATGGTTCATGCCGCTGAAGTGTCTCTCGGCCAAGTTGAACACACGCTCGGGGCGCTCAGGACCAACCGAGAAGAAAGCCATGTTGGTGGGCACATACAGCGTCTTGAGGTAACGCATGCAGTCGTCTTGGGTGAGACGTTCCAGGTCCTCCTTTCGCCCCAGAATGTTGTGGCCCAGTTCGCTGCCGGCAAACATCAGGTCTTCATAGTCGTCATAGACCGCATCGCTGGGCGTGTCGCGGTAGCTGGCCGCTTCTTCGAGTACTACATCGCGTTCGCGGTCAAGTTCGTCGGTGGGAAATACCGACCATTGCACCAGGTCGGCAAGCAGGTCGATGGCTCGCGGCAGGTGCTGCTGGGGAAATACCGAGTAGAGCATGGTGCCCTCTTTGGTGGTATATGCGTTCAATTCGCCGCCAATGCGTTCCATGCGGTTCAGGATGTGCCATGCGCGCCTGTGCCGGGTGCCCTTGAAGATGGTGTGCTCCACAAAGTGGGCGAGTCCGAACTGACCGGGCTTCTCGTCACGGCTGCCGGCGTTGATGGCAAGCCCGCACCATGACACCTGCGTCGTGGTGTGGATGTGTACCAGCCGCAGGCCGTTGGACAGTGTGTGATAGTAGATATTCATGATGGGTGGCTATCGGTTGTGTGAGGGTTGCTGTGAAAACCGCTTACAAGCGGCTGTTGATGTGAAGGACATGTTGAACGAGGAATAACTCGTGAATATCGCTTCGGCGCACGTCCATGTCGTCGTAGTTCGGATTCTCGCTGCGCAGAACTACCATGTTGGGGTCGGTATGGCGGCGTACATACTTTACCAGCCTGAAGTCATCGAGTTGCACGACATAGATTTGTCCCCAATAAATCTGACTGGGATTGCTCAACTCGCGCACGGCAATGAAATCTCCATCCTGGATGACCGGGGCCATCGAGTCTCCGCTAACGCGCACGATGCGGCAGTGGGGACTCATGTTGGGCAGGTTCACCCAACCGACGATGTTCTCGTTGGCAAACAAGTCATTCCTGCCTGATGATGTCCCTGCCGTGGCATCCACGTTATAGACAGGAATGCCGTTAATGGCCGGAATGTCTGCCTGGCCGATGAGTGCGTCAGAGCCGTCAACTCGTGCTGTCGTTTTGCCAAACGGCAGGTCGGTGCCATCGATGAGCCATTCCTTGGACACGCCCAGGTTGACGACGATGCGGTTGAGAAAGGCATCGCTCAGTGGCATGTGCGCATTCAGATATTTCGACAGGTTGGATGTGTCCACATCGATGCGTTCGGCAAACTGCACTTGCCGCACGCCCATTTCCTTCATCAGATATTTTATTCTTGCGATAATCTCGGCATTTTTTTGAGCATCCATGATAATTGTTTTTTATCAATAATGTGTTTTTGTCGCGGCAAAATTACCACAAAAAGTTGTATTATGCAATTTTTGTGGTAATAATTGCTATTCTTTACCACAAATTGGCGATATAACGCTTTTTTTTATAATTTTGCACTGTAGAAACATGACTTGATTTGATGTGATGATGAAAAGGCTTGTGCAGATATGCTTGTTGCTGATGGCGATGGCACTTGCTTTGGGTGCCTGCCACAAGGAGCGGTGTGCGCATAATTTTCCTCCCGACAATACCGATGTGCGGGTCGATTCCTCCAATCTGCCCCTGGTGTGGATTGTTGTGAACGGAGATTCCATCATGCGCGACAAGCGCATCTCGGCCTACATCAAAATCATTCACAACGGCGATGGTCGTCTCAACTATGCCGATACGATTGCCCACCCGGGGCAGCATGTCGATTACGAGGGGTATATTGCCTTGAGGCATCGTGGCAACTCTACCTATAACTCAAGTCCCAAAAAGCCTTATTCGTTCCGCACCTTAAAGCAGCCCCTGTTCAAGAGCGGCAAGAAGAAAAAAGTGGCTATTCTGGGCATGGGTAAAGACAATAACTGGGCTCTGCATGCACCCTACAGCGACAAGAGCATGATGCGTGACCTCCTGGCCTATGAAATATCCAGGCCATGGATGGAATATGTGCCCCAGGGACGTTTTTGCGAACTGTTTGTTGATGGTGTGTACTACGGGGTGTATGTCCTCTCTGAAGTGGTTTCCACAGGCAAGCATCGTCTGAATCTGCCTGGACCTGGTGATCAGGGTGATGCCTTGACCGGTGGATACTTGATGGAGGTCGATTGTAATGACGACGAAACCTACACGTCAAAGCATTGCCCCGTGACGGCAAGCGGTGACCCCATTGAGGACCGACGCATCCTGTTCCAGTACAAGTCGCCAGACCGCGACGATTTGACCCAGGCACAACTCCGCTACATCCGTCGCCACATCGATGACATGGAAAATGCCCTGGACCAGGGGCGATACGGCCGGTTCATTGATGTGATGTCTTTTATCGACTATCAGTTGGCGATGGAGTTGGGACACAATGTGGACGGCTACCGCTTGAGTGGCAAGTTCTATAAGCGCCGCGACAGCGAGGATCCGAGATTTAAAATGGTGGTATGGGACATGAATCTTGCCTATGGCAACGCCAATCGCTTGGATGGATGGCGCACCGACACCTGGATTTATCAGAGTAACGACCTGATGTACAATCAGGGCGAGGTTTATCTGGTGCCCTTCTGGTGGCAACGCCTCAACAATGACCCGCAATATGCCGCCAAGCTCAAGGCTCGCTGGGCTCAGTACCGTGCTGCTAACTTGAGCGAAGACCGCCTGATGCACACGGTGGACTCCCTGGCCGCGGTGCTCAAGGCATGCGGTGCTGAGTATCGCAACAGCCAGGCGTGGCCCAGGTGGGGAGTGCAGGTCTGGCCCAACCACTATGTGGCAAAAGATTTCAACGATGAAATTGCCCATCTCAAGCAATGGCTGCATGAGCGCATCGCCTGGATGGACCGCCAGCTGGGCTACCACACTAACCTGTAATAACCTATAAACTATAATTATTAACAACATGGCACATATCTGCGAGAATTGCAAATTCAGGGCTCACTACGACGAGAAGCCCAATTCAGTGCTGGGCAAGTTCTGGCGCTGGCACATCAACTTCTGCCCTGGCTGGCGCAGTTACTTCACACGCCAGAGCGAGGAGAAAAAAGCCGAGTTAAGAACTAAATATAATTTCAACAAGTACTAGAACCAGAGACATCATGCTTCAAGAAGGATTGACCCACACCAGCCAGTTGACCGTCAACGAGGCTGTAACGGCTGTGGCCATAGGCTCGGGCGACATGCCTGTGCTGGCCACCCCGTCGATGATGGCGCTCATGGAGAACGCCGCCATGCTCGCCGTGGCCAACTATCTGCCCGAGGGCTGCACCACCGTGGGCGGGCACATCGCCTCCTCCCACCTCAAGCCCAGCAAACTGGGCGACATCGTCACCGCCACCGCCACGGTCACCCGCGTCGAGGGAAAGAAAATCGAGTTCAAGGTCGAGGCCCATTGCGGCGACACGCTGCTGGGCGAGGGCACCCACCTGCGCTTCATCGTCGACCGCGAGAAATTCCAGTCAAGACTGTAAAAACAGCATCGCCATGGCCAATAAAAAGATATATTTTGCAGGCTCCATCCGTGGCGGGCGCGTCGATGCCGCGTTGTATCACCGCATCATCAGTTACATCCAGCGCACCGACGTGGTCTTGACCGAGCACGTCGGCAAGAGCAACCTGAACCTGATGGAACAGGGCCGCGAGCGCGACGCGAGCATCTATGACCAGGACACGGCATGGCTGCGCGAGAGCGATGTGCTCATCGGCGAGTGCACCTGCCCGTCGCTGGGCGTGGGCTATGAGTTGGCCTATGCCGAGGCCCGCGGCATCCCCTGCCACATCTTCTACGACTCGACCAAGGCCCAACTGTCGGCCATGCTGACCGGCAATCCCTATTTCCACATCCATCCTTACACCACCGAGGCCGACATCTACCCCCTGCTCGACCAGATTCTCAACCCTTGACGGCATGACCCAGAAGGAATTTGACAAAATCAACCATTCGTCACACAGGAGCGCGGCCAAGGCACCCACCGTGCTGGAGATGTTGAGCCCGTTCGAGAAAATCGACTTTGGCGTTCCCGGTGTATCCTGGACGGTGTTTGACAAGAACCGCATCTACGAGGGTGAGAACACTTAAGCCCTCCAGAAGTACCTCCCAAGGCCTACAAGAACAAGAAGTAAAGACTAAATCAGCACGACATTGTTTCTCAATCTGGCCATCATCATATTGCTATTCATCTTGCTGTTGTACAGAAAGAAGATGAATCAAGTGGATAAAGAAACAAATAATAAACAGTAATCACATGTTACAGCGAGGAATGATACACAATGCGACGGAATTGGTGGACTTGATCCAGGAGATCGGCTTCCTGCCGTTGCTCTATAGCGGTATCAGCGGCTACTCGGCCGAGGATGTCGTGGATAGCGATTGCCGCTATGTCGTGTATGACGACGGCGGCTGGGACTGGCCCATGTGGAAGTGGAAAGGCCCGATCGTGACCGAGAGTCCATGCGTCTATGGCAAATTCTTTGACAAGAAGGCAGGTTACATCAGCATGGACTGGTGGCCTGACTTCATGAACTGGAGGCGTGCGACCCATCCCGCTCCTGCCGAGGGATCGATCGAGGAGGCTATCGTGCTCACCCTGCGAGAACACGGAAGCCTCATCACGCGCGAACTGCGCAGTGCCTGCGGTTTTACCGGCACCAAGATGCGTGGCCGTTTTGACGGCTATGTGACCCGGCTGCAGATGGCGTGCCGCATCGTCACCCAGGACTTTGTCTATCCGCGCGATAAGCATGGCCGTGAGTATGGATGGGGCTGGTCGCTTCTTACCACGCCCGAGCAGCTGCTGGGCAAGGAGGCTTGCCACTGCGACCACTCGCCCCAGGAGTCACTTCATCGCATGGTTGTTCACCTCAAGGGCTTCCTGCCCCAGGCCAGCGAACAACAGATTATGAAATTACTCAAATAATAATGAATAACTACTACCTATTTTTATGAAAAGAATTCTTATCATCCTTGCCATGCTCATGGCCATGAACGTGGCGAGCGCTCAAAAGATCAGCCACATCGAGGCCACGCGCTCATGGTATTACGTCTATGACGATAATGGCAAGAAGGTGTACACTTTCAGTGCCAGCCAGGGCGAGCTGGTCGCCTATAGCGAGTCGTTCTATATCATCAAGCATGGTAGTTGGTACTATACCTATAATGCCAAGGGCAAGCGTTTGCACACGTTCTCGGTGAGCAATGTGGGCGAGGTTCTGAATGCTGCGGGCGACACGTTTACCAGCCGCAAGGGCAGCTGGATCTATACCTGGGACAAAAACGGCAAGCGATTGGCAACACGCTCCGCCCGGTAGCGCTTTTTTGCAGCCGTCAACTTTTATTAACGCTGGGAACTTGCATATTTCAGTGTTTTTTCCTATATTTGTCCAAAGAAAAACAACCAGGGGAAAATGTGTATGACAATTTTACAAATTCATGTATTTATCAGAGTGTTTGCCAATGTTTAGATTTATCCACACCAGCGACTGGCATTTAGGCCAGAATTTTTACGGCTATGACCGCAGTGAGGAACAACGCGACTTCCTGCGGCAATTGGCCGACATCGTGCGCGAACAAGAGCCCGATGCCTTGCTCGTGAGCGGTGACATCTTTCACACGGCTGCGCCGTCCAATGCCGCCGTCAACATGTATGTCGATGCGATGCTCGACATTCACAAGGCGTGTCCTGGCATGACCATCATCGTCATTGCGGGCAACCACGACAGCGCTTCTCGTCTCGACAGTGACAAGCGGTTGTGGCGCCTGGCCAACGTGAATGTGCTGGGCGGTATTGCTCGTAACCATGATGGGTTTGCCGACCTTGAACGTCACGTCGTCAAGGTGGGCGACAAGGGCATCGTTGCCGCAGTGCCGTTTGCCTATCCTAACAGCTTCCCTAAGGTCGAGCAGGCCGAGGTGGAGCGTGGACAGCGTCAACAGGCTTATTTCCAGGCTTTGCTTGACCTTGTCAATGCCAGCAATGCCGGTAACGTGCCCGTCGTGCTGATGGCCCACCTGGCTGTGGCCAATAGCGACTTGACGGGTCACAGCAATAACATGAAGATGGAATGTGTTGAGATGGGCATGCTGGGCAAGGGTTATGACTACGCCGCGCTGGGCCACATCCATCGTCCACAGCAGTTGGGCGGGTGCGCACGCTACTGCGGCACACCAGTCCCTGTGAGTTTTGATGAGCAGTGCGAGCACTCGGTGAGCATTGTTGAAATTGATGGTCATGGTGCTCTGCCGCGCGTCACGACCAAGGTCATCAAGAACCTGAAACCATTACACACCATTCCGGCTCGCGAACCCGTGGATTTTGAGACGGCACTGGCACTGTTGCAGTCCATCGATGATGACGACCGCTCCTACATCAGGCTCAATGTCAAAGTGGACGATTTCCTGCCCGTAGCCAGCCAGGAGCGGGCGGCCATGGCATTGAAGGGCAAGCAATGCCGTTTTTGCGAAATCAAGGTGACATCCACCACCGTCGCTACACGTGGCAGCGTGAAGATGACGGTTGAGGAATTCAACAAGAAAACGCCGCTGGATATCGCCAACCAGTTCTATCTTGACGAGGTTGGTCACGCCATGAGCGACAAACAGCAGGAAATGTTCAACTATATCTGCCAACTTGTGGAGGAGGAAAACCGACAATGAAACTTAAAAAACTTACCATCGACAACATCGCATCGATCGATCATGCCGTGATCGACTTTGATGCCGCACCGCTCAGCAACGAACATCTGTTTCTCATCACCGGGCAGACGGGTTCGGGTAAGTCCACCATCATCGACTGCATCTGCCTGGCTCTCTATGGCACCACGCCCCGCTTGAAGAGCGCCTCAAAGGACAAGTATGAGGCCAGCAAGGGCCAAAAGCCAATCAATGCCGCTAACTCCAAACAATTGCTGCGTCGTGGCGCGCTGGCAGCCGATGTCTGCCTCACCTTTGACAACAACGAGGGCATCCCTTATGTCGCTACCTGGCATGTGCATCGCGCCGACAAAAAAGTTGATGGCAATATCATCGGCCCAAGGCGCATCCTGCGCACAGCCGAGGGTGTCAACCCTACTGACTATGCTGAGAATAGCGAGGTTGATAATCGTATCCATGAGATTATCGGCCTGGACGTGAACGAGTTCTTCCGCACTGTGGTGCTCGCTCAGGGCAAGTTTGCCGAATTCCTGGCCAGCAGCGAGAAAGATAAGTCCGATTTGCTCGAGAAGATGACAGGCACCAAGGTATATTCCCAAGTGGGCAAAAAGATTTATGAGGTGTACCGCGAGCAGGAAAACCAGTGCAAACTGATGCGTGAAGCGTTACAGCAGATTGTTTTGCTCACCGATGACCAGAAAGCTCAAATCAAGGAGGATGTCATTCAATTCTCTAAGCTGAGAGACGAGGCTCTCAAGCTGCGCGACGGTGCCAAGAATATGGCCAACTGGCTCGATGAGAAGACCAAAAATGAGCGCGATTTGGAGCAAAAGAACCGTGACATCGCCGCAAAGCGGGACTTGGCTCGTGGGCAGGCACACGTCGAACGCCAGCAACTGGTTGCCGACTGGGATGCCACCATCGGGCCACGCCGCGAGTTGCGGGAGTGCCAGCGTGCCGAGCGCGAGATAGAGTCACTTCAAGCCAAGCAGCCCGCCATGCAGGAGGAGTTTGATGAACTGTGCGCGGATCTTCGTGCCGCTACCGACGACCTGACCGCTCAACGTGGCAAACTCAAGTCGGCCGAGGATTTCCTGCAGCAAGAGGCTCCCAACAGCGAGATGTACAAGAGCATCAAGGGCATTAAGATGTTGCTCAAACAGCGAAAGAACGAGCAGTCGAACATCGTGGAGTTCTCCAAAACCTTGCAGCGCGAAACCGAACGCCAGCCTGGAGCCGAAGCGCAGGTCAACGATGCGTTACAGGCGGTGAGGCAGCAAGAGGCACTGGTCAGTGAACTGCAGTCGCAGTATGATGCGATGGGCGTGAGTGGCATCAATCGCCAGAAAGATGCCATGGCCGATGCCAAGCAAGCGCTCTCCCAACTCAAAAATGCCCACGAGGCCGTTGCCCAGGCCGCTACGAGACTGAGTGGGCACGAAACCGACCTTGCGAAAGAAAAGTCTAATCGGGAGCAATGGCAGAGCACCCTTGAGGATAAGCGCCTTATCAAGGAGCAGGCCCATGCCGCCGTAGAGCGGGAGACCGACTGGAACAACCTGCTGCAACAGGCCCACAAATCGCTCCACGAGGGGGATACATGTCCCGTGTGTGGTAACAAGATCAAGAAGTTGCTTACTCCCAAGGGCGAGAATGTGCTCGATGAGTTAAGAAATCAGTTCAAACTGGCCGAGGAGAATCTGAATGTTACCATGGCCAATATTACTGCGGCAGACAAGAGTATCGACCGCATCAACCGATTGATTAAGCTGGCCGATAAAGAAGTCGAGGAGAAGAAACTTGCGTGTGACAGGCAGTGGCAGCAGACCAGCAGGCTGTTGCAGCAATGCGGCATGGTAGTGGACAGGATGCCCGATAGCAATCAGGCCGATGCGCTCATCGCCGACCTGGTAAAGGAGATGGCGAGCCTGAACAGCCAGCTGGAACAGGCCAGCCAACTCAATGACCGCATTACTACCGAGCGCAAGAATCTGGCCAGTCTTACACAGGCCCATAACATGGCTGTGATGGAATTGAGCCAGGTGATGACCAGCATCAAAACCCAGAAGGAGGCCATCGCCAGCAGCACCGTGAGGATGCAGGCTCGTACTGCCGAACTCAATGCGGTGCTCACCATCAGCGACTGGCAAGAACGCGTCGAGCGTGATGACGATTTCATCGTCGGGCTGGAGCGTCGTGCCATCGACTATCTGGACAAGGAATCGCTCGTGCAGCGGCTCAGACGTGACATCGGCATCGCTGCTGCCGTCATCCCTGCCATGACGGCCCATAAAGCCGGCATCACGGGGCTGCAGGATCACGGCAAGACTGTCGAGGGTGTGCCGCGCGACTTGGAGGAGCAATGGCGCAATTTCAAGAACCGATACAGCCAGTGGAACAACAATCTGGACAACGAGCGTGCCAATGCTCGGCGCTCACGACAACTTTTTGAACGCTACATGAGTGATAACCCTGGTGTGACCGTCGAACGCCTCGCAAGTCTGGACCGTCGTCAGCAGGGCGAGATTGATGCTATGCGCCGGACCATTCAGGAATTGAATGATTCGATAACCCGCATGCAGGGCGAATTGGCAACACTTCTCGAGCGCAACAAGGACCTCATGGCCCATAAGCCCGTTTTCCCCGTCGATAACCGTGGGGAATTGGACAAAATCCACACCGATAACCACAATAAGTATGAGGAATTGTCGGCCCAGGTGGCCATGCTCAACGAGCAGCTGCGCCAAGACCAAATCAATGCCAATTTGGTAGGCGAGAAAAAAGACAAGCTCGACAAGGCCGAGGCCCAGTGCCGGCAATGGGCCGAACTCAATGACAAACTGGGCAGCGCCGATGGCACTAAATTCCGCAACATTGCCCAGAGCTACATTCTGGGCGAGTTGCTCCACAACGCTAACGGCTATTTGAGCCAGTTTAATGATCGCTATGAGTTGGTGGCTAAACCGGGCACACTCATCATCCTGGTGCGTGATCTGCTGCAGGGTGACCTCACGTCAGTTGCCACATTGTCGGGCGGAGAGAGCTTTATGGTATCCCTGGCTCTGGCTCTGGCACTGTCAAGTGCGACGGGCAAAATGTTCAGCGTGGACACTTTGTTTATCGACGAGGGCTTTGGGTCACTCAGCGAGGAATACCTCGGTAGCGTGATGGAAACGCTCAACCGCCTCTATGATTTGGGCGGCAGACGTGTGGGCATCATCAGCCATGTAGAGATGCTCAAAGAGCGTGTCGCCACCCAGATTCAAGTAAAACGCAACCCAGCCAACAATACCGTCAGCCAGGTCAACGTAGTGACTACCTGATAGGAAATGACAAATTTAAAAAGAGTGTGCGTTTGACAAATGAGTTAAATTTCGCATAGTTCATAGTTTCAACCCATTTTGGGCAACATCTATGTCATTTCCTCGATGATATTATTCTCCACTCGTCATCAAAGGGTTGTTGCGGGGGTGGTGCTTGAGGATTTCGTCGCGCAGGCGGCTACGGTCGATGTGGATGTAGATTTCGGTGGTGGTGATGCTCTCGTGGCCCAGCATCTGCTGGATGGCGCGCAGGTTGGCTCCACCCTCGAGCAAGTGGGTGGCGAAACTGTGGCGCAAGGTGTGGGGGCTGATGACCTTGCGGATGCCTGCCAGTTCGCACAACTGCTTGACGATGTGGAAAATCATCTGCCTTGTGAGCATCGCGCCGCGGCGGTTCAGAAACAGGATGTCCTCGCTGCCGCGCTTCACCACTTGATGGCTGCGGGTCTGCTCCAGGTAGAGGTTGATTTGCTCAATTGCCACAGGTGAGATGGGCACCAGTCGCTGCTTGTTGCCTTTGCCCTGGACAATGATGTAATGCTCGTCCAGGAATAGTTGTGACAGTTGCAATGTCACCAGTTCACTCACGCGCAGACCGCAGCCGTACAGCGTCTCGATGATGGCGCGGTTGCGTTGTCCCTCGGGTTTGGACATGTCGATGCAGTCGATCATCGCGTCAATCTCGGCAATAGTGAGTACCTCGGGCAGGTGGCGGCCAATTTTGGGCGTGAGCAGCAGTTCGGTGGGATCGGTGTCCATGAATCCTTCCAGTCGCAGGAACTTGTAGAAACTTTTCACACCGCTGATGATGCGTGCCTGTGACCGAGGCTGAATGCCCACGTCTTGCAAGGTGCAGACAAAGCGTTCCAGGTCATCGGTCGTGGCATGCTCCACACCGATGCCCGCGTCGGTGAGAAAGCGTGTGAGTTTGTCCACGTCATCACCGTAGGCTTGTGCCGTGTTCTGGCTCATGCCTTTTTCCAGCGTCAGGTATCCCAAGAAACGCCGTTTCACGTCTGCTATGTCGGTAATGTCTCTCAAGGGAGTTTTGAGTTTTGAGTTTTAAGTTTTAAGTTTTAAGTTGATGATTCTTAATACCTTGTTCCTAATTTCCCATGAATGGTATCGGTCAGCAGGGGGTCGAAATTGTCGTTGGCGATGACGGTCGCATTGTTGCCATCCAGGATAATCTTCATGCGGCGGTTGTCACCTCCGTCCAGCCAGTCCAGGCGCATGGCTAGTGTGTCGCCCTGCCAGGCATAGGCAGCCACGCTCGTGAAGGGCCTGGGCGTGCCTATCAGCTGCTTGCTGCACTCGACAATGTAGATGGGGCGTTCATCACTTGTGGTGAATAGCCACTGCCCGCATGCTGCCACTGCCCGTAGCGGTCCGCGCTTGTCGGTCATGGTGAAGATGCGATGGTCGCCGTCGGCCGACACCTTGACGGACTCGAGCCCCAGCAGGTTGTCTTCGAGCTCAATGGTGCCCTTGAACAACCGGGATTCAAGTGGATGGGACGGATTGCCTTGAGGGGGTTGTATGGTGAATGCGGTAGCTTGTTCCAGCTGTTGTGGTTTCCGCTTGGCGATGAACGGGTCGATGAGCCGATAATAGATGGTGTTCAGCTCTTTGCCGTAGTTGTCGGCCCTGCCGTTGACGACTACTACCATTTCCAGGTCGGGCACGACATAGATGAGCTGGCCGCCGTAGCCTGCCGCAAAGAACGAATCGACGCGGGGATGGCGGATGGCCTTGGTCTGATAGCCATATCCCAGGAAATAATCGTCAACGTTATAGCCCGTGAACCAGGAGCGTATCGTGTGCCATATCGAGCGCAGGAAAACCAGGATGCGGGTGCCCAGTGGCAAGTCGCTGTCGTGATGCTTGCTGGTGCTGATGTGGCGCTGGGTCATGTCGTGAATCCATTGTTCGCTCACCAGTTGCTGGCCGTTCCACTTGCCCTCTTGGAGCATGAGCTGGCCCAGTTTGGCCTCGCTTTCGGTCTGCAGGCGTAGTCCCCAGCCGCCCACCTCGATGCTGTCGGGGGCCAGTTCCCAGTCGGCCTGGGTGATGTGCAGGGGGGTGAATATGCGTTCCTGCACATATTGCAGCAGTGGTTTGCCCGTCAGCCTGGTGACGATTGTGGCAAGCACATGGGTGCACATGGAGTCATAGTTAAATTCCTTGCCAACGGCATGGAATTCGCCGGCAAACCAGCTGCTCAGCCAGTCCTTGTCGCTGTTATAGATGCGCTGATCCTCGGTTCGGCCTGCCGCCATCATGAGCACATTGCGCACAGTGAGGCTGTCGAGGGCGGGCGACAAGACGGCGGGCATCTTGTCCCGCAGGTGCTTTGACACCTTGTCTTCAATGGTCAGCAAGCCGTCATCGACGGCAAGTCCCACGGCAAGTGCCGTTACCGTCTTGCTCGCGCTGTACAGCGTGTGCAGGTCGGTGGCACGATAGGGTGTGGCATGTCGCTCGCCGATGACCTTGCCATGCCGCATCACCATCAGGTGGTGCACATCAACCCCAGGCAGCGAGGTCAAGTCGTGGTAAAAACTATTGAGTAACTCGGGATTGACATCCTCGGCTTGGGGTGTGCTGCGTGGCAGTTCGCCCACCTGGGCCACGGCAGTGAGGCCCAAGCAGCACAACAAGCAATATAATAGCATGTAACGCATCATCTGATTAACGCATTAATAGCCTCTTATTCCATTAAAGTGGACTGTTTCGGGCTTGGAATTAGGATAGGTGTCGCAAATCGTCACCTGGTTATGTTCAAAATCGAATTGGAATGTAGTGCCGCTGATCCAGTCCACATAATGCACACGCACCTCAAGTGTTGTCGGGGATGTCCAAGCATAGGCCGCCGCAGCTGTAAAACCGTGTTTGAATCCCCGCATGCGGTTGATGGCATGGATAGAATAGACAGGTTCACCCCTCAGCGGGCTATATTTCCATTCACCATGGCCCAAGTCGAACAGTTCTTCGCTATCGTCGTTGCGAACCATTTGTAACTGGGCGTAATACGTCAGCAGCAGACTCTTCAGGCCATGCTTGTTGTTGTCAAGTAACATGTGCATGCCCCAAATGTCTTTTTTGTTGCTGTCATGGTTACCCTTCGGTAATCTCAATGCAGCGTTGGCACACCTTTTTTCAAGCTTTTTTTGGAGTTTCTCCTCGGGCTTGAGTGGTGCGGCATTCATGCCGGGCATGAGCTGGTTCCAGATGCAGTCCAGCTCCTTGTGGCCATTGAATGTCATGCCCAGGATGACCACCACAAGGTCCTCTTGAGGCACCACCACGGTATATTGTCCAAAAGCGCCATCGGCACGATAAGAGCCTGGCCACTTGCTTTGCCACACTTGATAACCATAGCCCTGATTGCCATCGGTTGCAGGCACGGTCTCCTTGGCACCGCCGTCGATGAGTCGCGAGCAAGCGGTTTCCACAAAGTCGGCACCGACAAGTCGCTGTCCATTCCAGTTGCCCTTGTTCAGGAGCAGCAAGCCCAGTTTGGCCATCGTCTCGGCCTGGACGCGCAGTCCCCAGCCACCGGTGTTGATGCCGTCGGGGCTCATTTCCCAGTCGGCCACATTGATGTGCATGGGGCCGAAAAGATTATTACGCAGATATTCCAGCATGGTGAACCCCGTCACGCGTTGCACGATGGCGCTGAGCATAAACGTGCACATTGAGTCATACTGGAACAGACTCCCAGGTTTGGTATCAACAGGCTTCGCCAGCCAGTCCTTGACCCAGTCCAGGCTGTTGTCGCGCATCGTCCAGTCGGGTTTCACGCCCGATGCCATCATGAGCAGGTCGCGAACAGTCATGGCGGCCATGTAGTCATTCACGCGGCGGGTGCGCTTGTCGGGGAAAAAGGTCATCACCCTGTCATCGAGCCGCAGCAGGTTATTGTCGATGGCGATGCCCACTGCAAGCGCCGTGAATGTCTTGCTGGCCGAGTATAGCGTGTGACTGTCCTCGGCGCGGAAGGGTGCTGGATGCAACTCGGCCACTACCTTGCCGTGGCGCACCACAATCACGTGGTGGATGTCACACTCGGGAAGCGCCATCAGCGAGTCCATCATGTCGATGACCGCCTGGGTGCTGATTCCCTCGGCAGCCGGCGTGCTGCGGGGCAAATCCCCCACCTGAGCAGCCACCAGTAGCGGCAACAATGCCAGTAGTATGAAAAGTTTCTGTTTCATCATGCTATTGGTAATTTTTGAGGGCTTGTTCGAGTTCGGTGCGGATGAGCAATTTCAACTCTTGGGGTTCCAGTACCTCGATGCTGGCTCCATGCGACATGATTTCCTCCTTGAGGTCATAGGTGATGCGCATCTTGTAGGAAAAAATTGAGTAATTGTCGTGCACTGCCTCTTGTTGGGAGTGGTGCAGCGGCAGGGCGCGGAAGTATTTGGCCTGGGTGGGCTCGACACGCAGGACGATGCGCTTGGCGCTGTTGCGGTTGGTGATGATGCCGAAGCAGTCCTTGAAGAATTCCGATGGGTTGACATTCTCGGGCATCGTGAAGACATCTGGCAACATGTTCAAGTGGCTCATGCGGTCAAGCGAATATGTCTTGATCTGCTTATCCTTGACGTTCCGTCCGATAACATACCACAACTGCTTGAAAATCTTGATAAAGTAGGGCTCCAGCACGATGCCGTCGGTGGGGCGCGATCGGGTATAGCTTTTGTAAGAAAAACCGATGCGGTGATTCTGTTTCAAGGCATCGATAATCACCGGCAAGTGCTGGCGGGCCGATGGCACGTTCTCGAGTATGATGCGGCCGCTGATGCTGTGGGCACCGCTCAACATGCCGCTCATCGACACCGAGTCCATGAGCCAGGACCGCAGCCGGGCACTGTTCTCGCCACCCTTGTCATCGATATAGTACTCAAAGGTGGACTTGTCGCACTGGATGTTGATGTCGAACATCTCTTCCACTCCGTCGCGGTAGTGAAAGAAGGTGCGACGTGCCAGCGGTTTGCCCTCGCTGATTTCGCTGCGCAGCCATGCCTTGTTCAAGTCCTTGAGTGTGATGCGACCGTAGTGGCTGATGGTATCCACCAGCCACAAGTATCGGCTAATCATGTTGCGTGCCATATTTGTGGTGAAGAATTAGGTTTTGTGTCTCTATCTCTTGAGAATCAGATTGATGATGGTATTGACATCGGCGATATTGACTTCGCCGTCGCCGTTGGTGTCATGAATGATGCCGTAGGTATCGTGCATGATAGCAACAATCTCGGTATTGACATCGGCGATGTTGACCTCGCCATCGCCGTTGATGTCACCATAGGGTAACCCAATATTGATTCCAATCATATTCTTGAACCAGGGCCAGATACCTGATTTCTTATAGATGGGGCGGGCTTCAGCGGGGACAAAGAGTAACGCCGAAGCATAAATCGCGCGGGAGAAGCAGTCGGGATTGGCGACATCGGCAGGGATGTTGCCGCGGCAGGTGACGGTGGCAAGCTTGCGGCTATCGACAAATGCCTTGTCGTTGATGGCCTCCAGCGACTTGCCCAGAGTGAGCTCCTGCAGGTTGCCGCAGTGGGCAAAGGTTTGTTTCTCGATGGTCTTCACCTGGTCGGGAATCGTGATTGACTCAAGGCCGCTACACGACAAAAAGGCACTCGGGCCAATCGTTGTGATGGATTCGGGCAATTGGATGCTGCGCAGGCCCTTGCAAACCTCAAAGGCGTTCTCTCCAATCATGGTAATGCCCTCTTGCAGATTGACCGAGGCAAGGGATGAACACTTGGAAAATGCTTTATAGGCAATGGTTGTCACTGTTGTGGGGAGTGTCACGGTCGTCAGGCTGGTGCACCCCGAGAACAATTCGCTGCTCAATTGAGTGATGCCTGTGGGAAGAAGGGCGGCCTTGAGGCTGGAACAGTCAAGAAATGCCTGGTTGGCCAGCGAGGTCATTTTGGCAGGGAAGTTCACGGTGCTAAGGTTCGTACAACGTGCAAAGGCAGCGGTGCCAATACTCTTCACGTCATCGTTCAGGGTGACTGTCTTGAGGTCGATACAATCGGTAAAGGCGTTGCTGCCCACGGCATCGATACCTTCAGGAATGGTCAGATGCTCCAGTTTCTCGCCGCCGACAAGCAGATGCCCTGCCATGCTCAAGGGGTTGGAAAAACGGTCGGCAAAGCTGATGCCCAGCCACGATGCGATGTCGGGCGTTTGTACTGCCGTCAGCCCCAGGCAATCGACAAATGCACGCACACCCACCTGCTTAACCGAGGCAGGAATAGATATCGAACTCAGTTTCAAGCAAGAGGCAAAGGCCAATTCGCCGATGCTCGTCACGCCCGACGGAATTTCCACCTCGGCCAGGTTCGCGCAGTTCCTGAACGCCAGGTCGCCGATGCTGGTCACCGATTGCGGCAGGACAACACTGGTCAAGTCCTGGCAATTCCTGAAGGCGTTATCTCCGATTGCGGTGACGGTCATGGTTTTGCCATCCATAGTTACCGTTTCAGGTATGGCCACATGATCCCTGTAGCTATTGTATCTTGAGTCACGCGATACCACGGTGGCTTCACCGTCGTTCCCGCCATAGCGGTAGTAGATGCCGCCCACTTCAAAGTCATGCTTGACTTCGACAGGAACATCTGTCTTGGGATAGATGTCGCAGAGGAACTCCTGGTTGGAAAGGAAACTGTAGCTCCTCACGTTGAATGCGCCCAGGGCAAAGTAGCCATCATAATTGCCACCCCAGCCCCAGTTGACGTGGTACTTGCCGTCGTAGTAGCCGTCAACGACAAAGGCGTGTCCGCCGGCCGCGGGGTCGTTGCCCGAGTAGAGGACAGGCCAGCCCGAGAGCAACTGATGCTGCAAGAGCGCATCCCATTCGTCATAGGTGTAATCCGATTTTTGCAGAGCCGTGGCTTGATTATTGTAACCAAATTCTTTCATGCCTGCCAATTGCCTATAGACGTAGGCACCGCTGCCGTCGGGACTGTAATCCATCTGAACCGATTGCCCGCAGTAGCGCATCAACGTGGCCACGGCATCGGCCTGGGCATCATTGTAGGGCGTGGAGGCATAATCGTTGAGCATGTTGTCCCAGTCCAGCCTTTTCTCGGGCAGTGAGGACAGGTGGATGCGGTGTGAACGCGTTGTGTAGCCCGACAAAGCCGGTGCATGCTCGGGATAGTGCCAGAAGTACATGACCTGAGCCATCGCTGTGGCCACGCAGCCCGTGACGCTGCGCTCGCCGTTGTAATCCGGGCACTGGTTGTAGAAGGGTTCACTCTGGCTCCAGTTGCTGTGGACTATCGGAGCAATGGTCACGTCATTGACAGGAATGGCACGCTCGACACGGGCACTGGGGTTGGAATGCAGCCATTCCAGCTGCTCCTTGTAGCAGCCCAGCATCCATTGCAAGTTGCAGGGCAGGTTGTTCATGTCAAGTGATCCATCGCCATAGGCCAGCACTTCCTCGGCGCGGTCGTCACCGGGGATGATGACAAACGCGCTGCCGTCGCTGGTGTTGAATACATAGTAGTCTGCCTGTCGGGCATCTCCGGTCCAGGGCTCGGTATGGGCGAGGATGGGCGTTGAAGATGCTTTGAGCATACGGAGTGTCGTGCTCGAGGTCAGGAAACGGGATGCGATGCCTTGTGCATGATTGGCATCCACGGGAGCGGCGAGCAAGCTGGGTGCGGCACAAGCCAGCAGCAACAATACTGTGTTTTTGAACATACGACTCATAACGGTTATGGTTAAAAAAAGTTTTTTAGAAATCAGTAAGTAAAATTATATACGGGTAGTTAAGTTGATTTAACGCTTCTGGATAAGCATTGCCAGGCCTGCCATGGTGAGGGCGGCATTCAGCAGCAGCAATTCAAAGCCCAGGGTGTAGTCATACTGGTTTTTGAGCCACAGCTGAACAAAGAAACTGATGGCTGGTGCAGCGATGCACACCAGGGGGACCAGACGGTCGCGCACGGGGCTCTTGCACATCATGCCGAAGGTGAACAAGCCCAGAATCGGGCCGTAAGTGTAGCTGGCCAGCGTATAGACAGCACTGATGGCATCGCTATTGCTGATGGCATAGAAAATGAGGATAACCAGGCCCATGCAGGCGGCCATTGCCACATGAACCATGCGGCGGGTGCGGCCCAGTGCCGCCTCGTCCTGCCTCTTGTCGGCCTCGAGAATATCGACGGTAAACGAGGTGGTGAGTGATGTCAACGCCGAGCCGGCGGCCGAGTAGGCTGCGGCAATCAAGCCGATGATGAATACCACGCCCAGCAGCACGGGCATGCCCTGGCTGAAGGCCACTGTGCCGAAGAGCTCGTCGGTCTTCTCGGGCATCGGGATGCCGTTGGCCTTGATGTGCAGGGTGAGCAAGGTGCCCAGAATTAAAAACAGGGCAATGATGACGACTTGAAGAAAAACGCTCACAATAAGGTTCTTGGCCGACTCATTGGCGTTCTTGCACGCCAGGCTGCGCTGCATCAGGTCTTGGTCAAGGCCTGTGGTGGCGATGACCATGAAGATGCCTGCGATGAACTGTTTCCAGAAGTAGGTGCCCTCTTTGGGATTGTCAAGGTAGAGAATGCGCGATGTCTCGTCTCCAGCAACGGCTTTGCACAGACCGGCAAAATCATATCCAAGTCCCTTGGCGACAAAGTAGATGCTCAACACTACCGACAAGATGAGGCAGAAACTCTTGAGCGTGTCGGTCCAGATGACCGTCTTGACACCGCCCTGCAAGGTGTAGAGAAAGATGAGGGCTATGGTCACGACGACATTGATCACAAAGGGGATGTGAAGCGGCGAGAACACCAGCAGCTGCAGGGTCACGCACACCACATAGAAGCGGACCGCGGCACCCAGCATCTTGCTGATGAAGAAGAACCATGCGCCGCTCTTGTGGGTGCTGCCGCCAAACCGCTGTTCCAGGTAGCCGTAGATGGACACCAGGTTGCGCTTGTAGAACAACGGGATCAGGACATAGGCGATGACAAAGTAGCCCACGATGAAGCCGAGGGCCATCTGCATGTAACTGAAGCCCTTGGTCACGACCATGCCGGGCACCGAGATGAACGTCACGCCCGAGATGGGCGCTCCCAACATGGCGATGGCGACGATGAACCACGGGGCTTGTCGGCCACCGCTCAGGGCTGTAGCGGTGTCGCTCTTGCGTGAAGCGGCCCACGAGATGAGGAAAAGAAGGATAAAATAGCCAACTATTGTGGCAAGAACAATCCAGGGAGTCATTATTTCGGTGAATATTAATAGTTAATAGAGGATGACACTCAAGGCTCACTCGTCGTAGAGGAGATAGGGACGCCGCTGGGCCTTGAAGAGCTCCACGTCGGCTTGCCAGGTGGCCTTAATATCGGCTGCGCTCTTGCCCTGGGCTATCATTTCGCGCACACGCTTCGTACCCATCAGCAGGTCAAAGAAGTTGCTATTCAGGTAGAACTGCTTGCCGTTCTTGGTCAGGTTGCGGTAGGCATCGATGACATATTCCAGATTGATGCCCTTGGCAATGACCTCCTCGGCATCCAGGTTGTGCAGGTCCACACCATGGCACAGCTGGCCCATCTGCGGCGGGGTCTTGGCTCCAGGTCGGCTGGTGGGTGTGAATTCAAAACTGTAACCCGTCATGTCGGGGTGGCCATAGACTTGGAAAGGCCAGTCGGTGCCGCGTCCCAGACTCACCGTCGTCCCCTCGAAGTAGCACATCGAGGGATAGAGGTATATCGAGAGCATATTGGGCAGGTTGGGGCTCGGGGCGACGGGCAGCGTGTAACGGGTCTGGTGGGAGTAGTTCTGGCAGGGGATGACGGTGAGGTCACACTTCTTGCCGTCCTTGAGCCAGCCCTCGCCGTTGGCCATCTGGGCAAGTTCTGCCAGCGTCATGCCATGCACGGTGGGAATGGGCAAGCGGCCCACACCCGACTTGAGCGACATGTCCAGGATTGGACCGTCGACATACATGCCGTTGGGGTTGGGACGGTCCAGTACCATGAATTGCTTGCCATAGGTCACGGCGGCATCCATTAGGTTGATCATTGTCACATAGTAGGTGTAGAACCTGAGCCCCACGTCCTGAATGTCGGTCACGACGATGTCGATGCCGTCCATCACCTCCTTTTTGGGCATGGGCGACTTGCCGTCGTAGAGCGATGCGATGGGAATCCCGGTTTTCTCGTCAACACTGCTCGACACATGTTCCCCCGCGTCGGCTTTGCCGCGGAAACCGTGCTCGGGCGAGAAGATTGTCACCACGTTCACACCGTTCTCGAGCATCAGGTCCAGCGTGTGCTGGTCGCCCACCATGCCCGTCTGGTTGCTCAACAGGGCCACACGTTTGCCTTTTAGCAGGGGCACATATTCGCTGGTGCGGGCTGCTCCCATGATTACCTCGCCGCTTGTCACGGTTGTTGCAGCCGAGGTTTTTTGCTCTATGGCGGTTGTGGTGTTGACAGCTGTTTTGTTGATGCGGCTACTGCATGCGTTCAGCGTGGTCATCGACGTGAGCGACCACCACACCACAATCATCAATAGATAATACTTGGTCATTTCTACGATGGGTTAGTCATTGTTATTACCATGCAAAAATAGATATTTACATTGGAATATGCCTCATCCCCGAGAAATATTTTGCCAAAAAATGGCACACATGGTTTTTTGCGCCATATTTCCAGCGAAAGAGAATCTCTAGTTCATAGTTTGTTGTATATTTGCAGCGAAATAGCAATGAAACTGACAATATGCTTTTTAATTCTTTCCAGTTTTTGGTTTTCTTACCAATAGTCTTTGCGCTTTATTGGTTTGTATTTAAGGGACGACGATGGCAAAATCTGCTCATCGTTGTGGCCAGTTATATATTTTACGGATGGTGGGATTGGCGTTTCCTGGGACTGATTGCGTTGACGTCGATATGCAGTTTTGGCAGTGGAATGCTGATTGAGCACCTTGAGGGTAAGCGTCGCTATCAGCAGCTGGTCAGTGGCGTTAATATTGTGATTAACCTGTTGATTCTTGGCTATTTCAAGTATTTCAATTTCTTCGCATCCAATCTGGACACCCTCATGCAGTCCGCGTTTGGCTACCATCTGGATTGGGTGACGACCGAGATTGTCCTGCCTGTGGGCATCAGTTTTTATACATTCCAAGCACTCAGTTACTCCATCGACGTCTATCAGCGCAAGATCAAGGCCACCCATGATGTCATTGAATTTTTTGCATTCATCAGTTTCTTCCCGCAGCTGGTAGCGGGACCCATCGAGCGGGCGACCAATTTGTTGCCCCAGTTCCAGCGCGACCGCCGCTTTGATTACTGCCAGGCTGTCGATGGATTGAGGCAGATGCTGTGGGGCTTCTTGAAAAAGCTCGTCATTGCCGACAATTGTGCCGTGACAGTCAATGCGATGTGGGGACAGTATGAAGAGTTGTCGGGGCTGCCGTTGCTGGTTATTGTCACCTTGTTTGCGATACAGATTTATTGTGATTTCTCGGGTTATAGCGATATTGCCATCGGATGCGCGCGATTGTTTGGCTTCAGGCTGATGCGCAACTTCAAGAATCCTTACTTTGCACGCAGTATTCCCGAGTTGTGGCGCCGTTGGCACATCTCGCTGATGTCATGGTTCCGCGACTACATCTATATTCCGCTCGGTGGCAACCGCCGTGGCAAGTTCCGCATGATTGTCAACCTGTTCATCGTGTGCGGCGTGAGCGGTCTGTGGCATGGGGCAAACTGGACCTATATCTGCTGGGGATTGTACCATGCTGTATTGCTCACGATATACAATCTGCTGGGCATCAACAAGAAGTACAGCGATGAGGTGGCGCGTAGCCGTTTCCTGCCCTCGGTGAAGGAGTTTTTTCAGATGGCCTTTACATTTTTCCTGGCACTGATCGGTCTGGTGATGTTCCGCTCCGAGTCGATGACCCAGGCCACGGGCTTCATCTCAAAGATGCTGACAACTCTATTTGACTTCAGCGCTTCACAGCCAATCTTGGGCAAAAAGAATCTGATCATGTGCGCGGTGTTCATGTTCTGCGAGTGGATACAACGCGACAAGCAGCATGCGCTGCAAATCGACACGCTGGGCGTCTTCAGGCATAGTATTGCCCGGTTTGCCTTGTACATCGCGATTGCCGTGATTCTCTTCCTGTATTCAGGTCAAGTTCAAACGTTCATTTATTTCCAGTTCTGACCAGTATGAAAAAATTCTTAATCAAGATCTCATATACTCTGTTGCCAGTGTGGCTGTTGGCTGTTCTGGGCGTATCTTATTTTTCAATCTTTGTTTGCCCTGAAATCACTGGAGACATCGGCAGGCTTGCCATTATCCCGTTTGGCCATGACTATGACAACGAACTTGCCAAGCATTACCCATCCGAGGAGATGTTCACCACGGTCTATGACATCAATGAGTTGAAGCAAGTCCAGGCCGATGTGATCACGATTGGAGACTCTTTCTCGAACCGTAGCGAGGATGCCTACCAGAATTATCTGGAACAACGTGGGCTCAAGGTCGTGAATTGCCAGCGCAAGATGTTTTACAATCCGGTGACCTTTGCCTATGAAATCATGGACCTGGGCGTCATCGATAGCGTCAACGCTCCAGTGCTTGTGGTGGAGTGTGGAGAGAGGGCTTTTGATATGTTTATGTGTGAATTTGACCCGAAACCCGATCTCCAAAAGGTGTTTGCCGAGAAAAAGAAACTGCAGGGCAAGAGCCCGAATCAGTGGTCTCTGGCCAGGCTCAGAGACTATATTGTTTATCATTCGGGTTTCATGACGCCGCCCATCCTGGAGGTCACGCTGGACAAGGACTTTTTCTCGTCCGATGAACCCAGGCGGCTTTATTTCTATAGTGAGGATGTGGAGGAAATGAGACTCAACGACAGCCACAAGCCTAAAATCATGGAAACTTACAATGCTCTCTTGCGCAAGGCACAGGACAAGGGCATCAAACTGGTGTTTGTCGTTGCCGTGGACAAGTATGACCTCTATCAAAAGCATATCGTGGACAACCCTTACCCCGAGAAGTGTGTCATCGAGGACATTCGCCACATGTTTGAAAAAGACCCGCACATCTTGTTGTGCAAGTATCTTTTAGAGCCCATGGTAGAGCGCGGCGAGAAGGACGTTTTCCTCTTTAACGACACGCACTGGTCATACAAAGCCGCCGAGGTGGTGGCCGACGGCATTTATCGCAAGATAAGAGATTGAAGTGCCACATTGCGCGGACTTTCGTGAAATTATGATTACCTTTGCACCCCAAATCAATGATTAAAAGATGACAATTCAAGAATTCCGTGATTATATGGCATCGGGACGGCCCATTGGTGGCGGATCGCCCGTTCACATGATGTTCCACCAACTCTCGCAGGAGGCCCTGCGCATTACCGCCGAGATTAACGGCTGTTACCACACACCCGAGCAACTGCACGACCTGCTGGAGCAGCTGTGGGGCAGGGAAGTGCCCGATTCTGTGGGCCTGTTTCCGCCGTTCCACACCGACTGCGGCAAGAACACTGTCGTGGGAGAGCGCGTCTTTATCAACATGGGGTGCAAGTTCCAGGACCAGAGCGGCATTACCATCGACGAGGGTGCCCTCATCGGCCACAACGTGGTGCTGGCGACCCTCAACCACATGGTGGATCCTGAGCAACGTGCTGGCATGACCCACGCGCCCATCCACATCGGCAAGAACGTGTGGATTGGTGCCAACGCGACAGTGCTCGCTGGCGTGACTATCGGCGACGGGGCCATTGTTGCCGCCGGGGCCGTGGTGACCAAGGATGTTGCCCCGCGCACCATCGTGGGCGGTGTCCCCGCCAAGTTCATCAAGACTATTGAATAATCCTTGACCTATTACTGTTCAACCATGTTCTTTTTGATAATAACTCTGGCAATGGGCTTGTTGATGCCCTTCCAGACGGCCGCCAACTCGCGGCTGCGTCAGGTCGTGGGCCCGGCCTATGTCTCGACGCTGGTCTCTTTCTCGGTATCCACATTGGCGCTGTTGCTCGTCTCGCTGCTGGCTGGTATACCTATTGTGCCCTCTGGTCAGATGCTGGCAGCCACGCCGTGGTGGAGTTGGTTTGTGGGGCTAGTGGCCGTCGTGACCATCACCATCGCCATCCACTTGTTTAAGGAAATCGGCCAGTTGCAGGCCATGATTATACCGATGTTCAGTCAGTTGATTTTCAGTTTGCTGATTGACCATTTCGGCTGGTTCGGGGCACAGGTGATGCCCCTGGGCGGCAAGCGCATCATCGGCGCTTTGTTGCTCATCCTGGGTATCGTGATGGTGGTCATCCTGCCCCGGTTGGGTGCAAAGCAACAGTCGGCCAGCAAGGGCTCGCGCCTGGCGCTGTGGCAGCTGCTCGCCGTGGTGTCGGGTTGCCTCTCGGCCAGCATCACGGGCGCCTATGCACAGCTGGCGAGCGCTGTGGGCAATCCTGTCCAGGCCACGACGGTGGCTTTCTTTGTCGCCACGATGGTGTTGCTGTTGTTGTGTGTGTGCAATGGTAGTGTCCGCCTGGTGGGTAAGGCTTTTAGTAGCGATTACCCGTGGTGGATGTGGACCGGTGGCTTGTGCGGGGCCATGATTGTCTTTGGCAACGCTTGGCTGGTGCCCAAGGTGGGCGTCGGTGTGTTTGCCATGGCATTGCTTGTGGGCCAACTCTCGCTGAGCATGCTCATGGAACACCGCGGTTGGCTGGGCGCACCGCGCAAATCCATTTCATGGCTGCAGATTGTGGGCATCCTGCTCATGCTCGGTGGCGTGGCATTGATCAGATTGTAAAAGGCAAGCCCAACCGAGGCTGGTAATCAAAAACAATAGCTGGGCTATCTTCCCATCCAATACTTTCGTTCGTCGTCAGGCATCTGCTCGATGGCGTAGCGCAGTGCAGTGCGTGGCATCTCGTGAGCGTGATGCTCAAGAAACTGGCGCAACAGGTCCATGCTGCACCGTTTGCCCACCTCTCGCAGCATCCATCCCACAGCCTTGTGCATCAGGTCATGTGGATGAAGCAGGTGCACCTCGGCATATCGCAGGCACCATGATGGGTCGCCCTGTTGGGTGGTCTTCCATGTGCTCACCATGCTCATGCGCTGCCGCCACAGGCAGTCGCTGCTGGCCAATCTGTCCATGACGACGTGCTTGTCGCCCAAGTGGGTGGGCAGCAATAGCCAGTGACCGAGAATCTTGGGTGCCGACAGATCCACCAGGTCCCAGTTGTTGGCTTGGTCGGCATAGTTGAGATACATGGCTACGATCTTGTCGCGGCCCGTGATGGCCGCTTCGTCATTCTCGAGGCGTTTCTTCGCCAACTTGCTGAACTTTTCAACCAGCATCAGCAATCCGCATAGCCTCACCTCATGCCAGCGTGACATCAGCAGTGCGGGCACTTGGTCAAGCGGTGTGTCGAGGACTGTCAGTTTCACCACCTCGCGTGTCTGCGGCACCTTAAGCCCCAGGAACTCATCGCCCTCGCCATACTCGCCCGGTCCCGTCTTGAAAAACCGCATCAGCACCTGCCGCTGCTCCTCATCGTGCCGCGACACCATATAAGTAATTATCTCCTTAGCCGTCATCATATCCACAAAGGTACTCGATTTTTTTTCATGGTGGCTCGGCAATCTCATGAAATATTCTACTATCATTTTAGGAATTGTCACAATAATTAGTGTACCTTTGTAGCATGATTTACCGAAAAAACTACACTCATTATGAGTAAAGCAATGAAAACCACTGATCTAACCGCTGCCCGAAAAACTATTGTGGGCATTCAATTCCTTTTTGTCGCCTTTGGCTCCACCGTTCTAGTTCCCTTGCTTGTGGGACTAGACCCAGCCACAGCATTGTTCACTGCCGGTATCGGCACCTTTATTTTTCATTTGGTCACCCGTGGTAAGGTGCCCATTTTTTTAGGCTCTAGTTTTGCCTTTATCGCTCCCATCATCTCGGCCTCCAAGCAGTGGGGCATGCCTGGCACGCTGGCGGGCATTGCTGGTGTGGCACTGGTTTATTTCGTGATGTCGGCTTTGATCAAGTGGCAAGGCAAGCGCTTGCTCGAGCGTTTGTTCCCGCCTGTTGTCATTGGGCCGGTCATCATCTGCATCGGACTGTCGCTGGCGCCCGCAGCCGTTAATATGGCTCAGGAAAACTGGCTGCTCGCCTTCATCTCGCTCTTGACGGCCATCGTGGTGCTCATTCTGGGCAGGGGGCTCATCAAACTGGTGCCTGTGGTTTGTGGCATCATCGCTGGTTATATTGCTGCATGGCTGATGGGTCTGGTGGACTTCTCGGCTATGGCCAGCGCCTCGTGGTTTGCGTTGCCTGGCAGCATCGCCCACTTCAAGTTACCGCAATTCTCATGGGAGCCGTTCCTGTTCATGATTCCTGTGGCTATCGCCCCTGTGATTGAGCACATCGGCGACGTGTATGTCGTGGGCGCTGTGGCCGACAAAGACTTTGTCAAGGATCCCGGCTTGCATCGCACGATGCTGGGCGACGGCCTGGCTTGCCTAGCCGCAGCCTTGTTCGGAGGCCCCCCCGTGACCACTTATAGCGAGGTGACAGGAGCGATGCAAATCACGCGCATCACTGCTCCTGTGGTCATCCGTATCGCTGCCGCCACTGCTATCGTGTTCTCGGTTATCGGCAAGTTGAGTGCCCTGTTGCAGAGCATTCCCAGTGCCGTGCTGGGCGGCATCATGCTGTTGCTGTTCGGCTCCATTGCCTCGGTGGGCATCCAGAACCTGATGCGCAGCAAGGTGGACTTGAATCAAACGCGCAGCATCGTCATCGTGAGCATCACGTTGACACTGGGCATTGGTGGCGCTGTCATCCCGATGGGTTCCTTCTCGTTGAGCGGCATCGGCCTGTCTGCCGTGGCGGGCGTGATTCTCAACCTCGTTTTACCACAAACCAAGGATTGATTGCTCAATCCAATAATGGCGTTTTTTGAAAAAAAGAGGTTAACTTTGCCCATGGAATTATTAACGGCCGCCATTGTGGTTGGCTTTTTGTGAAATCTTTATTGATGATCTGGCGATGAAGCAGTACACGCATGCATGGTTGGCCATGATGGCCATTAAACGCCTTGATATGGCCAATATTCCCGAGACCGAGGGGCGCGGCAAGAACCCTCAACAGGTGGCGCATTATGCCAAGAGCCTTGTGCGATGGTTCAAGAATTATCGCGACTTTGTTGTGCAGGGTGCATGGTATCCTGACCAGGTGTTCCATGACCAGGGTTCAAGTCATGGCGCCAAATACTCGATTGGTGATCCCTTGCTGGGACCGCAGTCGTTCCTGGTTCTTCCCAAGACCATGGAAATCTATAACCTGATGATGAAGGAGTCAGGACTGTATGAGGAGCCCTATGTCTATGACAGCGGTAACGTGATTGACCGTGTCAATGCCATGTGCCATACCATCGTGGACAATTTCAAGATTCAGTTCCGCGAGGAGAAGGGAAACCCCATCAGCCCGTCATCTACCCACATGTCGATGCGGTTCTTTATCCTCAGTCACTACATTGCCGACGCGCACATGCCCATGCATTGCGACTCTCGCAAACTCGACAAGATCCATGCCTCGATCGAGGAGCAGTGGGAGACCGAAGTCAAGCAGTCCTACCGGATCGACGAGGACAACCTGCGCTTCTTCTATGACCCTGACGGGTATCCACTGGCCACCGACGGGATGACCAACCTGATCAAGAACGTTGAACAGAAGATTCTCTCCCGACCTTTTGTATATAGTTGGGGCAACAGCAAGTATGACGCCCGTAAGTATGTCAAGGCGGTCACCGAGTATTCCTACCTGTTGGCTCACGAGATGGTGCCTAAGGGGTTGGGAAACTGCACATGGGGGAAATACAAGAAGTCAGAACCCTACAAGCGCTTTGAGGAGTACAGTTCCAAACTCATGGCCGATGCTGTGGACTCTATTGCGCGTGCATGGCTTCATGTGTGGATACGCTATCGGGATTGGGGACCCGATAAGAAGGCCGATGCGAAGAAAGAAACCGAATACTCCGAGTTCAGTGAGAGCGAGGAAGCGATGTAGTCAGGTAACCCTCAGCACATCAAGTATCACCCCAACGAAGTAGAGATGGAGATGCAGCATGAGATGCGATAGCGAAAAACAAGGGGCGCTGATGTATTCCACAGCGTCCCTTGTTTTTTGATTCTCCTGACTTATAGGCTAATACTCCTATTTGAGCATCTCTTGGATGGCGCGTTCGAGCTGGCGGTCGTGGCCAGTCAGGTAGTCCTCGGGTGTGTTATATACCTCGACATCGGGCAGCAGCGGCGTGTTCTCGCAATAGTTGCCGCGCATGTCACGGCAGCCCACCTGAGGGATGCCAAAGATGAGCGAGTTGTCGATCAACGTCTCCCACCACACTGCGGTCATCGTGCCAGGCACGGGAGTGCCGATGAGTTTGCCGATACCCAGTTCCTTATAGACCCAGGGGAAACCGTGACCATTGCTGTAGTCGTCCTCGCACATGAGCACACACGAGGGTTTGGTCCACTTGTTGAACGGATCGACGCCCACGACCTTGCCGTGGGGCACAAAACTCTGGTACTGCTTGCCGCTGAGCAGCGTGCACAGGTCATCGTGCAGCCAGCCGCCGCCATTGTGGCGCTCGTCAACGATGACGGCCTTGCGGTTGCGGTTCTTGTCGCTCAACAGTTCGCGATAGACTGTACGGTACGACTCGCTGTTCATCTCCTTGACATGGACATAGGCCAGCTGGCCGCCCGACAGGCTGTCGACTAGCGCGCGGTTACGGTCCACCCAGCGCTTGTACAGCAGTTCCTGCTGGGCTCCCTTGCTGATGGCCTTGACCTTGACATCGAAGCGCTTCTTGCTTGATGGATTGTAAACGGTCACGCGGATTGGCTTGCCAGCCTTGCCGTCAAGCATCCAGTTGTAGTCGGCACCGGCTGTGATGGCGTTGCCATCGATAGCCTCGATAATGCAGCCGGCGGTAACGCCAGTCTTCTTCACGTCAAACGGGCCGCGCTTGATGACCTCCTCGATGCGCAGGCCGTCGCCCTGATATGTGTCATCAAGGAAGAGGCCCAGCGCCGCGGTCTTGAGGGTGGGGCCCTCGGCATAGTAGCGGGCACCGGTGTGCGAACCGTTCAACTCACCCAGCATCTCGCTGAGCATGTCGCGGAAGTCGTAATTGTTGTTGATGTAGGGCAGGAAGCGCTTGTAACTCTCGCGGTAACCCTCCCAGTCCACACCATGGATGTCCTCGACATAGAATTTGTCCTTGACTTGCTGCCAGATGTGGTTGAAGATGTATTCGCGTTCCTGTTGTGGACGGTAGTTGAAGTTGGCCTCGTAGCTCACGGCTTCGGGTTTGCCCTTGGCCAGATCAATCTTCTTGATACCGCTGCCGGTGCACACAAACAGGTTCTTGCCGTCTTTGTCGGCCATCATGGGACCGTTGCCCACACCCTTGAGCACAATCTCGGTCTTGTCCTCGCGCAGGTCGTGTTTCCACAAGTCCATGCCGCCCTCAAAGGCGGCCTGATAGTACAACGTGTCGCCGCCGTTCGACAGCACATAGTCGCCCAGGTGCGATGAGTTCACCGTCAAGCGTGCGATGCGGTCACGGCAGTTCTCCAAGTCAAACTGCAGGGCGGGAACAACGGGCTTCTCATCGGCGGTAGCGCCTTTTTTCTTCTTGTCGTTTTTCTTTTTGGATCCTTCCTTGTCCTTATCGGCCGCTTCTTTTTTCTGCTCTTTTTCTGCTTCCTCGAGCAGGACTTTCTCCTCCTTGGTCATCGTGAAGCGTTCATAGGCATCCAGGTCAAAGAACATGATATAGACATCGTCCTCGGTGCCCCAACTGCCGTGGCTGCGGTAGCCGGCACGGTCGCTGGTGAAGATCATCGCCTTGCCGCCCAGCACCCACTTGGCATTGCCCTCGTTGTAACCGCTCTCGGTCAGGTTGTGCACCTCGCCGTTGCCACTGGCGTTGACCAGCGCCACATCCTGGCTGTTCCAGCCGCCCGTGCCGATGTAGCTGGAGAGCAGCCAGCGGCTGTCGGGGCTCCACTCATACCACACATCACCGTCGCTATAGGAGTAGATGTACTTGCCGTCCATGAGCGTGCGCACAGCCTTGCTCTTGACATCGACGGCGCGCAGGGTGGCACGGTCTTCCAGAAAGGCCAAGCTCTTGCCGTCGGGACTGTAGGCTGGCTGTATGCTGGTATGACCGGTATTGGTTAATTGCTCCTCGACAAGGTCGGTGGCATAGGTAAAGAGTTTCTCGTCCTTGTTCTTGATGCTGGTTTGATAAATGGACCACATGCCGCCGCGCTCGCTGTCATAGACGATGCTGCGTCCGTCGGGCGAGAAATCGATGGTGCGCTCCTGCTCGGGTGTGTTGGTGACTTGCTTGGTGGTCTTGTAATCCACTGCGGTTACATACACGTCGCCGTGCATGACAAAAGCCACTTCCTTACCGCTGGGCGAGACACTGATGGCGGTCGCGCCACTGGACTTGATTTGGCGAATGAGCTCTTTCTCGGTGCAGTCGGCTGCTATGTTGATATCGACGCGCTGAGGCTCTCCACCTTCGCGCAGGGTATAAATCTCGCCGTCATAGCCATAGCACAGCGTGCCGTTGCCGGCAACGGTCAAGAAGCGCACGGGATGCTTGGTGTGGCGGGTGAGTTGCACCGCCTTGCCGCCCGCGGTGTTCTTGTACACGTTGAAGGTGCCGTCTTGCTCGCTCAGGTAGTAATAGGTTCGGCCGTCGGGTGCCCAGCGGGGAGTGCGATCCTCACCGTTGAAGCTGGTGAGCTTGGTGAACTTGTCTCCTTGCTTGAGCCACACGTCACGCGTGATGGACGAGGTGTGGTGCTTGCGGAAGGGGTCCTCGTAGCCCTTGATATCGTGGTACAGGATATCGCCGCGGGCATTGATGCTCAAGTCCTGCATGGGCAGAGCCGAGAACAGGCGTGCCCTGCCGCCGCTGGTGCTCACTTGATAAACCTGCGGGAACGAGCGGCTGGCAAACAATATCGACTGGGCTGTAGGCATATTGGTGGCCTCGAACAGCACCGTGCCGCCATCGAGGAAGCATAGCGGTGTCTCGTCACCGCTGCCGGTGGTCAGGCGCTTTGGCGTGCCGCCGTCTTTGCCGACGAGATACACGTCAAGGCTCCCCTCGCGGGCCGAGGCAAAGGCGATGCTCTGTCCGTCGGGGCTCCACACGGGATAGGCATCATAGCCCGCGTTCGACGTCAATTGGTGGGCCGTGCCCCCTTGTGACGATACGGTGAACAAGTCACCCTGGTAGGAAAATGCGATGGTCTGTCCATCGGGCGAGATGGCGCTGAAGCGCATCCATAACGGGTTGGTCTGTGCTGTGGCACCGATTGCCAGCAGTACGCCAGCCATCATGACCAGTCTTCTCTTGATATTCATATTTGTTAATTTGATTTGGGTTATTATTTGTGGCAAAGGTAGCCAATTCTTTTTCATCTCGGGCATTAATGTTGATACAAATGAGTGATAATCGAATGATTTTTTGTAATTTTGCGTGACAAGAACTTAAATATGACCGAGCATCGTCATTGTCTCGATTAATTCACATTAACAACCAAATAAAACCCGAAAACAATGAACATTCTGATTCTACAATCCTCACCGAGGGCTAAAGGTAACACCGCGTGGATGGCACAAGAGTACAAGAACGCCGCCGAGGCTGCAGGGCACCAGGTGACGCTGGTCGACGTGTCGCACAAGAAGATTGCCGGTTGTCTGGCTTGTGAATACTGCCACACCAAGGGCGATGGCGCCTGCATCCAGAAGGACGACATGCAGGAACTCTATCCGCTCATGGCCCAGGCCGAGGTGCTGGTGCTGGCCGCACCCATCTATTATTTCACGCTCTGTGCCCAGATTCAGGCACCCATCCAGCGCATGTACTGTGTGAACAAGCCGGCAAAGGTCAGCAAGATGGCCCTGCTGCTCTCTTCTTATTCGCCTGGCGTGTATGACGGAGCCAAGGCCGAGTATCGCGACATCTGTAATTACTGGAGCGCCGAGGACACGGGCATTGTCACAGCCAATGTCGAAGAGCAGAAGACCGAAGAGACCAAAGCCAAAATCGAGGCGCTGGTGGGCAACCTGTAATCGTCACGCAGTTCATGATCGACAAGATTATCGAGTTTAACAAGGCATTTGTCGCCAGCAAGGGATACGAGCAGTACCTGGCCGATAAATACCCTGACAAAAAGTTGGCGGTGCTCTCATGCATGGACACCAGGCTGACCGAACTGCTCCCTGCAGCATTGGGCCTGAAAAACGGGGATGCCAAAATCATCAAGAATGCGGGAGGCCTTGTGATTTCACCATTCGACTCGGCTATGCGCAGCCTCATTGTTGCCATTTATGAGTTGGGCGTGCAGCACGTCATGGTAGTGGCACACAGCAGCTGTGGCGCCTGTCACATGAGTTATGATCACTTCCATCACGAGATGATTGCCCGCGGAGTTACCGACCAGACTCTCGACACCATCCGTCAGTGCGGCATCGACTTGGACCACTGGCTGGAAGGCTTTAAGGACACTCCCGAGTCGGTACGCAAGACCGTGGCCGCAATCAAGAGCCATCCGCTCGTCCCCAAGGATGTCGTGGTTCGCGGCTTTATTATCGACTCGGTGACGGGAGCCCTCGACGAGATCGTGTGACCTGTCTTATCAGGAAAAAGAAACAACGACGATTTTGAGAAAGTATATATTATGATGAAACGTTTTATTTTGTGTGTGATGGCTATGCTTGGCGTGATGGCGCTCACGGCGCAGGATGTGTATGAGAACGAAGTGTTGAACACGATTATGGCGCGGCGTTCGGTGCGCCAGTACATGGACAAGCCCGTTGAACATGAGAAACTGGCAGTTGTGGTGCGTGCAGGCATCAATGCCCCCAGTGGCATGAATCGCCAGCCATGGGTGATTCGAGTGGTCGAAGACCAGCAGCTCATTGCCGATGTGAACAAGGTGTTCATGCAGGAGAATCCTGAGCAGGTGAAGCGTGACCCGAATTTCAAGAATATGTTCCGCAACGCGCCTAACTTGATCTGCGTATGCACCCCGGCTCAGGGTGGGGGAGAACTTGATGCAGGATTGCTGGGTGAGAACATGATGCTGGCGGCACAGTCGTTGGGGCTGGGCACATGTTGCCTGGGCGGCCCTGTACGTTTCTTGCTGGCCAATGAGAATTGTAAATTCTTCCTTGATCGCCTCGACATCCCCGAGGACTACAAACTCAACTACATCATTGCCATCGGTTATCCCGCCGAGCAGCCCCAGGCCAAGCCCCGTGATGATTCCAAGGTAAAATACATCAAGTGAATACTGAATGAAGGACAATAAACAGCAAATCGCGCGCATCAGGAGGATGGAGCGCCACCTCAATGCTGCCGTAGCAGCTGCCAAGCGCCTCGAGGCCGCCCTCGACAAGTGGGAGTCAGTACAAGAGGCCATTGCCGCCCTCGACGAGTATTACGGTAGCGACCTGTGGAAGCAAGACTTGGCCGATGACGAGGCGGGTCTGCTGCCCGATGACCTGAAGCGGGGCGTCCTCAGCGAGGACGGCATCTGGAACCTCTTGGAGGATGCCCGTGCCATCACGGCACGCATCCAGGGGAAACAGGATGTACGGACCTGTTGATTTGTTTTTTTGAGTGAGAATTACTTAAAAAGTATGGAATACAAGACGTTGAATAATGGTGCGGAGATGCCGATGGTGGGGCTGGGGGTGTATGACATTCCAGAGCGAGAAACGCAACGGGTGGTAGAAGACGCCATCAGCGTGGGCTATCGAAGCATCGACACAGCGGCGATGTATTACAATGAGCGGGGTGTGGGCGATGCGGTCCGTGCTTGTGGCGTTCCCCGCGAGCAACTGTTTGTCACGACCAAGATATGCGAGCCGTGTTACACTCGTGACGAAACGATGCGCACGGTGGAACACTCGATGCGGGAGTTGCGTCTCGACTATGCCGACCTGATGTTGTTGCACTGGCCCGTGGGACGTCCTGCCGTGATGTGGCGGGCACTGGAGGAATTGTACAAGCAGGGGCTTTTCCGCGCCATTGGCGTGTCTAATTTCTATCCTAACTCATTCCCCGCGATTGTCGAGTCGGGAGACGTGATGCCCGTGGTCAACCAGTGCGAGACCAGCGTGCTCTACCAGCAGCGTGAGATGCTTAAGTACTTGCGCCCCTATGGCGTGGATCTCGAGGCCTGGAGCCCGCTGGCCGAGGGCAAACATGGCATTTTCAAGAATGCTACCTTGACAGCCATTGGCCGGCAATACGGTAAGACGGCTGCCCAGGTTGCCCTCAGATTCCTTGTTCAGCAAGGCATTATAGTCATCCCTAAGACCACCCATGTGGAGCGCATGCGCGAGAACATTGATTTGTTTGATTTCACGCTCAGCGGCGACGATTTACAGGCCATCCAACGCTTGGACACGGGCCACAACGTTACCGGCTGGCCTTCGGACGCGCTAACCTATCCTGTATAAAACCCTTTAACCAATTAAGCAATGATGACGCTACAAGAAGCAATTCAAGCCCGCCACAGTGTGAGGTATTACAAGGAGCAGCCGTTATCCGATGACCATGCCCGCCAGCTGCAAGACATGATTGCAGGGTTGAACCGTGAGGGGCAGCTGCACATCCAGTTGATACAGAACGAGCCGAAGGCTTTCTTGGGACCGCTGGCCCGCTACGGCAAATTCCGTGGTGTGACCAATTATCTGGTCATGGCTGGCGTGAAGGCCGGCGACCTGGACTACCGCATTGGCTACTATGGCGAGCAACTTGTGCTTTTTGCCCAAGCCATCGGGTTGAACACCTGCTGGGTAGGCCTGAGTTACACCAAGGTGCCGGGCACCTATGTTCTCAACGAGGGAGAGGTCATCAAGGCCTACATCTCCATCGGCTACGGCGAGACGCAGGGCGTGTCGCACAAGGTAAAGCGCATCGACCAGGTGAGCAATGTGGACGGGAACTCGCCCGAATGGTTCCGCCGCGGTGTCGAAGCCGCCCTGCTGGCCCCCACCGCCATCAACCAGCAGAAGTTTTCCTTCGAGTTGCAGCCCACCGATCCGGGCCAACTGCCCCGCGTCCTTGCCAAGCGCCATTTCTCTATCGTGGGCTATACCCACATGGATCTGGGAATCGTCAAGTATCACTTTGAGGTCGCCGCTGGAACCGAGAATTTCCAGTGGGCTTGACACAAGTCAAAATATCTATTGAATCAATTATAATATGAAGAAAGTAATCGTGATTTCAACAAGTCTGCGCCCGGGCTCAAACAGCGACATACTCGCTGATAGCTTTATCGAAGGCGCTGTTGCCGCTGGCAACGAGGTCGAGAAGATCTCTCTTGTGGGCAAGAACATCCAGTTCTGCAAGGGTTGCCTGGCCTGTCAAAAGTTGGGCCGTTGCGTCATCAACGATGATGTGAACGACATTATGGCCCAGGTTCTGAAAGCCGATGCCGTGGTGTGGGCAACCCCCATCTACTACTATGAAATGAGCGGCCAGATGAAGACTCTCATCGACCGCATGAACGCCATGTACCCGCTGGATTACCAGTTCCGCGACGTTTATCTGCTGACTACCGCCGCCGAGGACGAGCCACACGTTCCCCAGCGTGCCGAGGCTGGCCTGATGGGCTGGATCGACTGCTATCCCAAGAGCCGGTTGGCTGGAACGCTGTTCTGCGGCGGCGTGAACGATGCCCGCGACATCCAGGGCAACCACAAGCTGCAGGTTGCCTACGCTATGGGAAAAGACATCTGAGATGAATATTGAAGATTACAGGGAGTTTTGCCTCTCGTTGGGCGACGATGTGGAAGAGAAACTCCCTTTCACTGCATTCCGCTATGCCAGTGGCGTGCTGGTGTTCTATGTTCACGGCCACATGTTCTCATTCTTCGATTGTGATGATTTCAGCGTCGTCACCCTCAAGTGTCAGCCGGACCGTATCGACGAACTGCGTGCCGCTCACGATTGCATCGGCAAACCCTTTAATATGTCATCAAAGCACTGGATAGGCATAAACCCTTGCACAGCCCCCGATGACCTCTTGCAGGAACTCACCCGTAACTCCTACAACATCGTCAAGGCCAAGTACAAAAAGAAATCCTGAGCATCACGTTGTCTCCTTGATGGGCTATCCTCTGTATTTATTGAGGATTTTGTCAAGGGGTTTGCCCTTGGCAAGTTCATCGACAAGCTTGTCAAGGACTCGCAGGTCACGCATCCTGGCGTCTTCGATTTCCTCGATGCGCACGCCGCAGATGGTACCCTTCACGTTCAGGCGGGCAGGATTCATGGCTGGCGCGTGGTCTAGAAAGTCACCGTAGGATGATTTGCTCTTGAGCAGGGCATCCAGTTCATCGTTGGTGTAGCCGGTCAGCCATGTTGTCACGGCATACACTTCTTCAATCGACCGCCCTTTCCGCTCAGCCTTGGCAATGAGCAGCGGGAACACCTTCGAGAATTTCATTTCAAATACATCCATGATTTCTTAGTTATTAAAGTTGCGCAAAGCAGAGCGCATAGTTTTGATTTACTGAATATTAGTGATGAATGCAGCGATGCCCAATGTCGTAAGTAACATGATAGTTGTGACGGTAATCAACCGAGAGTTATTAATCAGCCATTGCACCAGTGCAAATTGAGTCTTGAAGGAAAAGACAGGAACATCCATTGGTACCGATAGGATGTAGGCCATGGCGATGCATCCTCCCATGATTCCTGCAATGAATGCTGCCACCATAGCCACCTTGTAGCGACGCAGGGTCGCTTCTTGATGCTGCTTGATATATTCCACAGCATCCAGGCGCTTGGTGAGCGATGCCATGAAGGCGTCATGGTCGTCGAAATGCGGTTTCTGGGCGAGGAAAAGTTCCTCGAGGGCGTTATCTTTGTTCATAACTGTAGTCTTGATTTAAGTTTGTCTCGTCCCCGGGAGAGTTGCTGCTTGACGGCACCTTCGGTCGTCTCGGTGATTGTTGCAATCTCCTTGATGCTGTATCCGTTGAGGTAAAACAGCGTGATGGCCGAGCGTTCCTTGGGCGGCAGTGTGCGAAGGGCCAGGTAGAGGTCCTGATGTTCATAGGTAGCATCGGCCTCGTTGTCGCCGATGAAGGTCCGCGCTTCATCGATGCTGTCCATCGTGCGGCAACTTGCCTTGTGGTTGAGGAAGGTGTTGCAGGCAATCTTGAAAAGCCACGAGCGGAACTTCCCTTTATTCTGATAACCCGTCAGCGAGAGGTAGGCTTTGACCAGGGCATCCTGGGCCAGGTCGTCGGCATCGTCCTTGTTGCCGCAGCACAGGGCGAGCAAGAAGCCTCGCAGGGCCTCTTGCTCACGCTCGACATGCGATATGAACACTTCGCGGGTCACAGGTTACGCCTCGCCCATCAACATTTTCTCCTCGGCCTCTATCTCCTTGGCAAGCATTTTCTTGCCCACGAAATAATTGATGAGGAAGGCGATACCCACCCCGAGGGCTATCAAGCCGAAGCATACAGAAGCGAACGGGTCATCGGTGCCGCCACCGCCCACATAGCCAAGCCATGCACCAAGGCCTATCAAGCCGATGCCAAGCAGTGTGGTGAGGCATCCCCAAAGCAGTTTAGTGAGCAGTTTCTCCTTCAGCAACATGGGCTTATGCGAAATCTTCTTCATGAGTTCTTCGATGTCCATTCCAGGATTCTTCTCGAGGGCGGCCAGCACGATTTGTGTGCGTTGATTGGTCTTATTCATCTTCTTGCGAACACTAAACCATACGAGCATGATGGGAAGGACGCAACATATTGCAATCGGCACTAATATTCTAAACAGATGTTCCATTTTTTTATTGAATTATGACGTTAAACTTTTGACTTATTGAACCGGTCACTTACATAACAGATCAAAAAGCCAAAAGGTGACATCCATCACAAACTTTTCATTGCAGTAATAGGTTCTTTCCTATTCTTGGCTCTGGTCCCTTCGGATGAATTCTTCTCGGAATGCGTACAAAGGAATGCGCTCCAGCCTGTCACTATATGAGTGTGGTTTCATCGACAGCAGAATGCCGTTTAAGGTCGTGTTTTTGGAAAGGAAGGTCTTCATCGATTTGGCATGAACATTTTCCTCGGCTTTCACTTCGACGGGATAAGCCTCTGTGCCAATTTGGATAACATAATCCAATTCAATGCGGGAATTTTCTGCGCTATAATAGAACAAAGGCAAATGTGTCCCTTGCATCTGCATGCAGACGTATAGCTCGGTAAAGGCACCTTTGTACTTCTGTTTTTTCTCTAAACTCGCTATTTCTTGTCAAAAAACCTATAACAGGCTGTGGATGAAGGCGGCCATCATCTGGTCGTGGCAGCGCACGTCGCGGTAGAGGGCGAGCTGGTTGCGGGTGCGGTCCAGGTTGTGAGCGGGATACTTGATTTTGTAGTAAGTATCGCCGTTCAGGTAGTCGGTGAGGAACCGCACGCACTGCATGAAGGGGAACAGCGCTACGGCATAGGGCAACATCTCGATTTCAAGGGGCGTGAGGAACTCGCGGGCCGACTCAAGATAGCCAGTGGTGAAGGCCTTGAAAATTTCCTCGTTGAAGCCCACACGGGACAGGTCGGGGTCGTCCTCGGCAGTGAAGTTGGCCCCGGTGCGCAGGAAGTCGCCGTAGTCCGAGAAAATGAACGACGGCATCACCGTGTCGAGGTCAATGACGCACAGCACCTGGCCCTGCTGGTCAAACAGCATGTTGTTGACCTTGGTGTCGCAGTGACAGATTCGCTTGGGCAACTTGCCCTCGCGATGAAGTCGCTCAGCCTGGCACATCTCGTCGGCATCACGTTCCAGTTTCTCGACGATGTCGCGCACCTCAGCGAGGCGCCCGGCGGCATTGTTCTTGACGGCCTCGCGCAATTGTCGCATGCGCAGTTCCATGTTATGGAAATCGGGAATGGTCTCGCCCAGTGGCTCGGGCACATCGACCAGCATTTTCTCGAAGTGGCCGAAGGCCTTGCCGCAATCATGAGCATGTTCGGGCGTGACGGCTTCGTGCGTGACCGTGTCGGGGATGTATATCATTACGCGCCAGTAACGGTCGGCCTCATCGCGGTAATAGGTCTTGCCGCTGCGGGCCTTGACGAACTGTAGCACCTTGCGATTGATGTCATCAGTGGCTGAGGCCTCCAATTTGAGGCGGATGTGGGCAGTCACGACCTCGATGTTGTGTTGCAGCAGGTCCACGTCCAGGAAGATGGCGTTGTTGATGCGTTGCAGCACATAGTCGGGCGCATCACCATCGGTCACGACGTGATAGGTGTCGTTGATGAGTCCATTGCCAAGCGGCTTGACTTCCTTGACCGTCCCCAATATCTCAAATTGTGCCAGAATCCCGGCAGTGTCAATCGTTCCCATAAAGCAATGGATTAATTCTTTTTGTTTTTTGCTCTCTTGGCTTCCTGCTTGGCCACTTTTTCCCAATACTTGGCGCCCTTGGCCTTCAACTGCTGGGTGAAGGCTTTAGCGGCGACACGGGTAGCGGCTTCGTCCTCAGGTGTGGCCATGGCGTGGCGGTACCCCTGGGTTTTATTCCACTCGCCGCGGGTGAAATCGGGCACCTGCACGGGCTTGTTGCCGTTGTCCATCGAGAGGCTGCCCAGTTCTGCCAGGCAGCACCACTCGGCCAGGTCATAGACATCGATGTCGAGCGGCAGTCCGTTCTGCAGGCAATAGACCAGGCGCGCGTCCATGATAAAGTCCATGCCGCCGTGGCCGCCCACTTCGCGGGCTTCCTCGCCATAACGGGTCACGAGAGGAGAGGTGAACGATTCCAGGAGTGACTGGGTGTCCTCTTTGTTCAAGTAGGAATGGCCCGTATAGTCTTTGCTGACGTGGATTCCAGCTTTTGCCATTTCGCTGGTGGCCAGTGCATAACCCTCACTGGGGTATTTGTTTGCAAAGCCTTTGGTGCCCGTGAGTTGATACATGCGGTTATAGGGTTGTGGCGTCATCACGTTGTGATGCACCTCGATGACCTTGCCCAGCTCGGTCGAGATGAGCGTGGTGGTGTGGTCCCCGTTCTTGAAGTCGGGGCACTCCTCTCCTGTGCGGCTTTTCACCAGTTCCTTGCCATTGAACGAGCGGGTGTCCATGGCCACGAGCGTTTTCATGCGGTCGCCGCGGTGAATGTTCAGCACCTGGGCAATGGGCCCAAGGCCGTGGGTGGGGTAGAGGTCGCCACGGTACTTGCTGTTGTAGTCCAGTCGCCATCCCAGTTTGTCATCGGCACCATGTTTCCAGTAGGCGTCCCAGTAGGGCGAGAGCTCATGGCGGTAGGCTCCTTGCACATAGATGATCTCGCCCAGTAAGCCCTGCTGAGCCATGTAGAGCGAATTGAGCTCGAAGAAGTCATAACAGCAATTCTCGAGCATCATCACATGCAGGCGCTTGCTCTCGCTCAGGTTGATGAGTGACCAGATTTCGGTCAGGTTCATTGCCGAGGGCACTTCGATGGCCACGTGGTGCCCATGTTCGAGCGCCTCGCGTGCCACCAGGTAGTGGTGGAGCCAGTCGGTGGCGATATACACCAGGTCGATGTCGTTGCGACGGCACAGGTCTTTGTAGCCCTCCTCACCGTAATAGACATCGGCAGCGGGCATTGAGGCCTTGCGCAGTATCTCTTGACAAGCCTCGGCGCGGTCGCGCTCATAGTCACACAGGGCTTTTACTTCGATGCCGGGGATGTGGGTCCAGCGCTCCACAGCATCGGGTCCACGCATTCCAAGCCCCACAAAGGCCACTCGCACGACCGGAATCTTGTCAACGGCAAGACCCAGCGCCGACTGCTGGCCAGCCGGACGTTCCGGCACCTGGGTGATAATGGCTCCGTCTTGAATGGCATATGGCCAGTTAAACTGTGCCCGCAAGTTGAACGGCACCAGTGCAATCACCGCAAACAGGATTGCCATGAAGATATATCGCTGTCTTATCATATTTAGAAATGGTTGTTAAGTGATAAGTTGTTAGGTTAATGAATACAAAAATACTGATATTAAATGAAAATCCAAAAGAATGATGGAAAAAACAAGTTTTTCTTGACCTTTTAAGTGGGAAAACGACATGTTAAATGGATAAATACACTATCTTT
>CAMJZI010000005.1 GCA_946410185.1 uncultured Porphyromonadaceae bacterium
CTCTACAAGCACAAGATCATTGAGGTGCTGGGTAGCGACGGCAAGGCCGAGTAAAGCTCATCAAGGAGATTTTGATCCACCATATTAGGATAAATTCAGATAGAGACGCAAAAAAATGCGTCTCTATTATTTTATTGGTTTTCAATGGTTTGATACATAACTGCGATTTTTGTGGGTAAAAAAGTCGCAAAAAAATTTGGTCAGTTCCAGAATCAGCATTACCTTTGCACCGCTTTACGAAACAATTGCGTTTCGGCAAGTGCGATCGGGGTGTAGCTCAGTCCGGTTAGAGTACGCGTCTGGGGGGCGTGGGGTCGCTAGTTCGAATCTAGTCACCCCGACATCGCAAAAAGTGCTGATGATCATTGATTGTCGGCACTTTTTTTAGTTTTGGAATCATTTAATTCAAGCAGGTATGATAAGACAATTACTAGTGATGATGCTGGCGGTGGCCTCGTTTGTGCCATCGGTGGCCCGATCATGGCTGGGCGGCGATATCTCAATGATGTCATCAAATGCCCGCAATGGCGTGATTTATAAGGACTCATGCGGCGTGACCGTCGACCCGTATGACCTGTTCATGCAGCAGGGCTGGAACATGATGCGTGTGCGCCTGTTTGTCGATCCGCAGAATGCCCCTGGCCGCCATCATGACGAGGGCGTGTGCCAGAGCCTGGATTATGTCGTTGATCTGTGCAAGACCATCAAGGCGCGCGGCTTTGAGGTGATGCTGGATTTTCACTATAGCGACACCTGGGCCGACCCGGCCAAGCAGTTCACACCCAAGCGTTGGAAGGGGCTTGAACCCAAGGCACTGGCCGACAGCATCTACCGCTATACCCGCCATTGCCTGTTGACCCTGAAGGCGGCTGGCATCGTGCCAGCGACCATTCAGGTGGGCAACGAGATTACCTACGGCATGGACTGGCCTGTTGGCCGTGTGGACCCGATGAAGGCCGATAATTGGGACGTGTTCACACGTTTGCTCAAGGCGGGCTGCAAGGCGTGCCGTGAGGTGTGTCCCGCTGCGGGCATCATCATCCATACCGAGAAAGCCGGCGTGTGGGAAATGACCCGCAACTACTATGACCGCTTGGCGGCAGCTGGTGTGGACTATGACATCATTGGCTTGAGTTACTATCCCATGTGGCACGGCACGATTCCCAACCTGGGTGCCACGCTCGATTCGCTGGCTGTCCGTTTCCCCGACAAGCCCGTCATGATTGTCGAGGCGGCTTATTACTATCAGCATGACGGCGTGAACCGTGGCGAAGAGGATTTTTCCCATTGCCTGCCCGGCACCATCGAGGGCCAGCGTGAGTTTACCGCCCGATTGGTTGAGGAGTTGAACCGTCATGAACATGTGACGGGCCTCTTCTGGTGGTATCCCGAGGAGAACCGTTATGGCACACGCTTTGAAAACGGCAACTGGGGCTTGAACCGCGGCCTGTTTGACAGTGCCAACGGCAAGGCGTTGCCCGCCCTCTATGAGATGAGCCGATACAAACGGTAGACACGCACGACCATGAACTTTGAATCAACTTGCGATGAAGAAGTCTAAAGCCATAGGCATTGTGTGCGCCATCCTGTCGGCTGTGTGCTATGGCACAAACCCCTTTGGCGCGCTGCCGCTATATGAGGAAGGTGTTAACACGGCGACAGTGCTGGCCCACCGTTTCGGCCTTGCCGTCATCTTGCTGGCAGTAGTTATGCTGATCAAGCGCATCGACTTCAAGGTCACCCGTCATGAATTCAAGGTGCTGTTCTCGCTGGGCATCCTGTTTGCGGCCTCGAGCATCACCTATTACCAGAGTTTCCACTTCATGGATGCGGGAATCGCCTCGACCATCCTGTTTGTCTATCCCGTGATGGTGGCGGTGATGATGGCGGTGTTTTTCAAGGAACGCGTTACTGTGATGACCGTCGTTGCCATTGTGCTATCGCTTGTGGGCATCGGGTTGCTCTACAAGGGAGGAGAAGGGGTGTCGTTGAGCATGATAGGCATTGTGCTGTGCATCCTCTCCTCGTTGGCCTATGCCATCTATATCATCGTGGTGAATCAGTCGAGCATCAAGATGTCGTCCTTCAAGGTCACCTTCTATGCCATGCTGGTGTGTGAGGTCACGCTGGTGCTCTACTCGTTCACGTCGCCCGAATTGTATCTGCATGCCTTGCCGTCGGCCCGCGCATGGTCGTTTGCCGTGTGGCTCAGCATCGTGCCCACCATTCTCTCGCTGGTGTTCATGACGGTGGCCGTGCATCATGTGGGTGCCACGCCCACGGCTATCCTGGGCGCGCTGGAACCGCTCACGGCGGTGACTATCGGCGTGGTGGTCTTCGGTGAGGTGCTCACACCGCGTTTGATTGTCGGTATCCTCTTCATCCTCTTCGCCGTGATGCTGGTCGTCCTGGGCAAGGACCTGCGTTTGCGCACCATCACCCATGCCGTTTCCCGCCTGTGGCACTGGCGCTGATCACTGGCCCATGTGGTCGCGCAGGATGTCGAGGGCAGTGGTGGCGTCGTCGGGTGTGATGGCTTGGTCGATGTGGTAATTGCCGATGGCGCGTAGCAGGGTGCAGGTGATTTCGCCATCGCGGCTCTTCTTGTCGTGGCGCATCAACTCCAGTAATTCGTCATAGTCATCGCAGGTGAAGGGGAAATCACGGTAATTGTCACGCACAAAGTTACCCAGCAGGTGCACATCCTCGCTGGGAAATCCAGATTTGATGTGAGAAAGCACGGCTTCGGCCACCAGTCCCCAAGCCACGGCGTAACCGTGTGGAACAGGCTTCTGGCGCTTTATCGCCAGGCTCTCAAGGGCATGGCCGATGGTATGCCCCAGGTTGAGGGCTTTGCGTTCGCCCTGTTCATGGGGGTCACGGGTAACAATATCCACCTTGACCTGCACCGAGCGGCGCAGTCTTTCCAACAGGTCGTCATGGTTGATGGGGGCGTTGAAATCATGCTCCAGCAGGCGCAGGAACTCGCCGCGGTCGCTCAGCATGGCGTGCTTGATGACCTCGGCGAAGCCAGATTTCATCTCCTGCTGGGGTAGCGTGTCGAGATAGCGTGTCGAGATAATCACGTCGCTGGCAGGCGCAAAGGCACCAATCTCGTTTTTCAAGCCATTGTAATTGAACCCCGTCTTGCCACCCACGGCAGCATCGACGGCACCCAGCAGGGTGGTGGGCACATTGATGAACCTCACACCGCGCTTGAAGGATGCCGCGGCAAATCCGCCCAGGTCGGTCACCATGCCGCCGCCCAGATTGATGATCAGCGAGTGACGTGTCACGCCCAGACGTTCCATCTCGTTCCACACCTGGGCGACTGTTGCCAGCGTCTTGTTGTCGTCGCCATCGGGGATGGTGATAAGACAGGGCGGGGTGGGTGTTATGAGCCGGGAAGTGTTGACATCGGCTATCCACACCGTCAAGTTGTGGCCGCCGCATGTCGACAGTCGCTCAATGGCGCTCTCGACGTTATTTGTGAAAATGAGGTTCTGCATCTGCTGTAGGTTTATAAAGCAAAAAAGACAAGCAAGACAATGCGATTACCGCGTGGATGATCAGATGATTGTCTTTGCTTGTCCTTTTATCCTTCAGTAAAGTGTCAGGCTTTAATCATGGACAAGGCCACGAGCAGTGAGGGCAGCGCTGCGGCCAGTTCGTCCATGTTCTTGTAGACGAGGTCGGCGCCAGCCTTGTACAGGTCTTTCTCGGGAATCGGCCCTGTGGTCACGCCGATGGTGAAGCAGCCGGCTGCATGAGCGGCTTGCACGCCCAGGGGGGCATTCTCGATGACGATACACTGGTTGGATTTCTTCTCGGCTTTGCTCATGGCTTTGAGGTATGGTTCGGGATTGGGTTTGCCCTTGCGAACGTCGTGCCCGGTGACTTTCACCTCGCCGAAGAGGCCAGGGAAGTCCTTGTCGATGCGCTCCAGCAACGTGTCTTGTTGTGAACCGGTGACAAGGATGCGGTCCACGTCGGCTTCTTTAAGCACCTCGAGCACTCTGGTGGCTCCGGGCATGACGGGAGCCTCGCCCAGTTCCCTGAAGTAGCGCGTTTTCACGCCGTAGAGGGCCAACGCCTCGTCGTCGGTAATGTTTTTTCCGGCACCGGTCTTGAATTTCATCTTGATGATTTCGCTTCCGGTCATGCCCTCAAGTTCATAGAACTCGTCGCGGGTGCACTTGATGCCGTTTTTCTTCATGAGTTTTACCCAGGCTTGGGTATGGTACTTCATTGAGTCATAGAGTACGCCATCGCAATCGATGAGCGCGGCGCTGATGTCTAAGCCTTTGTGACCTGTATATTTCAGGTATTCGGCTATGGTTTGTTGTAAGGTCATGGGTTGATGTTAATTGAATAGTATATTGTTGATGTTTTATCTCACGGTGATGTGCAGGCATCCTGACTTGCGTTCAAAGATGGCATAGCATCTACCTTGCCGCCTGAAGTCCTGTACGACCTCGGCAAGGATGTTTTTCAAATCTTCAAGGGATACGACCATAGTCGGATCCAGACAGTCAAACTTCACCCAGCTGATGTCGAACGTGGTGCCAAAGCGATGGCAGGAGTTCTCGGTGGCCGACCGGTTGTGGCGCATGAGTTTAGACACACTGTAGACGGTTCGAGTGACGCTGGTCACCTTGATGCGGTAGGATTTGCCGCCGCGCTGGCGTATGCTGTCCTGGAACGCATAACCTATCTCCTTGAGCAGTTGTGCCGCTTTGGGGACAAGGTAGGGCACCGACGCCGATAGGTCGTCAAGCATATAGGCGTCACAAGAGAAAATCCTGATCAACGGCTTGTCGATTTGGTAAGCGTCATGAAGGCTTGTGATGGGTTTGAAGCCATTCTTCTCGGCAGCCTCGAGTTGCAGGTAATTGCTGTCGTTGAAGATTTCTTTGAGCGGTCGTTGCTCGATATAGGTGGGCAGACGGTGAATTTCAGCATTGGCGATGAGGCCCATGCTGTCGCCGGTGATGCTGCGGTTAACAGGCATGGGCGGCGGAGCCTTGTAGTCCCATGCGGTGGTATCTTGTTGCTCCTTGCTGCCATGGCCACACGAGGTGCCGCTTGCCATGGCAAGACCCATGAGCAACAGCAGCGGCAGCAGGCGCAAGATGTTTCGGTTCATCTCTCTATATGGTAGTTTCTTGTTTTGAGCAAGCAAAGTTACGCATAAATAATGAAAAAACCATATCTACAAGTATCAAAATTGCCACATTTTTTGTAATATTGCACCTTCAATATGAACGGGCCTTTAAAATACAGTGTCCTTTTTGTCTGTCTAGGCAATATCTGCCGGTCGCCGGCGGCTCAGGCCGTCATGCAGCGCATGGTGGACGAGCGGGGGCTGAGCGACTGTTTCTACATCGACTCGGCCGGAACCGGTGGCTATCACATTGGCGACCTTCCAGACAAGCGCATGCGCGTGCATGCCCGTCCGCGCGGCTATGAGTTGACTCATCGTGCCAGGCGGGTGCAGTTATCTGATTTTGAGGATTTTGACTTAATCGTTGGCATGGATGCCGCCAACGTCAGTGACCTGTGCGACAGGGCAGCGACTATCGAGCAGCAGGACAAGGTGGTGATGATGGGCGACTACATTCGCCAGTACCCTCATTATGATTATGTGCCTGACCCCTACTACGAGGGGAGCGAGGGTTTTGAACTCGTGCTCGACTTGCTCGAGGATGCGTGTGGCAACCTGCTTGACAGCATATTACAACAAAACAATATATCGAAATGAAAATGACCAAGTTATTGACTACTCTGACTCTTGCCGTGGCTGCCATGACCATGAGTGGCCAGTCGCCCATTGCGGTGGATTGGCACATGGGGCAGAACAACACGGCGGCTGGTAACTACAGTTCGCGTTTTGTCATCAAGAATGTGACCGGGCAGGCGCTCGGCAGCGACTGGCAGTTCTTCTTTAACCAGTTCTCGCGTTCGGTAACCCTTCCGGCAGGCTGTCCTGTTGACATCGAGGAGGTCTCCACTACCTATTACCGCATCAAGCCCAATGCCAGTTACAAGGCTCTCGCGGCAGGCGACTCGCTGGTGATCGACATGCTCATGGACGGCTCGTTTGTGAGCAAGTGTTTCATGCCTGCTGGCGGTCATGTGGTGATGGCTGGCGATATGGCTCATCCACAGGCGGTGAACATCCATTGCTCGCCTCTTGACAAACCCGGGCAGTGGCGTGACCACAAGGCTTATCCCGACGGCAATTACATGTATGCCTACAACGAGGCCATCAATGGCTTTGGCGACGGCTATACGGGTAACGACTACGACATTTTTCCCGCTCCCAAGCAGGTGGACATTGAGGACGGCTTCACCCAGGTGGGCAGTCTCGTGACCATCAAGACGGGCAAGATGTTCCAGTGGGGTGGCTATAAAAGGGCCAAGAACCTGCTTGCAAGTGAGCTGAAAAAACGTGGCATCTATGCATCCAGTGGGCAGGGCACCGTCATCAAGTTGTTGCTTGACAAGAAGTTGAGTAGCAATCGTGAGTATTACAGCCTGCGTGTTCATGATGGCGAGATCACCATCATGGGTGTGACTCAGGCTGCCCTGATGAATGGTGTGACGACTCTTGTCGCAGCGCTCGACCACAGCAAGGGGCATCGTCTGCAGAATTGCTTCGTTATCGACTGGCCCGACTTTGGCTACAGGGGTGTCATGCTCGACATTGCCCGTAACCATGTGGCAAAACGTGACCAGATGAAGCGTTTTATCGATCTGCTGGCCTATTACAAATTCAATACCGTGCAGTTCCACTTCACCGATGATGAGGCATGGCGTCTTGAGATACCTGGTTTCCCCGAGTTGACTCAAGTGGCTTCGCGACGCGGCGCCACGCTCGACGAGAAGGGATATCTGGCTCAGATTTTTGACGGGAACGGTAATCCTGATGACCAGTCGCAGTGTGCCAACGGCTATCTGACACGTGCTGAGTTTATCGACCTGTTGAGGTATGCGTGGGCACGCGGCATCCGCATCATCCCCGAGATCGAGACTCCTGGCCATGCCCGTGCTGCAATTGTGGCGATGAAGAATCGCGCCATGAGCAACCCTGGTGCCGAGCAATTCCGCTTGTGGGACGAGAAGAACGAGAGCGTTTATACCTCCGCACAGTCCTATCATGATAACGTGCTCAACGTAGCCAGCGATGATGTTTACCGTTTTGTTGATCGTATCGTTGCCGAGTTGCAGCTCATGTACAAAGAGGCTGGCCTCAAGCTCGAAATCGTCCATCTGGGCGGCGACGAGGTTCCCCAGGGCGCATGGGCCAAGAGCCCCGATGTCCAGGCTCTCATGCAACGCGAGGGGCTCAAGACCCAGCACGAGGTGAGCGAATATTACATCAAGCGCATCAGCGCCCTGCTTGAAGCCCGCAAAATCCGCATCGAGGGGTGGCAGGAAGTGGCCTTGGATCACAAGCCCGAGTTCAATGCCGTCATGACTCCTCGTGTGGCAGGTGTGAATGCATGGAGTACCGTGGGTTCGCACAGTGATGTGCCTTACCGCCTGGCAAACGATGGCTATCCTGTGATCCTGTCCAATGTGACCAACTTCTATATGGATATGGCCTACAGTTGGCACCAGAACGAGCAGGGTCTGCACTGGGGCGGCAAGGTGGATGAGTTTGATGCCTGGTGCGCATTGCCCGCCAACATCTACGCGTCGGCCCGCACCGCTGTTGACGGCACTCCCATCAACATCACCACGGCTGGCGATGGCAAGGTCAAGCTCGAGAAACCCGAGAATATTATCGGCGTTCAGGCTCAACTGTGGGGTGAGACCCTGCGCAGCTTTGATGAGGTGCAGTACATGATGTTGCCCAAGATGATGGGCGTGAGCGAGCGTGCATGGACCGCCATACCCGAGTGGAGTAAGGACTTGACCAACACAGCCGCCTACAGCGAAGCCCGCCATCAGTACAATCTCAAGATCGGTACCCGCGAGTTGCCGTTGCTGCATAGCATGGGCTTCAACTTCCGTGTGGGTCCTCCGGGCATCAAGCTGGTGGATGGTATGTTGGAAATCAATACCCAGTATCCTGATGAATTGGTTACTTACACCCTCGATGGCAGCGAACCCACGATCGAATCGGCTCGCTGGACGGCTCCGGTGCCTGTCAAGAATCAACCGCAGGTTATCAAGGCCAAGGCCTTCTTCCTGGGCCATGAGAGTGTGACAACTTACCTGTTCAAGTAATTTTCAAGCAAAACAAGCAACTTGCGGGAGCTCATCGTGCTGCGCTGCATGCCATGAGTTCCCGCAAGTGATTTCATGATAATCCTGGAATAATATTTTAATACCTACCGCATGAAACGAGAAGATTTTATGGTAGAAGTATGTGCCAACGGTGTTGAATCCTGCATCGCGGCACAAGAGGGCGGTGCCGACCGCGTGGAGTTGTGTGCCGGCATCCCCGAGGGGGGAACAACACCCAGTTATGGTGAAATAAAGGTGGCACGCCGGGTGCTCACGACCACACGATTGCATGTGATCATTCGCCCTCGCGGCGGGGATTTCCTTTACAGCGACCTGGAGGTGGAGCGCATGGCAGCCGACATTGCCGTGTGCCGGGACTTGGGTGTGGATGGTGTGGTGTTCGGCTGCCTGAATGCCGATGGCTCCATCGACATGGAGAAAAACCGTTACTTGATGGAGTGCAGCAAGGGGATGAGTGTGACCTGTCATCGGGCATTTGACCGTGCTGCAAATCCCGAGCAGGCTCTTGAGTCCATCATCGAATTGGGCTTTGACCGCATCTTGACTTCCGGACAGCAGCCCAAGGCTATCCAGGGAGCGGAATTGTTGGCAAAATTGAACCGCCAGGCAGCAGGACGCATTATTCTGATGGCGGGCAGTGGCGTCACCGAGCAGAATATCGGCCAGCTTTATAGGGAGACTGGTTTGCACGAATTCCATTTCTCGGGACGTGAGCCGCAGGCAAGCGCGATGCAGTATGTCAATCCTGACCTCTATATGGGTCGTCCTGGTGCCAACGAGGCGGCTCTGGACTACACCACCGCTCGCCGCGTTGCCGACACCATTGCCCAGTTGCTCGATTGACGGCATTGCGGCAGTGTGATAACAAAATGAGGTAATAATCTTTGTGCAAAAGGGTAAGAATGATTACTTTTGCAACACAATCACATATTTTTTACTCAAAATATAATTATGAAACGTTTTTTATTCGCCTTGGCGATATCAATGGCTGCGGTATGCAGTCTGCAGGCTGGGCCGGTCAACGAGGCCGAGGCCCGTCAAGTGGCCGACAATTTTTTCTCGCAAGATAAATACCACTTCGCCACTCAGGCTGGTACAACTGCGACCCGTCTTGCCTATGTGGCCGAGCACGAGCGCTTCTTCGTGTTTGACCGCGGCGCTCGGGGTGGATTCGTGGTCGTGGCAGGTGATGACCGCTTGCCCCAGGTGCTGGCTCATGGTGCCAGCGGGGATTTCTCGCAGGGTCTCCTGCCTGATGCCGTGCGCTACTGGCTGAACGAGATGAACAGGCAGATCGCGTTCCTGCAATCGCACGACGATGTGGCAGCCCATGTGCCCGCTAAGCGTGCTCAAGTCGTGGAGCCCCTCTTGTCCACCCAGTGGGATCAGGACGTGCCTTACAATAACTATTGTCCCACCTACACGCTGCCCAATGGCGACATCAACCGTGCCGTGACAGGATGTGTGGCCACCGCCACTGCTCAGGTGATGAATTATTACCAGTGGCCTGATGTGGGTGTGGGCAGCCATTCCTACACGTGCAATGTGAATAATATGACCGTTACCGAACTCAGTGCAGACTACAGCCAGTCGGTCTATCGATGGGACTTGATGCTCGACCGCTATGATGCCTCGAGCAGTGCCGAGTCTTGCGATGCGGTTGCTCGGCTGATGTCGGATGTGGGTATCTCGGTGGATATGGGATATGGCAGCAGCAGCGGTGCATCGGAATATGCTGCCTCTCAGGCTCTGAAACGCTATTTCAAATATGCCAATACATGCTACTGGCTGAACCGCGACTATTACAGCGCAGCCGAGTGGGACGAGCTGATGGTTGCTGAATTGAGCGCCCGCCGCCCTGTGATGTATTGCGGATATGCATTTGACGGGGGCCATGCCTTTGTGCTCGACGGCGTTGATGCCAAGGGCTACTACCATGTGAACTGGGGATGGGGTGGCAATTTTGACGGCTATTTCCTTGTGTCGGTTCTTGCGCCCACATCGGGCATGGATTTCAAGTACATGCAAGACGGTCTTTTTGGTCTGGTGCCTGATTACCGGGCCGATGAGGTGGACAAAGTGCTGTACATCCGCAGCCAGATGATACCGTTGACCCAGGCTGTCCCCTTGGGCAATGAGGTCAGCCTCAACATTGACCAACTCATCGCCGAGGGAAATGCGCTGGACACGGCGGGATACGATATCGATCAGAATGGCCGAAAGAGGTATTATTCCTTGATACACATGTCACTGGATGCCTATAACGAGACTGGCTTGAAATTCATGGGCCAATTGTTCGATTACAAGCATTACCTGAATGGATGGGGAAGAACGGGACAGAATGTGTCCATTACCTTGCCTGAGCGACTCAATGATGGCGAATATCAGTTGAAATTGGCCTATTCGCTTGAGGATGGCAATGCCTGCGACCAGCCAGTGTATGACTACAGCGGCAAGGAGGTCTATGTCAAGATGCAAGTGCGCAACGACACCGCCTTCTTGTCGGATTGTTTCTTGTATAACACCTATAGTTTGGAGTCAATGATTGTGCAGCCTGGCGTCACAATTGGCCAGCCCTTTGACATTAGCGTGTCATTGTCCTACAACATGCCGTGGACGTCTGGCGAAGGCCCATTGGGCAATGTTTATCTCTCAATGATCAAGGACGGCCAGGAAGTGGCGGTCAGTGACATGTATGAGATTCAGGTTCCCGCTCAATCGGTAAAGACATTCGAGATGCAGATGACTGCGCCTGAGGAGTGGGGACGTTATTACCTTGTCTTGCATGATGAGAGTGACAACCAGATTGTGAAATTCAATATGTGGGAAGGTGTCCAGGACGATTCCCCGGTAACCTTCTTTGTGTTGCCCGTGTGCCAAAGCCTTGTCGAGGATTTTGAGACCATGACGGCCAACAACAAAACAAACGAGAAGAATGTTCCGGGTCGCTTCACCACATGGAGTTTCAACAAGAGCGGTGTGCGTGCACCTGGAGAGACTTTGTGCAACGGTACCAATGCTGTGATGATGAAGAATCCCAGTACAATTTCCAGTACCCAGCCTCTGCATCATGACTTTTTCCTGGCTCAGGCCTCATTCTTTAACCAGTCATCCTCGCTGGCCAAGTATGCGCTGGAGTATTCGGTCGATGGTGCCGCACCCTGGCACAGGGTCAATACCATCGACAGCCTGGAGCTGGCCGAAGTTCCCTCCAAGAGCCAGGTTCTGGCCACATGGGTGCTCGATGTGCCGGCATCCCAGCCCACCTACTTCCGCATTGCCATGATTGGCGGAGGTTCGTCCGCCGCTACCTATGTTGACGACATTATTTTCTATTATACCGATGTGGCCGGTGACGTCAACCACGATGGCGAGATCAACATTGCCGATGTCAATGCCATCATCAATGCCATCTTGACTTTGGCAACCAATGTGAATACTGATGCTGATGTGAACGGCGATGGCGAGGTCAATATCGCAGATGTCAACGCTGTCATCAGGCTCATCCTTGACTGATGCGATGGCCGGCGGCCGTTATGCAATCAGCGGTGAATAAGCTGTAAAGCGGTAGTAACGGCATCATCTGGGGCAACCCATGTGATGCCGTTATCACGTCGGTACCAGGTGAGCTGTTTTTTTGCATAGACGCGGGTGTTTTTCTTCATGCGCTCGATGGCGGTGTGGCGGTCCATCGTGCCGTCAAACATGGCAAACATCTCTTTCATGCCCACGGTGTTGAGTGAGTTGAGGTGGCGCAAGTGATAGACTGCGCGGGCCTCTTGTTCCAGCCCCATGTCAATCATGCGGTCCACACGCTGGTTGATGCGGATAAATAACTGTTCGCGCCCGATATTGAGTGCCAGCTTGACGATGTTGAAATCGCGCTGCTTGGCGGTGCCGGTGCGCAGGGTGGAGTAGGGCACGCCGGCCTGGCGGCATATTTCCACTCCGTGGCACACACGACTGGTGTTTTTGCGGTCAATCGTCGAGGCATATTGCGGGTCCAGCTGCTCCAATTCGGCCACGAGGCTTTCCAGCCCGTCGCGTTGCAGTTTCTCCTTGACGGCGCCACGCACTTCGGGGCTGATGTCGGGCAACTGGTCAATGCCACGGCACACAGCGTCGACATAGAGCATTGACCCGCCGCACATAATGGCATATTCACCATGTTGCCATAGCGATGGGAGCAGAGCGAGCACATCGCTCTCGAACTGTGCGGCGCTGTAGCTCTCTTCCAGGTCCTTAATGGCCACGAAGTGGTGCCGTGCTGCCGCCAGTTCCTCGGCGGTCGGCGCTGCGGTGCAGATGGGGATGCCGCGATAAATCTGGCGTGAATCGGCGTTGATGATGTCACAATGCAGGCGTTGCGCCAACTCGATGGCCGCCGCCGTTTTGCCCACTCCTGTGGGGCCAGTGATGACGATCAACGTCTTCTCCATTTCATCTATGGACAATACTTAAACATCTACTGCTCAGTGTCTTGACGCTCGTTGTGATACTTCTCGAGTAGCGAGCTTGTTAAGGGCAGCGGCTCCTTGTTGTCGTGCACTTCCTTCTTTTTGGTCTTGTAGAGCGGGTTGGGCTGGTGCAGCACAAACTCGCAGTAATAGGAAATGATGAGTGTCGTCAGCGGCAAGCCGATAATCAAACCGATAAAGCCCATCACATAGACCCATAACGACAGTGACAGGAAAATGATGGCAGGATTCAAGCCCATCTGCGACTTCATGATGGTGGGAATGAGCACCATGTCCTGGATAATCTGGCAGACGATGTAGGCCACGATGATCCAGGCGAACATGACCCAGAAACTCGTGCCAGTGGCAGCCGTAGCCACTAGGCACAAGAATGCGGCAATCGGGATGGAAATCAGTTGCAAGTAGGGCACCATATTCAGCACACCCACAAACATGCCAAAGGCGATGGCCATGGGAAGCCCGATGATATAGAACTCGATGGCAAAAATCACACCCACAAAGAAGGAGACTGCGGCCTGACCGCGGAAGTAGCGGCTCATGGTGTCGGCCACGTCGCCAAAGATGCGCAAGGCCATGCGGCGGTACTTGGATGGAATGGCAGCTTTGAAACCATGCGATAATTTGTTAAAATCCAGCAGAATGAAAAACATGTACAGCAACACAATGAACCATGACACGATGCTGACAATCACGCTCATGGTGCCGCCCAATACCGACCAGGCACCCGAAGCCGCCTTGTTGATGAGGTCCATCCACTGCTGCTTGCTGAATATCTCATTGATCTTGTTGATATCGATGTAGCGCTGGATGAATTCGTTGATTTCGGCGGGCACATACGGGATGCGCAACGAGGATTTGGCATAAGCTGCCAGCTGCTTGGACATCACGCCAAACTCGTCTATAAGATATGGAATGATGAGCCAGCACAAGCCTGCGATTACTGCTATCACTATCATCAGGGCCAGCACCACCGCCACGCCGCGAGACTTGATGCGGGCTTTGTGTTGCAGCCACTCGACCAGCGGTTCGATGATGTAAGCAAGGATAAAGCCCACGACAAAGGGCATCAGCACGGGGCTCAAGTAGTTGACGAGCCACACGCCCACGGCTACACTGATAAGGGTCAGCACCATCCTTACCACGCGGTCAAAGTCATATTTCTTCGGTTCGATTGCTTGTGCCATTGCTCTAAAATGACAGGGTTAGGGTTAAATGTTGATGTCAACTTCGACCGGACAGTGGTCGCTGCCGTAGATGTCGGTGTGGATGCGGGCATCAGTCAGCTGATTTTGCAAGCGGTTGCTCACCAGGAAGTAGTCGATGCGCCAGCCGGCGTTCTTCTCACGTGCCTTGAAACGGTAACTCCACCATGAGTAGACATCGGTCACGTCGGGGTTAAAAAAACGCCAGGTATCGGTAAAACCGGCATTGAGCAACTGGGTCATCTTTTCGCGCTCCTCGTCGGTGAAACCGGCGTTCTTGCGATTGGTCTTGGGATTCTTCAGGTCAATTTCCTGATGAGCCACATTCAAGTCGCCGCACACCACCACGGGTTTGATCTTGTCCAGTTCCAGCAGGTAGTTGCGGAAGGCTTCCTCCCACGTCATGCGGTAATCGAGACGGCGCAGGCCGTCCTGGCTGTTGGGGGTATAGCATGTCACGAGGTAGAACCCAGGCATCTCCAGGGTAATGACACGGCCCTCGTGGTCGTGTTCCTCGATGCCCATGCCGCAGGTGACGTTCAGCGGCTCGTGGCGGCTGTAGATGGCAGTGCCCGAGTAACCTTTCTTCTCGGCATAGTTCCAGTAGGAACGATAACCCTCGAATTCAAGATCCAACTGCCCTGCTTGCATTTTAGTCTCCTGCAGGCAGAAGAAGTCGGCATCGAGCATCTTGAAAATGTCGGCGAATCCCTTTCCAGCCACGGCCCTCAGGCCGTTCACGTTCCATGAGATGAATTTCATTGTTTCAATGGGTTTTAAGTTTTGAATTGTCGTGATGCCGAATCATATCTGATGCCAGCACGGCCCAATTCGGCCTCCAGTGCTGTCACGTTAATTCCAGCGCTCACACAAAATGTGTACAAGTCCATATTGTTGGCCTTGAGCATCATGTTCACATACTGCGATTTCATGTATGGATCCTGTGGTAGATTCATCATCTTACTGGATTAGTCATTTTTAATCTGCAAATATACAGCATTTTTTGTGTCAGTTGCTCAATTTGACAATAAAAAGAAGTAATTTTGTGGTAATGAACAACAAGTTTCATCGATTGGGTGCCGAAGCGGCAACGGTAGAGTTGCCGCGGCAGTTTACGTGCCCCTTCTGCTATGAACCACATCCGTTGGCGCTAATGGCTGTGAAACAAGTGCAAAGCTATGTTGCTGTGCGTGGCGATTGGGCCGACGAGTTGGCGGCGGGCAAGATGCTGGGCGTGCTTGTGGCTCGGGACACTCAAGGTCAATTGGGTTTCCTGGCAGCCTTCTCGGGCAACTTGGCGGGCAGTGTGCGGCATGATTTCTTTGTGCCGCCTGTTTATGACTTGCTGGATCCGCAGGGCGAATTCAAGCAGGGCGAGGCGCAAATTACCGCCATTAACCGTGAGGTGGAAAGGCTTGAGACTTCGCCTGAATTGGTTCAAATGCTGGACCAAAAGGCCACGGCATGCCAAAAAAAGTGCGATGAAATCGGGAATTTTAAAGCAATGATGGCGCGTCATAAACTCAACCGTGACCAGTTGCGCACTGCTGGAAACCTGAGTGATGAGCAACAGGAATCGCTCTTGAGCCAGAGCCGTTACGAGAAAGCCGAGTTGAAGCGCATTCGCCAGCGCCATGAGGTTGAAATTCAAAAAATCGTCGATGAAATCGATGATTTTCGCCATCACATCCATACTTTGAAGACCCGTCGTAAGGCCATGAGCGAGGCTCTGCAAGAGCGCATTTTTCGCTTGTTTGTCGTGAGCAATGCCCGTGGCGAACGCCGCGATTTGGTCGAGGTATTCCGTCCATTAGGCACATTGCCGCCTGCAGGGGCAGGGGAGTGCTGTGCTCCGCGTTTGCTCAACTATGCTTTCAACAGCGGGTTGCGGCCTGTGTGCATGGCCGAGTTCTGGTGGGGAGCCTCGCCCGTGGGCGAGGTGCGTCACCATGGTCATTTCTATCCCGCTTGCCGCAGCAAGTGCAAGCCCATTCTGGAATTTATGCTGCAAGGGCTGGATGTTGAGCCAAACCCATTAGAGCAGTCCATAGAAGAAGATGTGCCGCTCGATGTAATCTATGATGACCAGTGGATAACGGTGCTGAATAAGCCGTCGGGAATGCTCACCGTTCCCGGCAAGGCGCTGGATGACTCCTTGCTCTCCCGTTACCAGGCTGCCCACCCCGAGGCCGTCGGACCCATCGTGGTGCACCGCTTGGACCAGGAGACTTCAGGCCTGGTCATTTTTGCCAAGGACAAGGCGACCCACAAGGCTTTGCAGCGACAATTCGAGGACCACACAATCAAGAAGCGATATCTTGCCGTGCTCGATGGAGAAGTCGAGACCAGCGAGGGCGTGATAGACCTGCCCTTATTGCCTGATGTGGAAGACCGTCCCCGGCAGCGTGTGGATCGTGAACATGGCAAACCGGCGCAGACCCGCTATTGTGTGCTGGAGCGCAGAAACGGCATCACGCACATTGCCTTGGAGCCGTTGACTGGGCGGACCCACCAGTTGAGGGTTCATTCCTCGCACCCGCTGGGTCTAAACTGCCCCATTATGGGCGACCGCCTGTATGGACGTGCTGCCACGCGCTTGATGCTCCATGCCCAGTCCATCACTTTCTTGCATCCTGCCACGGGTAAATCCATGACACTCGACACACCGCTTCCTCCAGGTTTCTGACCATGCATTAGCGTGGCCGAGAATTGAAATTATTTACATTTTTTTTGAAAAAAACGACTTTTAGTCAAAAAGAATGAAACAATCCTAATAGTTTACAAAAATAAATTAAAACATTTTGATGTTTGCAATCGTAACTCTATATTTGCGCAGAAAAACATTGGCATTGACAGCCTTTTAATAGTGAAGAAATAAACACAAATAGCCTATGCTCAAACAATTACGCTTAGGATTCTTGCTATCGTTGGCCATGACTGCGGTGTTGCCTTTGGCAGCACAAGTGCGTCATGTGACAACAGTCAATCCCATGTCCAAACAGTCCTATATGGAGGTATATGAGTTTGACTATGTGGATATTCAACCGCAGTTTCCTGGCGGTGAACGCGGTCTCATCAATTTCATCAACAAGACCCGCGAATATCCCTATCATGCTTATAAGAAGCGTATTCAGGGCCGCGTGCTGTGCAGTTTCATCGTGGGTACCGACGGTCGCGTGTCCGACGTGCGCGTCATTCGTGGGGCAGGCGACGAGAGTCTGAACCGCGAGGCTATCCGCGTGATTGGTGAGATGCCCAAGTGGAGTGTGGGCAAGGTGGGCAAGCAGCCAGTGCCCGTGAGGGTTGTGTTGCCTATTAACTTCAGGCTGTAATCGATCAGAAAACCATGTATTGTTTTATATTTGCCAAGAGAGGGATTTCATCACGATTTCCCTCTCTTTAAGCTATGTGGCCCTTGCAGATGGATGATGTGTGTAACGTGTTATCGTTTTAAGTGTCAATGCTGAACGTGCCTCATTTTTTTATTTCATGAATATAATGAATACCCGTAATTTATTTGTAATTTTGCGTTAGGAATACATTTCCTGAATTGTGTTATAACCATCAATAGAAACTAATTCTTAACTTTTTTATGAGAAAATTTCTGCTTCTTGTCTCATTGCTGACCCTGGCGGTTATGCCCGTCACGGCCACCGATGTCGATATGTCGATGGCACAAGCGTCAGCCCAGCGTTTTTTGCTCAACAAGGCAGTAACTCAGCGTTTTACAGGTGTCCCCGGTTCCAACCTCAGGTTGTTGCATGCCGAGGCCAATTCCTCACGCCTGTCACAGGCCGTGTATTACATCTTTAACTCAGACCAGGGCTTCGTCATCATTGCCGGTGACGACCGCGCCCAGGAGGTGCTCGCCTATGGCGACCGACAACTTGACATGAAACGCTTGCCCGAAAACATGAAGTTCTGGCTCGGTACCTACAAGAAGCAAATCGAGTACCTGCAGTCCCATCCCGGCCTTGTCGTCGATAAGCCCAAGATGTCGCAAAACTTGCAGACTCCCACGATAGCCCCGATGCTCACCGCCGAGTGGGACCAAGATGCACCTTATTATAACCATTGTCCCGTCTATGACGGTATGCTGTGCCTGACGGGTTGCCCCGCCACGTCGTTGTCGATGGTGCTCTATCACTGGAAGTATCCCACCGACCCGACACCCGAGGTGGATTCATACTTATGTACAAGTCTTGGTACCTATATTGAGGCCTTGCCATCGATCACGTTTGACTGGGACAACATGCTGGACAAATACACGGGTTCTTACACCACCGCCCAGGCCGATGCCGTGGCATGGCTGATGCGCTATCTGGGCCAGGCCGAACACATGAGCTATGCTCCCGATGGCAGTGGTGCCTTGGGTGATGATATCCTGCGAGCAGTCAAGTTCTTTGGCTATGACGAGACTGCCGAATTGGTAACCAAGTCGGTGGCCGATTACTATGGCACCGAGACCGAACTCGTCAGCGATGAAGACTGGGCTGCGATGCTCCAGACCGAGCTTGCCGAGGGACGCCCCGTGGTGTATTGCGCCTTTGACTACTCCACCCAGCACGGCTGGAGCGGGCATGCCTTCAATGTGGATGGCTACACAGCCGGTACCGATACCTATCACGTCAACTGGGGTTGGAGTGGAGAAGGCAATGGTGACTTTGCGTTAAATGCGTTCAATTATGGCAACTATTCGTTCAATATCGAGCAGCAGATGATCATAGGCATTCAGCCGCCCATCACAACTCCCACCATCAGGGTGTCTTCTACTCATCTTGAGATGGACGCCTATGTAGAGAAATCTTCTACGGCCTCCTTTATAGTAACGGGCAAACAACTCCTCGACGGCATCACGCTGTCGCTCGACGACGAGAGCGGTGCCTTCTCGCTTGATGCCGGCAGCGTTGATTTCAGCGATGCTGAGCAAGGCAAGGTCATCACGGTCACCTATTCGCCCCAGGAAGTAGGCTATCACACTGCTACTGTGACATTGAGCAGTCCTGAGGCCGATGACGTGACAGTCACTATCAATGGTGAGGCGTCATTAGAGACCTATGTCCCGGTGATGTTGCCTGCCGACAGTGCATATATCGGCCTGACGTCATTCCGAGCCGATTGGACAGATTTGACCGAGGCCAAGAATGTGTCGACCTATGCCCTAGAGGTGAATACCAAGCCCGGTCCGGTTTTGATTGGTGAAGCCGATTGGAGCGATATCCACGAGAATTCCACCAACTATGCCGACAATCCCGCAGTGCTGCTGCCCCAGGGCTGGACGTTCAACGGCACGGGATTGTGGCGTGAGGAGTCGGGAATCTCAATCAATAACAAGAGTTCAATCATTACTCCTGCCTATGATTTGGTAGGATATGACAAGGTGACGGTCTTGGTCGTTGCCAAATCATCCATGTCGCAGAGTTCTTCCAAGTTTATCGTCTCTACGGGTGCCGATGAGGAGACCTTTACTACGGCGGCAGGTTCACCCTTTGCCCAGTATGTCGCTGTGCTGGACTGCAACGAGTTGGATCAGGTGACCATCGCCGGCAAGAGCGGTTTTCCTGTTTTCCAGAGCATCGAGGTGTATGCCGGCGAAGTGGATGCCGCCACATTGCGTGCAGTGGCCGAGCAGGGCGATACCGACTACCGCATCATCACGGGCATTGAAAATCGATATTATACTGTCACGGGTCTTACTCCCGCAGGCAATTTCTATTATCGTGTCAAAGCCTATTACGTCGATGGCACCGAGAGCGAGTGGAGCAGGAGCCAGAATGTGACCCTGTTCGGTAGCAATCATGGCTATCGGCGTGGTGATGTGAACCACGACGGACACTTGGCTATCGATGATGTGACCCTCTTGATTGATTTCCTCTTGAATCCGGCCAATGACATTTGCCCCATCTGTGCCGACGTTGATGCCGACAATGCAGTGAGCATTGCCGATGTCACTGCCCTCATCGATTTGTTGCTGGCGGGGGAATAACCATTGAGTGATCGTGCTTTATCATCTGGGGGGCTGGTGCCGTATGCATCAGGCCCCCTGATAGTATGCGAAATAGAGGCATGGCGATGTTTGGCGGAAAATAACCAAAATGCACATATTTTCTAAGATTTACTATCAAAAACGGTTATGAATTGAGATTTATTTGTATTTTTGCGATTGCAAACGATTGTTTGCAGGACAAGTGCTTATTTAATTATTAATCAATAATAACACATTAACATCACTTTTTATGAAGAAAATCTTACTTTTTGTCACACTCATGGCATTGGCGGTTATGACTGTCACGGCCACCGATGTTGATTTGTCGATGGCGCAGGCATCGGCCCAGCGTTTCTTGCTCGGCCAAGCCAGAGCCAAGCGATTTGCTGGTGTGCCTGCCTCCAACCTCAGGTTGTTGCATGCCGAGGCCAATTCCTCACGCGTGTCGCAGGCCGTGTATTACATCTTTAACTCAGACCAGGGCTTTGTCATCATTGCCGGTGACGACCGTGCCCAGGAGGTCCTCGCCTATGGCGACCGACAACTTGACATGAAACGCTTGCCCGAAAACATGAAGTTCTGGCTCGGTACCTACAAGAAGCAAATCGAGTACCTGCAGTCCCATCCCGGCCTTGTCGTCGATAAGCCCAAGATGTCGCAAAACTTGCAGACTCCCACGATAGCCCCGATGCTCACCGCCGAGTGGGACCAGTCGGCTCCTTACTATAACCATTGCCCCACCTATAACGGCTCGTTGTGCCTGACGGGTTGCCCCGCCACGTCGTTGTCGATGGTGTTCTACTACTGGAAGTATCCTACCGAACCCACACCCGAGGTCGAGGGATACACCAACGAGAGCTACGGTTTTCAGATTCCTGCCTTGCCCTCGACCACATTTGACTGGGACAACATGCTGGACAAATACACGGGTTCCTACACCACCGCCCAGGCCGATGCCGTGGCATGGCTGATGCGCTATGTGGGCCAGGAGGAACACATGGATTATACACCCAGCGGCAGCGGTGCAATGGGTGATGACATCCTGCGTGCTGTCAAGTTCTTTGGCTATGATGAGAGTGCCAGGTTGGAGTTCAAGACCCGTACCGATGATTACGGTAACGATACCGCCGTTTATTATAATGATGATGAATGGGCTGAATTGATCCAGAACGAACTTGCCGAGGGACGACCCGTGGTTTACTGTGGCTATGACTATTCCTCCTGGGGCTGGAGTGGCCATGCCTTTAACGTGGACGGCTACACAGCCGGCACCAATACCTATCACGTCAACTGGGGTTGGAGCGGTGAAGCCAATGGCGATTTTGCACTCAATGCCTTTACGGGCGGCGGCAGCACCTATAATATCGAGCAGCAGATGATCATGGGTATCCAGCCTCCTGCCTCGGGTCCTGCCATCAAGGTGAAGCCCGCAAAACTTGATATGAAGGCCTATGTGGACAAGACCGCCACGGCAACCTTCACCGTCAAGGGACAAGAACTGACCAGCGCTATTGCCTTGACGCTCAACGACGAGAGCGGATTCTTCTCGATGGACGCCGCCAGTGTAGCTGTCAGCGAGCAAGAGGATGGCAAGGAAATCACAGTGAACTATGCTCCCACCGCTGTCGGTAACCATACCGCAACTATCACGCTCACCAATCCCGATGCCGAGACCAAGACCATCACCATCAATGGTGTGTGCACGCTGGAGACTTATGTTCCCAATTTGTTGCCTGCCGACGAGGCTTACATCAATTTGACTCAGTTCCGTGCCGACTGGACCGACGAGACTCCCGCCATGAATGTGGAGAGCTACACGCTTCAAGTGGCCACACGACCTGCGGTCGAACTGCTTGACTCGATTGACGGCAGCAAGTATCCTGGCAGCTATGAGAGCTTAACGCTCACCTATCCCTGGAGTGGAAAAGATGTCAAGGCGGGTCATGATGCCGTCTATTTCAATAACTACTCCTACGATGGCTTTATCGCTTACACGGTGCCCGAAGGCTACGACAATGCGGTCTTCTCCATGCAGATTACAACCGTCAGCGGCTCTTATGGCAGTGGCGACATCACTGTGGGCTCTGACCAGACGGCGGCTGTGGGACATCAATTCAATTCATCCGAGACCTATACATGGCTTGTTACGGCGAGCGCTGGCGAGAAAATCACGATCACCTCGGCCGATAGCTACTTCTCGCCCGACATGAGCATGATCAAGGTTTATGCCGGTGATGTGAATGAACTCAACATGCTCAGGGCAACCCAAGAGGAGGGCGATGCCAACTATCGTCTGGTAACCGGCATTACCGACAAGTTCTACACGGTTAAGAATCTTGCCGCTGGCGAAACATTCTTCTACAAGGTGAAGGCTCTGTACAGCGATGGCACCGAGAGCGCCTGGAGCAAGAACCAGAAGGTGACCCTGTTCGGGAATGGCCATGACTATCAGCCCGGTGATGTGAACCACAGTGGCGAAGTGGCTATCGATGATGTTTCGGCATTGATTGATTATCTCCTGGATAACAGTATCGCCCTGTGTGACATTTGTGCCGATCTTGATGGCGACCATGAGGTGACTATCAACGATGTGTCCATCCTCATCGACATGTTGCTCACACAATAATAGCAGGATTTTCACCACTTGAGGTCAACTAACACGTCAATGGAGTTCAAGCCCCAAAAACCGCTTGAGCTCCATTGCGTCATTCAGGAATGCCTGATTGGTGGTGATATTGATGTCGGGTTTGCCTATTTATAGTAGGTATTGGCTATGATTTGTAGCCTTTTCTGAGATTGTTGTTTGAAATAGTTGTGTCTTTGATTTGTTTTGTATATATTTGCACACTTTATTGAACCATCTGCCTTAACATCCTTAAAATACAAATAAATTGATAAACTTAGTTGTTATGAAAAAGTTACTGATTCTTGCCTCGTTCTTGGCGCTGGCATATTGTGCGCAGTCGGCTCCTGTCGATGTGCAATCGGCAAAAACCGCTGCTCAACGTTTTGTGTCTAATGAGACAACCAATGGCCGTTTCAACGCGGGCACCCTTGCTGATGTGAAATTGATTCATCAGGAAATGAGCTCGTCGGTGGTCTCGCAACCAGTTTACTATATCTTTGATAGTAAAAACAGTTTTGTGATTGTATCGGCCGATGACCGTGCCCGGGAAATCCTGGCCTATGGCAATGGAACCCTGGATATGAACAACCTGCCCGGGAACATGCAGTTCTGGCTGGAAAACTACAAGAAGCAAATCGAGTACCTGCAGGCCCATCCCGGTATGGTGGTCGAGAAACCCGCGTTCAAGAACAACCGCACTGAGAGCATTGAGCCGATGCTTGAAGCCCGTTGGGACCAGGGCTACCCTTACTACAACCAGTGCCCCATGGACGGTGACCGCCGTGGCCTGACCGGATGCGCCACCACCTCACTGGCCCAGATTTTCTACAAGTGGCAATATCCCACGCAGCCCACGCCGACGGTTCCCGGTTACACGACCCGCACCCGCAAGTTTGAGCTGGCCGCTCTGCCTTCCATCACCTTTGACTGGGCCAACATGTTGCCCGTTTACAATTATGCCGCTAACGATGCTCAGAAAAATGCCGTGGCATGGCTCATGCGCTATATCGGCCAGGCCGAGCAGATGGACTACACCAACGAGGGCAGCGAGGCTTGGGAAGACGACATCCTCAGGGCTTGTCACCTGTTTGGCTATGTTGATGCCCGAGTCGAGTACAAGGCCACGCTCAACTTCGACACCCATGGTGAGAATATGATTATCAACGACGCCGACTGGAGTGTGATGCTCCAGGACGAACTTGCTGCTGGCCGTCCTGTGGTCTATTGCGCTTACAGTTACAGCAATGCCTATAACTCGTTTTATGGCCACGCCTTCAATGTCGATGGCTATGATGCCAATACAGGCATGTACTCTATCAACTGGGGCTGGAGCGGCACCGGCAACGGCTATTTCGCCTTGAGAGCCTTTAATAACCAGGGTTACAGTTACAGTTTGGGAGAATTGATGGTCATGGGCATTGAGCCTCCTGCACCCATCGAGTCTTACACGCCTGTGATGCAGCCTGCCAACGAGGACTACATCACCCTGACCTCCTTCCGTGCCGACTGGACCGACGAAACCCCTGCCGAGAACGTCACCAGCTATACTCTTGAGGTAACGCCCGACGATGGCAGCGAGCCTGGCGTGTATGAACTGGTATTCACTGAGAGTTTCCCCTATGCTAGTAGCAATTCATCAACACCCATCAAGAAGATGTCCAGCGTCGCTTCTAACGCTGGCTGGGAGTGCTCTAATGCCTATGAGGCACGCGGTGGCGTTCGTCTGGGTGGCGGCGGCAGTGTGGGCACGATCACCACGCCCGCGCTCGACATGACGCAGAGCGGCGGCAAGATGACCGTCATGCTCACCATGAGGCCCTATCAGACTGCCGACTCCGACATCCCTGTTACCATCTCTTGCGGTAGCAACATGCAGAGCGTTGTCGTGACCGCCGAGCAGGTTTATACCGTTGTCCTGAACTGTGAAGCCGATGAGAACCAGAAGGTGACCATCACCGGTGGCGACGGCAGCAACACCAAGCGCGTTGTCGTTGATCAGGTGGATATCTACAGCTCGGTCAACAATGCCAAGATGACTTTCACCCTGCCTGCCGAGACGGGCGACGCCAACTCACGCACCATTACCGACATCACCAACAAATACTACACCGTGACCGGTCTGGCCGAGGGTGGTACCTTCAACTATCGTGTCAAGGCCTACTATGTGAACGGTACCCAGAGCGAGTGGAGCAACCTGGAGACGGTGACCCTGTTTGACAATGGCCATGCCTATGAGTTGGGTGATGTGAATCAAGACGGAAAAATCGCTATTGCCGACGTGTCGGCCTTGATCGACTATCTGCTGGACGACAGCAATCCCATCTGCATCACTTGTGCCGACGTGAATGGCGACACCAAGTTGTCGATTGCCGACGTGTCGGCTCTCATCGACCTGCTGTTGAATCAGTAACTGTTTATGCAATTAAGTGTTCTATAATTCTATAATTAAAATTCTTTTATGAGAAAAATTTATTTGATTGCGGCTCTGGTGCTTGCAGCCTTGCAAGTGACCGCAGCCAATGTGGACCTGGCAACCGCCAAGCAGTCCGCACAGCATTTCTTGATGAACCAGACCGTTATGGGTCGTTTCATGACCTCGGCCCCCACCATCAAGTGGACCCACGAGGTGAAGAACTCAAGTAATGTCGCCCTGGCAGCTTACTACATCGTTAACACTGACAAGGGTTATGTGATTGTCTCGGGCGATGACCGTGCCAAGGAGATTCTCGCCTATGGCGAAGGCTCTCTCAACAGCCTGAATGATCTGCCCGATGCTGTGCAGTACTTCCTCGACATCTACCAGAAGCAGATGGAATACCTGCAGGCTCATCCAGGGCTGATGGTGCAGAAACGCGCCGCCACGCGTGGCGTGTCGGTTGAGCCTATGCTGCAAACCGCTTGGGCTCAAGACAAGCCCTACAACTTGCAATGCCCCAAGGTGAACAAGGATTATTGCAAGGTGGGCTGCACCGCCGTAGCCCTGGCACAGGTGATGAGGTACTGGGAGTATCCCGCTGTTGCACCCGCGCTGCCGGCCTACGTCTGCGAGAAATCTGGAATCAACGTGCCCGCACTGCCCGGCAATTACACCTTTGACTGGGACAACATGTGGGATACCTACTATCAGTGTGACCTTGACCGTCTGCCCCAGGTGAATGAGGATGCTATCGCTTACCTGATGCGCTATGTGGGACAGGCCGAACAGGTGGACTATAACACAGACCAAACCGGTACCAGAAATCCTGAGATTCTTACTGCTATCAGGACTTTCGGCTTTGACCCGGGTGCACACATCGTGAAAAAGTGTGACTCCCCTGATACCCAGGAAGAGCTCTCTGCAGGTGATTTTACCGAAGAAGAGTACTACAATGATGCCGAGTGGGCCGAAGCCATCCAGGCCGAATTGCGTGCCGGTCGTCCCTTGATCTACTGCGCCTATGACATGTCTACAGACTCGACAAGCATTGGGGGCCATGCCTTCAATGTTGACGGCTATGATGCCGACAATGACATGTACCACGTGAACTTTGGTATGAGGCCTGATTTGAACACCTACTATGCGCTCGATGCTTTCTCGACCGATGGTTGGATGATGGTTTACGACTTCTGGCCCATCTTCTTTGCTGGTGTGCAGCCTCCCGGCATGACTACCGATCCCCGCATCCTGGTTAGCCCTCAGGAACTCACTATGGATTGCTATACTGGTGAGACCACTACCGCAACATTCGACGTTGTCGGCGAGAGACTGAGCGAGAACATCACGGTTGCCCTTAACGATACCAACAGTGTCTTTGCTGTCAATACTACGACCATTGCTGTTGAAGATAGTTCCGCTAATGTGACCGTCACTGTTACCTATGCTCCCCAGGCTGTCGGCACCCACAATGCCACCATCACCCTGAGCAGTGCAGGCGTTGAGAGCAAGGTCGTGACCCTCAAGGGTGTCGCCACTAATGCACCTCTCGTGGTTTACGATCCCGTGATGCTGCCTGCCGACAGTGCCTATATCAACCTGACCTCGTTCCGTGCCGACTGGACCGACCAGACTGTTGCCGAGAATGTAGCCAGCTACACCCTCGAAGTTAGCGAGAAACCTGCCACTCCCACCGGCCTTATTGCCGAGGCAGATTGGAGCGACCTGCCCCAGATGAGCGGTAACCAGGCATCCAATGCCCTCAACTATCTGCCCGCAGGTTGGGGATTTAACGGCTATTCCTTGTATATCGACGAGGGCGCTGCCATCTCGATGTCAACCGATGACTACGTTATGACTCCCACTTTGGACCTCTCAGGTGTTGATAAGGTCACGGTTATCGTGCGTGCTAAGGGTTATGGTGGATGGCGCAATTCTGGCTTCACCGTGAAGACCAGCGTTGATTCCAAGACGTTTGAGCTCACCAATAACAGCGAGTATGTTGATTATACCATGGTGCTGAATTGCGGTGAAACTGAGAGAATTCAGTTTATTGCCGATTATTATCCCTACTTCCAGCGCATCCAGGTTTATGCTGGAGAAATCACTCCGCAACTGCGTGCCACCGAGACTGGCGACGCCTCTTATCGCCTGATTACCGGTATCACCGACAAGTTCTACACGGTGAACAACCTGAATGCCGAGGGTACCTACTTGTACAAGGTGAAGGCCCTCTACAGTGACGGTACCGAGAGTGGTTGGAGTAACATCGAGACCGTAACCCTTTTTGCTGGCGCTCACGCCTACGAGTTGGGTGATGTTAACCATGACGGTAAGGTGGCCATCGGCGATGTGTCGGCATTGATCGACTATCTGCTGGACAACAACAATACTATCTGCCTGACGTGCGCCGACATGAATGGTGACGAGAAGTTGACCATCGCCGACGTTTCGGCTCTCATCGACAAGCTGCTGGCCGGCAATTAATCAGCTGCTAATCGATAACTGTAACTGATAAGAAGCGGGACGAAGGGAGTTTTCCCTCATCCCGCTTTTTTAATGCTGTTTAGACTTCGCCCCTGCCGATATTGTATTACCTTTGCACTCGCTTGATTGTAATCATTCATTAACATTAACATCTTAAAACATGAGAAGAATCCTTTTTCTTGCCGTCCTTTTGCTGGCGGCTGCACAGTCCTGGTCGGGCAATGTCGATGTCGCTGCGGCTCAAGCCCGGGCCCGGAGTTTCCTGATGTCTCAGGTGGCATCTGGCAGAATGTTGGCTCCCGTCCAGGGTGGGCTCAGACTGGTGTGCTCCGAGACTAATTCCATGAATGCAAGCACACCGGTTTATTACATTTTCAATTCCGACAATGCCTTTGTCGTGGTGTCGGGCGATGACAGGGCCCAGGAAATCCTCGCCTACGGTGATCAGGCGCTGGACTTGAACCACTTGCCCTTGAATATGAAATACTGGTTGTCGTGCTACAAGCAGCAACTGGAGTATTTGATGTCACACCCCGACATTCGTGTCAACGTGCCCATGCGCTCGGGACAGTCGGTCAACCCGTTGCTGACCGCCAACTGGAGCCAGAATAAACCCTACTGGAACGAGTGCCCCGTTTTTGGCACCGATACTTGCTATACAGGATGCCCGGCAACATCATTGTCGATGGTATTTCATTACTGGAAGTATCCCAAGCACCAGACTCCTGCCGCTCCGTCCTATACCATCCCTTCCTATGGCGTCGTGTTGCCCGAGCTGCCGCCCACGACATTTGATTGGGACAATATGCTCGACAACTACGTCGAGGGTGAGTACAATGAGAATCAGGCTGCTGCCGTGGCCCACCTGATGCGCTATATCGGACAGGTCGAGCAGATGGACTATACCATCAGTGGCAGTGGCGCCTATGGTAAAGACGTCTTGCGCGCTGTCCAGCATTTCGAGTATGACCAGAATGCCCAGTTATTGTTCAAGACCGACGACCTGGGCTATGCTAACTTTACCGACGACCAGTGGGGAGCGCTCATCCAGAATGAGCTAATTGCCGGCCGCCCTATTGTCTATTGCGCCTATGACAACCTGACGGGTGCGGGTCATGCCTTCAATGTGGACGGCTATGATGCCGCCAACGATACTTACCACATCAACTGGGGCTGGAATGGCAGGGGAAACGGCTTTTTTGCCATGAATGCCTTCTCTTATGGTGACTACACCTTTGGCTCCGGGCAGCAGATGGTCATCGGCATCCAGCCTCAGGAGGGTTATGAGGATCCTCGCCTGCAGGCCTATCCCAACGTGCTTGACATGCGGGCCTACATTGGCAAACCCTCGACATCGACCATCAGCATCAAGGGAACCAACCTCACGGGCGACGTTACCCTGACGCTTAACGATGCCGATGGCGTGTTCGCTCTCAACACCGCCTTGCTGCCTCGTGAGGTGGCCGAGGCGGGACAGGACATCACTGTTACCTATTTGCCCCAGGCAGTGGGTTCGAGCACTGCAACTATCGTCTGCACCAGCGAGGGGTCCGATCCCATGACCATCACCCTTCACGGCAATGCTCCGCTCGAGATTTATTCTCCTGAACTGCTGCCAGCCAATGGCTCCAACATTACCATGACCTCGTTCTGCGCCGACTGGACCGACCCATCGCCTGCCGACAATGTGACGGGTTATACCCTGGAGGTTTATGCCAAGCCCGACTATGCCCTGATCGAGGAGGCCGACTTCAGCGACCTGCCTCGCATGGCGCCCACCAACCAGGCCTCGCATGCCACCGATTACCTGCCCGAGGGATGGTCCTTCACGGGTTCGGAATTTAATCTTGAAGGAGGTTGCATCATGCCGCGCCGCAACAGTGTCATCACGACCGATGCGCTTGACCTCTCGGGTTATGACAAGGTGACTGTGCAGGTTGTGGCACGCAGCTATAGCTCGTGGGGCGACCCCTCAGAACTCACCATCTCGACAAGCCTCGCCAGCGAACTGATAGCCTTGCCGTTCGCCTATGCCACGACAACGGTCGTGCTCGATTGTGCCCAGGGCGACAAAGTCAGCTTCAAGGCAGGTTATTACCCGATGATACAGGCCATCAGGATATATGCTGGTGATGCCTCTGGAGCGATGGCCAGGACCAGCGAGAGTGGTGACACACAGTACCGCTTGATCACAGGCATTACGGGAAAAACCTACACTGTCCAGAACCTGGCCGACGGCGGTACTTTCTTCTATCATGTGAAGGCCTCCTACATTGATGGTACCCAGAGCGACTGGAGCAATACACAAATGGTAACGCTGGCCGATGGCGGACACGACCATCGGGCTGGAGATGTGAACCATGACGGTTTTATCACGATAGCCGATGTCAGCGCCCTGATCGACCTGCTGCTGGGTAGTGATAACGGTGCCTGCATCAGCTGTGCCGACGTCAATGGCGACTGCGAAGTGTCGATTGCCGATGTTTCGGTCTTGATTGACCTGTTGCTTACTGCCGATTAACGTGTGGATGTCCCCCATCATGTAGAATAACTGATTGCACGTGAGGCAAAACGCCCTCGTGCAATCAGTCTTATTGTCGAGGATTAAAGTTTTGATTCTCTTTCTCTCAACGCACCCGGAGTCTTGGCTCAATGGTGTGTAGCACTACCGGCAATGTTTGTTTTTTTTATAATTATGACCAAAATAATTGTCAATTTGCTGTTTTTGGCTTACTTTTGCGAATGTTTTGAGTGCTGTTGCTGGGTGCAATGGCATATTTCAACATTAACGAGCTGAAGCATAGAATATTAACGTAATAACCAAATAATTTGAATTTATTTATGAAAAAGTTCTTACTATTGGCCGCTGCGCTATTGGCGGCAGTTCAGCTTTCGGCAGCACCTGTTGATATCAGTACTGCTCAAGCCAAAGCTCAGAGTTTTGTTCAGCAAAAGATGTACGGTGGTAAACTGGCAGCACCCATCATGGGAGAAATGAAATTGGCTCACGCCGAGATGAATTCCAAGATGCTTGACCGTGCCGTGTATTACATTTTCAATTCTAACAATGGATATGTGATTGTGTCGGGTGATGACCGTGCCGAGGAAATCCTGGGTTATGGCGACCACCCATTGGACATTAACACCATCCCTTGCAACATGAAGGCTTGGTTGGCTACCTATAAGGAGCAGATCGAGTACTTGCAGGCCCATGAGGGAATGAGGGTCGAGACGCCGTCGATGATGGCACCCTCGCTGCGCATTGCCAGTGTGGAACCGCTGTTGACCGCCAAGTGGGACCAGGAGTCTCCCTATTGGAACCAGTGCAAGATCAATGGTGTGCAGTGCCTGACGGGTTGCCCCGCAACCTCGGCAGCAATGGTGTTCCATTATTGGAAATATCCCGATTTTGAAACTCCCGAAGTGCCTGCCTACAGGTGCGCGCTGTCCACCTCGGCTTGGGGCGCCGCTTCCTATGTTAACGTGGCTGCCTTGCCTCCTGTGACCTTTGACTGGGAGCACATGCGTGACACTTACACCGGTAATTACACCACCCAGGAAGCCGACGCAGTGGCTACGCTGATGCGCTACATCGGTCAGGCCGAGCACATGGAATATGGCAACTCGGCAGCTGGTGGTAGTGGTGTGAATGCCGACAGCGTTATCTTGATCGCCAATGCCTTCAAGTTCTTCGGTTACGACGAGGAGACCGTGCGCATGGTCAAGAAGACCAGCTCCTATTCTGGCGGTACCACACTCTATACCGACACCGAGTGGGCTGCAATGATCCAGGAAGAGCTTGCCGAGGGACGCCCAATCGTATTCTGTGCGGTAGCCGGTGGTTTCTTTGGTGGCGGTCATGCTTTCAATGTTGACGGTTATGATGCCAGCACCAATAAGTATCACATCAACTTCGGTTGGAGTGGTGACTATAACAACTACTATGCATTGAATGCCTTCAATGGTGGCGGTTCGGTTTTCAACCAGTATCAGCAGATGGTTATCGGTATCCAGCCCCCCCTCAATGTGCCTGTCCTGAAGTCTGACCTGTACGACTTGTCGATGGAGTGCTACAAGAACAATACTGCAACCTCCACGTTCACCCTCACGGGCCGCAACCTGGAACGCGAAGTGACCTTGACGCTTAACGACGAGAACGGCGTGTTCAGCCTTGACCAAGACGTATTGACCCCGAATGCCGACAACAAGCTGTCGCAGCCTGTTACCGTGACCTATGCTCCCAAGACCGAGGGCGATTACACTGCTACTATCACTGTGAGCACGCCTGGCGTTGATGACTTCGAGATCACCCTGCACGGCAAGTCGGTTTATGAATTGTATCGTCCCATCATGCTGCCTGCCGACGAGAATGCCATCACCACGACATCGTTCCGCGCCGACTGGAGCGACCAGACGCCTCCCGAGAATGTGGCCAGCTACACCCTTGAGGTGAAGCCGAAACCCGATGTCGAATTGCTTGCCGAGGCCGATTGGAGCAATGTTCCCGACGAGAGCGTCAACCATGCAGCTGATGCGGCCAATTACATGCCCGAGGGCTGGACCTTCACGGGCAGCAACTTCTATCTGGACGGCGGTTTCATCTCTGCTGTTCGCAACTCGGTTATCGATGTTGACTGCGACATGGCCGGTTTTGATAAGGTGAGCGTTATCATTGATGCCAAGGCTTACACTAAGGGTTCCAACACAACGCTGACTGTGTCGACCGATCTTGAATCACAGACCTTGACGCTGGCCAAGGATCTGAGCTCCTATCTTGTTGTCCTCGAGGTTGGCGAAAATGCTTTTGTGAGGTTCACAATGGGTTACTATCCCGAGATCCAGAGCATCAAGATTTATGGTGGCGAAATCACCGATATCGAGCCCTATCAGCTCCGTGGCGTAAATGTGACAAACGATGAGGGCCACATGATCATCGAGGGCATCACTCCCGATAGGTTCTACACCGTGACGGGCCTGATTCCTGGTACTGCCTATCTGTATCGCGTGAAATCGGTCTATGTGAACGATACCCAGAGCAGTTGGAGCAATATGAAGGAGGTCGTTCTCAAGAGCGATGGAGCTGGCTTGCTCGGTGACGTGAATCATGATGGTGTCGTGGCCATCGACGATGTGACCGACATAATCGACATGATCTTGACTGGTACCGAGCCTGCCGACATGACGGTGGTTGACTGTGACCACGATGGCGTTATGACCATTGGAGACGTGACAGCGCTTATCGACTATCTGTTGACAGGAAACTGGTAATCCGGTTTTTACAATGATTAAACGGGCTGGCTCATGAGTTGGCCCGTTTTTGCTGTCGGGCAGCTTGATTACCGATGGCCAGGCTTGCTCTTAATTCTTGTTAAATGCCGCAGCAGGGATGAAACCTTGACCGTCGAAATGAGTCTAAAGTGTAAAAAATCGTCAAATAATTTGATGTTTTTAAGGAAAAGCCGTAACTTTGCAGATTGAAATAGACAAAACGCAAGATGAGACGATTACTCTACATATTGATATCCTTGCTGGCTATTGGGGCTGTGAATGCGGTCCCGGTGCCAGACAATTTCTTGCCGCAGCGTGTCGAGACCGTTGCGACAGGACCGACGGCGCAGGGCGCTGAGGGGCGTATCGTCTTCACCGCGGGCAATAGTGACGCCACTTTTAATGTTTATTCGATTACTGGACAGCTGGTCAAGGTGGTGCGCGTGAGCGCCGAGCAACGTGCATCGGTAGACTTCCCCAAGGGGTTCTATATCGTGAAATGCAGCAACCAGTGGTCGCGCAAGGTGGTGGTGCGTTGATGCACTGCATGTGACACATCTTGTCGCAAGTGCTGTGATGTGAGGGGAAATGGGCGTGACTGTGTCGCGTCCGTTATGTTTTTTTTGAAAGGGTTTGTTACTGACTGTTGACGATGATTCTTGCCGAATTGTTTCCATATGCCAATCTGGTTTATGACATCCTGACGGTGTTGTACGTTATCACCGTGCTGGCCGTTATCATCGTGGTACTGAGCGAGAACCGCAACCCAGTCAAGTCGATGGCATGGATGCTCGTGCTGGTCTTGCTCCCCGTTGTGGGATTGCTGATTTATCTTGTTTTCGGACGCAGCCTCAGGGGCATGAAACTGATCTCCCGTTCCCACCTGCGCGAGCTGCACCACATGAGTGATTACCCCGAGTCCGTAACCCGCAGTTCGGCCCTTAGCGAAGATTCCCGGCAGTTGATCGCACTGGCCAATAAATTAACCGAGCCTCACATGTTTGACGGGAACGACGTCATGGTGTTCACCCGCGGGCAGGAGAAGTTCGAGGCGCTGTTGCATGACATTGAGCAGGCTCGCGAGTACATCCTGGTTCAGTATTTTATCATCGAGAACGACCAGACCGGGCAACGCCTTATCGAGGCGCTGGAGCGCAAGGCGCGCGAGGGTGTGCAGGTGAGGTTGCTCTATGACTACGTGGGGTCGTTCTATGTGAGCCGTCGTGTGCTCAAGCGGATGCGCGCCGCTGGCATTGATGTGCATCCGTTCATGGAATTGACTTTCACCCAGTTCTTCTTACGTCTCAACTGGCGCAACCACCGCAAGATTGTCGTCATCGACGGCGAGGTGGGCTATGTGGGCGGCATGAATATTGCCGACCGTTATGTGTGCGGCACAAAGGCTGAGAGGCCCTGGCGCGACACCCATTTGCGCATCAAGGGCGATGCCGTTGCCGCACTGCAATACTCCTTTGCCATCGACTGGGACTTCACCACCCGTGAATTGCTCACGATGCCGCCCAAGCATTTTGCCGAGCCTCCCAGCGTTCCCGGCCACCTGGTGCAGATGGTGAGCAGCGGCCCTACCGGCCGATGGAACAACATCTCGATAGTTTTTCTCAAAGCCATCACCCTGGCCAAGCACTGCCTGTATATCCAGACCCCCTATTTTCTGCCCAGCGACTCGCTGCTCAAGGCCATGCAGAGTGCCGCGCTCTCGGGCATCGATGTCAAACTGATGATTCCCCGCAAGCCCGACTCCGTGATGTTGCGTCTTGCCACTGGATCATACATCAAGGAGTGCCTGCTGTCGGGTGTGAAAATTTACTTCTATGAGCCCGAAATGATTCATGCCAAGGTGGTCATTGTCGATGACGAGTTTGTGACCACCGGATCGACCAACTTCGACTTTCGCAGTTTTGAACACAATTTCGAGTTCAATGCCTTGATATATGGCAAGGAGTTCAATAGCAAGATGAAAGCCATCTTTGAGGACGATCTGCGACACTGCACACGTGTGAGCATGGGCAAGTGGAAACAGCGCCCCCTCATCCAGAAGGCTCTTGAGTCGATTGTCAGACTCATCAGCCCCATCCTGTAAACACAATAACATGATTACCTTTCCTAATGCAAAAATCAACCTGGGCTTGAATATTGTGGAGCGTCGCCCCGACGGTTACCACAATATCGAGACTGTGTTTTACCCTATTCCCCTCACCGATGTTCTGGAAATAGTGCCGGCATCGACATCCGAGACAACACTGACCTGTTATGGCAATGCAGTGGATTGCCCGCCTGATAAAAACCTGGTCATGAGGGCCTACCGCATGCTGCAGGAGCGCTACGACTTGCCCCCGGTGGCGATGCATCTCTACAAGCACATCCCCGATGGTGCCGGCCTGGGCGGTGGCTCGAGTGACGCTGCTCATGCATTGATGATGCTCAACCAGATGTTCGACATCAAGATTGATGACACTGATATGGCGGGCATGGCAGCCACGTTAGGTGCCGATTGCGCATTCTTCGTCTATAACCGCCCCATGATGGCAACGGGAGTCGGCGATGTGCTCACGGCTATCGATGTTGACCTCAAGGGCAAGACCCTGTTGCTGGTCAAGCCGCCAGTGGGTGTGGACACGCGCACGGCCTACAGTCGGGTGACGCCTCATGCTGCTGCATGCGACCTCAAGGCTATTGTCAAACTGCCGGTGGCCGCATGGGACGGATTGCTGGTCAATGATTTTGAGGCTAGTGTGTTTGCTGCCCTGCCACAGTTGTGGCTCATCAAGTCGCGGCTGATTGATGCAGGGGCGGTCTATGCGGCGATGTCGGGGTCGGGTTCCACGGTTTTTGGCATTTTTGATAATGACAATCTGGCAGAAAAGGCGGCTGACACTTTTGCCGATTGCGCCACCTTTGTCCTCACTCTGTAAAATGGGCTGGTAGACTGAAGCTTTTATAGCCTCTTATCCCTGCCCGTGAGGCATTGGAGCGGTTTTTGTAGGGTCTCTATTGGTAAAAAGCATTATAAACACTACTACGATATGTCTAAAAAGAATAAGAAGAATCAAAGCGATGAGGCTAAGGCTGCTCAGCAGGATGTCCTCGACGACGAGAACAAGGAGGAGCAGCTCGCCCAGGAGCAAGTGAACGAGGAAGCTGGCGAAGACCCCGAAAAGAAGATTGCCGAACTGGAGGCACAGCTCGAGCATGAGAAAAAGGAATACCTCTTTTTGATGGCCGATTTTGAAAACTTCCGCCGCCGCACCCTCAAGGAGAAGGCCGATCTTGTCAAAAACGGGGCCGAGAGCGCCATGCGCGACCTCTTGCCCGTGGTTGATGACATGGAGCGTGCGCTCGATGCCATCAGCAAGGGTGGCGACCTGGATAGCATCAAGGAGGGCGTTGAACTCATCTACAACAAGTTTGTCAAGTACTTGGAGAGCCAGCATGTCAAGGCGATTGACTCGACAGGCAAGGACTTTGATACCGACGTGCACGAGGCTGTGACCATGTTCCCGGCCCCCGAACCCTCGATGAAGGGTAAAGTCATCGACACGACAATCAAGGGTTACATGATTAACGACAAGGTGCTGCGTCACGCCAAGGTGGTCGTGGGCAGCTGATAGATAATGGATTAAAAAAAACAAATAGAATCTAGGGACTAGAAAACGAGAAACCAATAACGACTATGGCTCAGAAGAGAGATTACTATGAGGTGCTTGGGGTGGACAAGAACGCAAGTGCCGATGACCTGAAGAAGGCCTATCGTAAACTTGCCATCCAGTATCATCCCGACAAACAGCAGGGCAAGACCGATGCCGAGAAAAAGGCTGCCGAGGAGAAATTCAAGGAGGCTGCCGAGGCTTATAACGTGCTCAGCGACCCCGACAAGCGTGCCCGCTATGACCAGTTTGGTTTCGCTGGCGAGCAAATGGGTGGTGGCGGCTATGACGGCGGAATGTCGATGGAGGACATCCTGCGCCAGTTTGGCGACCTGTTTGGAGGCGGCTTTGGTGGATTCGGCGGTTTTGGTGACTTCTTTGGCGGTGGCGGCGGAGGTCAGGCTCAGCGTGTAAAGCGTGGCAGCGACCTGCGCGTGCGCGTTAAGATGACGCTCAACGAGATTGCCAAGGGCACCGAGAAAAAACTGCGCATCCCGCGCATGAAGTCCTGCGACCATTGCCATGGCACTGGAGCCAAGGACGGTACCGCACTCGAGACCTGTCCCACCTGCCATGGCAGCGGTGTGGAAGTGCGCATGCAGCGCACCATGTTTGGCACCATGCAGTCCCAGAGTGTTTGCCACACTTGCGGTGGCAGCGGTAAGCGCATCAAGGAGACTTGCCCTCATTGCAACGGCAATGGACTCGTGCGCAAGGAGGAAGTGGTGAGCATCAACATCCCTGCCGGTGTGGCCGACGGTATGACCCTGCGCATGGGACGTCAAGGCAACGATGCCCCTGGTGGCGGTGTGCCTGGTGATCTGCTCGTGGTTATCGAGGAAGTGCGTGACGCACAACTCACCCGTGACGGCAATGACCTTATCTATAACCTGATGCTTGACATCCCCACAGCAGTCCTGGGTGGCAAGGTGGATGTGCCCACCGTCGACGGTAAGGCACGTGTGACCATCAAGCCCGGTACACAGCCTGGCAGCATCCTGCGCCTGCGTGGCAAGGGTCTGCCTTCGCCCGAGCGCTACGGGACTGGCGACCTGCTCATCAACGTGATGGTGTACATGCCCGAGAAACTCAATGACAAGGAAAAAGAAGCCATCACCATGCTCCAGAACAGTGGTGAGCATGTCAAGCCCAGTGATGGAGACAAGAGTCGTATCTTCTCGCGCCTGCGACACATCTTTGATTAATAGATAATTCCTAACTCTTGACAAAAGAACATGCCCCGACGACACGACCACCGCGTTCCCCGCAACGACGACCGACCCGTCACGCGAGAGGTAAGGCAGTCCACAACGCTGCTCGATTTTGTAATGCAGGCTCTGGACGGCATCAGCCGTAACAAGGCCAAGTCTATTCTGGCCCATGGCGGTGTCACCGTTGATGGTCAGGTAAGATCTCACGTGGACTATCCCCTAGACGAGGGGAGTGTGGTCCAGATACGCCGGCATGCCCGTCCGTCGTCGGCCAACAATCCCAATTACCGCATTGTCTATGAGGATCGATGGATCGTCGTTGTGGACAAGCAGCAGGGTGTCTTGTCGATGCCTGTGGGGGCTGGCAGCTTGAATATGAAAACGCTGCTCGACAGGCATTTTGCCGAGACGCGTCAGCACTGCACCGCCCATGTGGTCCATCGACTGGATTGCCGCACTTCGGGTCTCATGGTCTATGCCAAGAGTGTTGATGTGCAACAGCAGATGACAGCCGACTGGCACAGCACCATTATTGACCGTAGGTATGTCGCTGTGGTCGAGGGTGTCATGGAACAGCCGCAAGGCAAGGTGGAAAGCTGGCTGCATGACACCGATCGCATGGTGGTCATCAGCAGTCCCGTCGATGACGGCGGCAAGTGGGCTGCAACCGAATGGGAGCTGGTTGAGCAGGCTCCCAACCGCTCGTTACTGTTCTTGCACCTGCTAACGGGCCGCAAAAACCAGATTCGAGTGCACATGGCCGACATCGGTCACCCTGTGGTGGGTGATGGAAAATACGGCCACCAGGATGACCCCGGTAGCCGTATGTGTCTGCATGCCTTCAGACTGGCGTTTCACCATCCAGTGACAGGCGAAGCTCTCTATTTCGAGACCCCTATTCCCCGATACTTCGGCAATGCGCTTCATGCCCCTGAGCCTTGAGGCTCATTGATGGCGGCGTAATCTCGATTAGAACGGCGGCTCATTAGATTTGGTGATGTCGCCGATACTGGGAGTGTCGTCGCTACTTGCCGTCATGTCCTCGCCGCGTTGCTGGCGCAGTTTCTTGATATAAGCCAGCTCATTGATGGCATAGTCGGCATTGTCTTCTTCGCCGAGCATCTGTGTAAAGACTTTCTCAGCCTGGTCCAGCTGGTTAAAATCGATGTAGGCATATCCGCGGCGACGGCGCAGGAAATTGATGAAATCCTTGATGTTCTCGGGCAAATCGTCTTGGTCAAAGTTCCGCTTCACCTCGTCCATGATTTCCTCGGTATAGTTGAACAGGCGCAGATCCTTGCCATTGGCCATAGCGTTTACCAGCTCCATGGTGTGCCTGATGTTGCCGTCGCTGGCAATGAGATCCAGATAGTAGAAGGCCTGTTTGTAAAGTCCCAATTCATTGTAGCAGAATCCCAGCTTATAGGCCACCTCCATGAAGAGGTGCTTGCCCTCGGAACCCATCTCAAAGAAGTCGCAGCGGTAGCTGTTGAACACATTCTCCAGATACAGTATCGCCTCATAGTAGCGACTGCTGTTGAACGCCTGCACACCCCAGTACATGTTGTAGGCCACATCGGCGACCCTGACTTGGCCCAGCAGCAGCTGGTCTTCGGTAAGGCTGTCTTTCTCGCCGTTGCGCGCCTTGAGCTGGGCATCGCTCCACATGTAGTCAAATTCCTGCTGGCGTTTCTTGTCGTCGCTGCGGTCCAGGGCGATGAGCAGGCTCACGCTGTGAGGCTGGCGGCCTTCGTTGCTCAGCGAGTTCATGCGGCTGGCATTGCGAGGCACCTGGGTGACGGTCACACGGCTATAGATGGCCTGGTCGTCTTCGCCCTCGGCCGTGAGGGTGATGGTGGCGAGACGGGGTTTCTCGTCATGCCCTTGCTTGTAGTGCAGGTCAAGCACGGCATAATCGCGGGTGAGCCGCGCTTCTTTTCCTTGGCCCTCGATCAAGGCATGGCGCAGGTCAAACTCGCGGATTCCTTGTTCGTCTTCAATGCGCTGCTGGCCGTTCACGGTGTTCACGGTCATGAACAGCAGGGTGGACTGGGGCAGGGGAGAGACCGTCTCCAGCATCTGCCACAGGGGTAACGCTCCGGTGCCGGCGGCAATGCTGGCGGCACTGGTGTCAAGCTGGTGCATCAACTCCATGCGGCGCAGCATGAACATTTCGCGCTGGTGCTTGTAGAGCTCACTCTCCAGGTCCAGCGAGTCACTGTCCTTGCTGATGGCCACAGCCTCGTCAAAGTCCTTGAACCACTCGCGCTGGAAGTGGAAGGCTGCCTGCAGTTCGCTGACGATGTTCTCGGCATTCACTTTGTTGTTGAAAAACGACATGTGGATGTTGATTACATTACTCTCATGGTCGATAGAGTAAGAGAACTTGAACAGGATGTTGCTGTTGTTGCGTTCATTGCATTTTGTGCGCACAATGTCAATCTGGCTGATTGGAGCGGTTGCCATGCAGGGGTAAGTCACTTCCACGCAGTCGTCCTGCTTGCGTATGGCGCCAACAAAATGGGCTGCTTGGAAATCAAACGAATAAACGGTGCTGTTGTTTTCTTCCTGATTTACGGTATAGACGCAGTTATAGTCCTTGAGAAACTGCTCAAAGTTCTTGATGGCTGATTCTTTACTATTATTCTTCCTGATGCGCATAATGATTGATGTGTTTAATGGGTAAATGTACAAGAACACTGCAATTATCGTGCCAACCGAACGCCATGATGCTTGCATCAATGGCTGAGGTGCCGCCGATAATATCAACTTATCGTGCCAACCGAATGCCATGATGCTTGCATCAATGGCTGAGGTGCCGCCGATAATATCAACTTATCGTGCCAATGTGGGGAAAGTACCGCCAAAGTAGCGGCGCTGCAGCCCCAGATAGGCGGCCGTGTCGCGTTTCACCTGGTTGTGCCACAGGTTCAGACTGTCGCACAGGCTCTTGCGGTCCTTCGACACCATCCACGACTGGAACTGAGACAGGCTGATGGCTACCGAGCGGTCAAGGTTGGGCAGTACCGAGGCCATGGCTCGGGCAATGGAGCGGTTAACGACAGCATAGCGTATCTCGCCCGACGAAACCATCATCATTAGTTGCTCGGGGCCATAGAGCTCATCCACATGGACATAGATGGTGTCGCCGATTTCTCGGCTCAAGTTGGCAATGCGCTGGATCATCGGTGAACCTTTGACCACCCACACGGTGTCGCCTGCCAGGTCCAGCTGGGAGTGGATGGCCTGGCTACCGCGCCGTTGCACCAGCACCTGCTGGTCGATGTAGATGGGCTCGGTAAAGGCAAACCGCGCCGTATCGCCCGCTGTCATGGGAAATTGAGCCACGACGATGTCATAACGTCCGTCGTCAAGGCCTGCCAGGGCTTTCTCGAGCGTCACCACGGGGTGGAATTTCATGGGGCAGCCCACACTGTCCGAGATCATGCGCAGCAGGTCATAATTGTATCCGCCCAGCGTGTCATCATAGGTGTAATAGGTGACAGGCGAGTATTCGATGGCGATGTCGAGTGTGTCGCCGCCGCTGGGGCTCGACTGGGCATCCACTATGGGTTTGTCACAGAAGCTTAAAGCCACCATGCAACCCACCACTACTGCGAGCAGTATCAGGTAGATAATCATTTGACCCCGCTTGGCGGGCTGTAGTTGTCTCATCATTGCCATCTAGTATTATTGTAGTGCAAAGATACAACTAACTTCTGATTTATACAATACCGCCAGCCCCAATACAGAGGCTGACGGTTATCAGTTAACGGGCCTCGCCTTGGCGTGGCCGTTTGTCGTCAATCAAATTAGCGGGCGTTGTAGGCCTCGAGAGCTTTCTCGAGCACTACCAGGGCACGCTTCAGGTCATCGATCTTGAGCACATAGGCCATGCGCACCTCGTCCTTGCCCAGGCCGGGGGTAGCATAGAAACCGCTGGCAGGAGCCATCATCACGGTCTCGCCCTCGTAGTTGAACTCCTCCAGACACCAGCGGCAGAAGTCGTCGATATCCTTCACCGGCAACTTGGCAACGGTGTAGAAGGCACCCATGGGCATCGGAGTGAAGACACCGGGGATCTTGTTCAATCCCTCCACGAGGCAGTTGCGACGGGCGATGTACTCGTCATAGACGGCCTTGTGGTAGGCCTGCGGAGCATCGAGCGATGCCTCGGCAACGAGCTGGCCGAGCAGGGGAGGGCTCAGACGGGCCTGAGCCAGCTTCATGGCGGCAGCACGCACTTCCTTGTTGCGGGTGATGAAGGCACCGATGCGGATACCGCACTCGCTGTAGCGCTTCGACACGCTGTCGATCATGATCACGTTGTTCTCGATGCCCTCGAGGTGCATGGCGCTGGTGTAGGGAGCGTCGCTGTAGATGAACTCGCGGTAAACCTCGTCGGCAAACAGGAACAGGTCATATTTCTTCACCAGGTCGCGCAGGCGCATCAGCTCCTCGCGGCTGTACAGGGTACCGGTGGGGTTGTTGGGGTTGCAGATCATGATGGCGCGGGTGCGCTCGTTGATCACCTTCTCAAACTCCTCGACGGGAGGCAGGGCAAAGCCGTCCTCGATGTGAGTCGTGATGGTGCGTACCACGGCACCAGTCTCACAGGCAAAGCCCATGTAGTTGGCATAGGCGGGCTCCGGAATGATGATTTCGTCACCTGGGTTCAGGCACACCATGAAGGCCATCTGCACGGCCTCACTGCCACCGCAGGTCACGATGATGTCATCCACGCTCAGGTCGATGTCGTAACGCTTGTAGTAACCTACCAGTTTCTCCACATAGCTGGGAATACCCTGTGAGGGGCTGTATTCCAACACCTTGCGGTCTACGTGCTTGATTGCTTCCAGTCCTTCCTCGGGGGTGTGGATGTCGGGCTGACCGATGTTAAGATGATACACTTTGATACCGCGTTTTTTAGCTTCAGCGGCAAACGGAGCAAGCTTACGGATGGGCGATGCCGGCATCTTCATGCTGCGTTCTGAAAGTTTAGGCATAATTCGTCTTTAATTGATTGATTTATGATGTTAATGATTAGAAGTTTCCTTTTTCAGCCGACAAAGATACATAAAAAATAGTGCAAGTCGAATACAAAAAGCAAATTACTTTTGTTTTTTATTGAGACTGTCCTCCATTCTGTGAGCAAGCCGCTCTCAAGAGGTGCTTTACATGGCCATCACGGCACGAGTGGAGCGTAGCAAAGACCTTAGCCTGCGCAGCATTCTCATCGACTCCGATACGGCAAAAGATTGCAGCTGACGATTATTAAAGCCAAAGCGATATGACCAAAGCCGACAAAACGCTGCGCTCAGTGAAGCATTCTAGATAACGATTATAATATACATCTTGGATCTTGTTATATGCTTATATTCCAATAATATAAACTTCCGTTTAAAATTAACAGGCATATACATTTAGAAATAGTGTTTCTGTAATTCTCAGTTTTTTGAGTAATTTTGTAGAAAAACACAACAATATGAAGAAACTGTTTTTTGTCATATTAATCGGTTTGTTTGTCAGTTGCGTCAAGGTAAACAATGCTCCCCTCGATGAAGAAGATGGCGAACTGGTAGCTTTGCTCAACGAATTGGACAAATGCCAGGAGACCGCGGATCATGAAACGCGCTACAAACTGTATTCTCAGATTGCTGCTGAATATGAAAAGAAGAACTTAACCGAGTTGCAAAAGCAATACCAAAAGAAGATGCTGAGTGAAGCCGAAGCAATCAGCAGCAATAATAAGGTATATGGTCATACGCTCATGGCTGAGGCTCTACAGCAATTGGCAACCGCTTATATGGTAGAAGGAAATTTGGACAGTGCTTCAATTGAAGCCCATCAGGCCTATCAATTAGCACCGATGGACACATTGGATTTCAGGGCTCAGACGCTCCTGTTACTCGCTCAAATCCATCTCATGGCTGAAGAGGGCGACAGCGTCGAGCATTACATCACTGAAGCTAAAGGTATCTATCCCAAGGTTGTTCAAACTGACCTATACCGCATCACGCATGCCTATGGGCTGGATATGCAGCGTAAAAATGGCGACTTGATGGCGGTTCTTCCTTCCTATATATCTGAATGCGGGATTCATGGACAGGCTGAACTGACCCGCCTCTTGATGTATCATCACCAAGAAGCGAATCAATGGAGGGAAGCCTATGACGACGCCATCAGCCTGATGGATATTACCGACAGCATTGCAAGGAGTGAGACCTCGGAGAACTTGGCACGAATCCATGAACTGCAGCATGAGCGCCAGATGGAGTTCCAGCGAGCAGAACGCAAGGCTGAACAAGCTCGACTGTATGTCATCATCATTGCGGTTCTATTTCTGTTATTAGCTGCAGCAGTAGCAGGATTATTTTACCGACGCAAGGCCCGCATCGCCCACGCCCGGGAACTGGAGGCTATGCGCCTCTCAGAAGCAGCCCAAGCCAATGAAAATTTGGTGCGTGAGGAAAATATCAAGTTGCAACGTTTGTACTATGAGCACCTTTATGCCATCATCCTGCCTATCCTCAATGCCCATCGTGGCAAGAGCGGGCATATCAACCTTGAGGAGTCATCGTGGGAACTCATCGAGAAAAACACCGACATGGTGCTGCCCGGCTTCACTTCCCGCTTGCGACGGCAGCACCCCACACTCACAACTGAAGATGTCCGTTTCTGCTGCCTGTTGATGATGCGGGTGCCCAATGCGCTATTGGCTGATGTTTATGGCATTGCGCCCTCATCGGTCGCAGTCAGGAAACAACGCATGAAAAAGAAACTGGATAGCGATATTGAGAATCAAACGATAGAAAACTACTTAAATCAATATATAAATGAGAAGACTGTTATTTACAATCATTTGCCTGACGTCGCTATTATTAAACGCAGGCAGTATCTGGGAAGAAGGCTCACAATGGGATGTTAACTACATCTATTATCCCGATATTGGTGTAGAAGGTAATGATACTGTTACGGTAACCTATCGCCTGCTTCATGCAGATGACATCTACATGGCACTTGAAAAGACTGTCACTTTTAAAGGTGAGGTTGAAAGTGTCCAGGTACAAGGTCTTATCCGCAATGAGGATGATAAGATGATTTATGTGCGACCTGCTTTGGAAGATGGGAGTTTTGGCGAAGAATGTCTGCTCTACGATTTCAGTGAGCCATACGAATATGGTGACACAGTAAGATATGGAGTAATGGGTGGAGAGGTCAAGGAGGAATTCATTGACTGGCAGGTAGATACCTTGGATTACTACATGATGAATAACGGGGATACACACTGTTTGCCTGCATGGAAGGGAATCATTTATAAATATGGCTATATCGGTGGACCAATGGATCTTTTCCTACTCGAAGCAGCACCTGGAAAGACGAATAAACCCAAGCCCTCCAACATCAGTCATGTCATCTTCTCTACAAAGGGAGGACACAAGAAAACGCTAATGTATAGTGAGGAAGACGAGGATGACATCATCATCCCTTACGATGAGATGTTGACCGACGGCACAATTTGGGAATGCTTGGCAGTTGACACCGAGCAACCGGACCTCAAAAGGACCTACACCATTCAAGTCAAGGGAGACACTATCATCGGCAAACGACACTGCAAGCAGGTTTATTCCTCGGAACATAATATCCAAAAGACCATGTTTGAAGAGGGACGCAAAGTGTACGTTGTCAATGAGGATGGTCAGCCTGTGGTTCTGCTTGATTTTAACCTGCAAGATGGTGACCGTCTTGATGATGTGACGATAGTAAGCGTGTGGGATCAAGAAAACCTGGGCTATCACTATAGAACAATCACCATCGACACTGGAGCTGATTGCCAATCTTACTTTGCAGGCGACACTGCGCCATGGGCCTACGACCTGATTGAAGGCATTGGCGTCAGCAAGGATGAATACCTCAAGCAATGCTTTCTCAATGAGGAAAACACCATCTCCTATATGCTGCGCTGCTGGAAAGAAGGCACGCTTGTCTATCAAGTGCCACAAGAGTATGAGTACGTCCCCTTCGTCCGCGAGGGAGTGAAGTGGGTGTACGCTTATAACAATCCATTCTGGGAAGACGTCCTGGACATGCCCGAAGGCCTGCAATATTACAGCTTTGAGATGAAAGGTGATGTCCAAATTGGAGATAAAACCTATAAGCCCGTGGTATTGACCCATTACTTGGACAAAGAAGGACAAAGCAAGGAGGTCGAGGATTATACCCCCATCTGCTTGCGCGAGGAGGACAAGGTTGTCTATGCCATCCATCCCGACGGCATCCAGCATCCTCAATGTCCTGTTGGTTACGGTTGGCATATTAGTGCTCCCTATGGCGACCTGCCAATCTATACAACCAGCGAGGAATTCATCCTCTATGACTTCAACGACCCGATGGCACTGTACACTGATAATGAAAACCTCTGGAATGAAGTCAAGTGTGACGGGACCTGGACGATGACCATTGGCGGGCAGCAGCGCAAGTGCCATCATTATCAATCCCAATACAGCGGTGATGATGGCTTGATTATCGAGGGCATTGGTTATGACGGCATGGCGGGATTTCCTCTATTCTACTTTGAGACGTTTATTACAGGGTTCCAGGTTGGTTATGGACTAAGCCATGTCATTGAAAACGGTCAGATTGTTTATACTGGACGTTGGTATGATCCAGGAGTCCACGTCGGTATCAGCGAGGTGGGGGCCGAAAAGGTAAGCCGCCCGCTTGACGATAATTACTATAACCTGATGGGCCAGCCCATGGGTGAGGACGTGCCGACCATCCCCGGCATCTACATCCACCAGGGCAAGAAAATCGTCGTAAGATAGACTTTATCAACACATAATTCAGATATTACTGAGGCATCCGCATTCAATGAAGCGGATGCCTTAGATTTATCACTTGAATTGGTTGTCGGAATTCTAGTTGACGAAGTTGACCGAGACACCGAGTTGCAGGCGGGCAGGGTTGAGGGGGTAGTGTGGAGTGGCAAAGTAGGCACTGCCGCTCTTGATCTTCTGGTTAAAGTGGGTCCAGGCGACGAAGAAGCGCGCCTGTTTCATCTTGAAGTTGGCATACAGGTTCATGATGGCGAAGTTGCCGCACTCCATCTCCTGCTGGCTATGGAAGGTCATCGTCGCCGGGTTGTAGGCTGGGGCATAGTACTTGGTGTAATAGTTGCCGTCAACGCCCATCTGCACATGCAGCACGCGGGCGATGGTGAATGTGGCATACAGGTTGCTGTAGATGGCAAACTTGGGCAAGGGCAGCACTTGCTCGTTGCTGCTCGTCTGCAATGTCACGCTATTGTCCCAGTTAAAGGCCTTGAAATGCAGCCCCTGGCGCAGGCGTGCGCTGAGCACATGGATGGCGCCGCTGTGCTGTGCGGGCAGGCCGTCGCCGGCCCAGTAGATGTAGTCGTTAAGGGTCTCATAGCCCACGTTGACGTTGGTCCACGAGAAGGGAATGTCCAGTTCACCGCCCACTCGCACCCGTTTGGTCTTGGAGAAGTCGTTCTCCCACACGTAGTGGTTGGAGACGAAATGCTTCAACAGGTAGGGCACTGCCAGATTCTTGAAGTAGCCGTAGCCCTTGACACTCACGGTGTCGCCCAGCATTCTGAACCGTGTGGTCACGTCACCGGAGATATCCACCTCACCGGCGGCATCGCCCAGCACGCCGAATTGTGCCGTGGCATTGTAGCGCAGCAGGGATCCCTGCTGCTTGGTCAGTTGTCCGCCCAGCCACAACAGGTTCTGGGTCACACGGTGGGGAACAACGGCGGGAATGATATCCAGCTCCTCGGGTAGGATGGTACCCGTAACAGTGTCGTTCACTTGGGTGTAACGTCTCACCTCGTGGGTGCCATAGACGGCAAAACCAAATTTGGCATACTTGTTGAATCCCTCGAGCATCGACACGCCCACTGTGTTGCGCAACCGCCAGTAGCTCGTCTCTTCGTCGGTGCCATCCAGGGTCAGATAAGTGTGGTCAAAGAAACCCTTGTCCTCACTGCCGGAACTATTGAGGAACTGGTGCTTGCCGTGCTTGAAGTCGAGCGTCCAGATGAAGCTCGTTACCGGCACATAGGTGCGGTCGATAATCGTGTCGGTCACGCTGTCGCGACGGTAGCGGTAGAATCCCACCTTGTAGCGCTGGTTCAGGTACAACTGGCTGCCTTCAAGATGGCTGTGGGCATTGGTCAGCAGGGTGGGGATGCTCTTGTTGTCCACACGGGTCTCGCCGCCCTGCACCTCGGCGGGGTCGGTGATGTAGCGATCATCGGTGATGCCGCCGCTCTCCTTGGTCGTGTAGTTGTAGTGGTTGAAAAACGCCTGCATCTCGTAGCGGTCACCCATGTGTGACCCGAACAGCCGCCATGTGAAGTCCTTGTCGGCCTGCACGTCATAGGAGCCTTTGCTGTAGATGTAATCGACGGCGGCTCCCAACTGGGTCTTGCGGTCCACGTTGCCCGAGAACTCTGCCTGGGTCCTGTCCAGATTACTATATTTGTCGCCGCCGGTCGAGTGGCTGAGCAGCGTCATTGGGATGCGCGTGTTGTAGTAGCGCATCGTCGAGGTGTTGTGCATCCAGGCCGCAATGGCGTCCTCAAAGAAGAATTCGCTGGTCACGGGGCGGTCAAAGAATATCTGGTTCTGACCAGGCGCGCCATAGTTGCCCGTGGTCAGCCAGGCGTCGCTCACCATCGACGGCACCATCGTGCGATGGTAGTCCAGATGGATGGTATCGATAGTGGATGGATAGTGCTGCCCCAGCGGTTCGCTGACGCACCACGCAAACGACGGCTCCACCCGCTGCTTCTTTGCCTTGGAAGCCTTGGAGGAACTCTCTTGCGTGAACTGAGCCTCCGCGACACTCATTGTCGTCGCAGCAAACAGCATCAAAAATATGAGCAGAATCTTCTTCATTTCAGCCGACAAAGATACGTTTTTTTCAACAACACGACATTAAAAAGCATTAAAAAGTATTGGTGTCCGGTAAAAAATGGCGATTTCGAGATAAATAGTTGATCTATAGATGGATAACAGCAGTTCTAAAGAAAGGGGCTTACTTCTAAGCCCGTAGGGCTGACAGCTTATAGGCAGGGGTGGAGCAAAGCGCAACCCCTGTCGATGTGCAACAAACACATTCAATAGCCCCGTTAGGGGTGACAGATTGTATTTCAGGAACTTAGTGCCGCCCCGATGGGGCTTGATCGAATGGGCTACTATTGCAGGGGTTACACTCGGCTTCGCCTCGTTCCACCCCTGCCTATACCCTTATCGCCCCTAATGGGGCCTTTTTCCGGACACCAATAATTAAAAAGCAACTTGAACAACGCTTGCAACTATTCTTGACATCATGACGCGGCACGTCACGACAGTTGACAGCGTTGCCCAAGTTGGCTTTATATTTGGCACCTAGATGGTGCGCTCAACAGGCAGCACAAAGGCTCGCAGTCCCAGTTTCGGGGTGGCCATGTCCATCTGATGCAGCTCGTCGAGCACGACATCAACGCGCCGGTCGTCAACAACGGTCAGTATGGCCGAAGCTATCGAGGGCCAGGCATGGGTGGCATAGTGGGGCTCGCCCGTCTTGCTGCCACGGCCCTGCACCTCGCGCCAGCCTGTGAATCCGCGGCAGTTGAGCAGGTGCAGTTTATCGACAATGCGGTCATAGTATGCCTCGTCAAATGCTATAAATATTGCTTTCATATTTTTAGTCTTTTGTCGTTAATCGTTAGCCTTTAGTGTTTTGATGCTCTTTGCTCATCTTCTTGCGGGTGCGGCGGATGCCGGTGAGTGCAAAGATGGTGTACATCGTGGGCACAAACAGCAGTGTCATCACCGTGGACATTGCCAGACCGCCAATCACGGCAGTACCCATCGGGCGCCACATCTCGCTACCCACACCGGTTCCCACAGCCATCGGCACCATACCCAGGATGGTCGTCAGTGACGTCATGAGCACGGGGCGCAGACGCGAGTGGCCACCGTTGATCACGGCACGGCGGATGCTCATGCCGCGCTCGCGGTTCAGGTTGATGTAGTCGATGAGCACGATACCGTTTTTCACTACAATACCAATCAGCATGATGGCACCAATCATCGACATGATGTTCAGGTTGGTGTTTGTCAACAGCAGGATGAGCACGATACCCGAGAAGGCGAACATGATCGACGTCATGATAATCGCGGGATAGGTAAACGACTCGAACTGTCCGGCCATCACCATGTAAACGAGCAGGATAATCAACAATCCAAGCATACCCAGGTCGCCAAACGAATCCTGCTGGTCCTCGTAGCTACCGCTCAGCTGAATCATCACGTCGCTGGGCTTGTCCATCTTGTCGATGAGCGGCTGGGCCTCGGCGATGATCTCACTCATGGGACGATCTTGAACAACCGTCGATACGGTGATGATGCGCTCGCGGTCCTTGCGCTCGATGGTGGGCGGATAGAAGCGCTCGACAACAGTGCCCACCTCCTTGAGGCGCACGCCGGTGCCCATAGAATTGTAGAGCATGATGTTCTCAATGTCGCTGATACTGCGGCGGTGCTCGGGATCATACATCACCTTGATGTCATACTCCATACCATCCTCGCGGAAGTAGCTAGCCGTCGTACCGTTAATGCGGTTGCGCAGGGCGTTGGCGGCGGTGCTCAGGTTCAGGCCGTAGAGGGCCAGCTTCTCGCGATCAAAGTCAACATGATACTCGGGCTGATAGTCACTGCGGCTGATGTTGATGTCGGCGGCACCGGGCACCTTCTCAAGAATGCGTTTCAGGCGCTGGGCCACGTTATCGGTCTTGGTGAAGTCGTAACCGTAGATCTCGTAGTTCAACGTGTTCTGGCCGCTCATGCCGCCACCACGACCGCCACCCACGTTCACAAGGGCACGTTTCAGTTCGGGGTAGTTCTTGAGGTCCTCACGCATCATACCGGCAATCTCGGTGATGCCGCGCTTGCGCTCGTTGGCCTTGCTGAGCATGATGTTCATCGAGATGATGTGGCTGCCATTGCTCTGCATCGAGGCAAAGGTGTTGTCGCTGCTGGCCTGGCCCACAGTGTAGTTGAAGGACTGGATTTCGGGATATTTCTTGGTCCACTCCTTGTAGATGCGTTCGCTCACGTCCTTGGCCAGGTCCACGCGGCTGCCGATGGGCAACTCCAGCGAGACACCCAGGCGGCCGTTATCGTTGGTCGGGAAGAATTCAGTTCCCACAAACTTCATCAGGAACATCGATGCCACAAAGATGCCCAGAGCTGTCGCAGTGGTAATCCAGCGGTGCGCCACGCACACGTCGAGCACCTTGGCATAGAAGTCGTCGATCTTGTCAAGCACCTTGAGGATGGGACCATACACTTTCTTGAAGATGGTGGTATCGGTCACGTTAAGGCGCAGCAGGCGGCTGCACAGCATGGGTGTCAGCATCAATGCGCAGATCAGTGACAGCACCATCATGATGGTCACCATCCAACCCAGCTGCTTGAACAGCACACCAGTCATACCCTTGACCATAGTCAGCGGGAAGAACACGGCAATCAGCGTCAACGTCGAGGCCATTACCGACAGGGCAACCTCGTTGGTGCCGTTGACGGCGGCCTGCATGGGTGCCGAGCCGCGCTCGATGTGAGTCGTGACGTTCTCGAGCACCACAATGGCGTCGTCGACCACCATACCGATGGCGATTGACAATGCCGACAGCGACACGATGTTCAACGAGTTACCCGTGGCATACAGGTAGATGAACGACGCGATCAGCGAGATGGGGATGGTCACCAGCACGATGACGGTAGCACGCCAGCGTCCCAGGAACACAAACACCACAATGCCCACAAACAACAGGGCGAAAAGCACGGTCTCGACGAGTGAGTTGATGGTGCTGCGGATGTTGTCGCTCGTGTCAACGATATAGCCCAACTTGATGTCGCTGGGCAGATTCTTCTGGATTTTGGGCAGTTCCTTGGCAATCTTGTCTGAAATCTGAACAGAATTGGCGCCCGACTGCTTCTGCACGATAATCATGGCACCCTTCTTGCCATTGTTATAGCTCTCTTGGGCGCGCTCCTCGAGCGAGTCGTCGATGCGAGCCACATCGCGCAGGTGGACAACACCACCGGTGGGCGACATGCCCACGACCATGGCACCCATCTGCTGCGGGTCGCTGAACTCGCCCTGCACGCGCAGGGGGTAGGTCTCGTTACCGATGTCGAAGGTACCACCGGGAATATTGCGGTTCTCGGCGCCGACGAGGGCGGCAATGGTCTCGACACTCAGGTTATAGGCCTCCATGCGCAGCGGGTCCAGATAGATGTGGACCTCGCGCTTGGGAGCACCGGCAATCGACACCGATCCCACACCGTCGACACGCGCCAGCGGGTTGGCGACATTCTCGTCAAGGATCTTGTACAAGCCAGGCATGCTCTGCGAGGCCTGCACCGACAGCAGCACGATAGGAATCATATCGCTGCTGAACTTGAAGATGATGGGCGTGTTGGCATCGTCGGGCAGCATGCTCGACACCATGTCGAGTTTGTCGCGCACGTCGTTGGTCAACGCTTCGATGTCATAGCCGTATTCAAACTCCAGAGTCACAATCGAGACATTCTCACGACTGTTTGAGGTGATGTGCTTGAGGTGCTCAACCGAGTTGAGTGCGTTCTCGAGCGGGCGAGTCAAGTTCTGCTCGATGTCTGACGCGCTCGTGCCGGCATAGGTGGTCATTACCATGATGGTGTTGGTCTCCACGTCGGGGAACAGGTCGATGGGCAGACTCCTGAGCGAGAATAGACCCAGCACAATCAGTGCCACGAACACCAGGATCGTGGTCACCGGCCGTTTTACTGAACTGGAATATAAACTCATAGCTGAATTTTATTTCTTGAGTTGAACTTTAGCACCATCGGTCAAGCGCGATCCTCCAGCAATAACCACTTGGGTGCCTGTTACCAGTCCGCCCTTGATCTCGTAGCGGTCTTCCAGTCGCTGACCCAGTTCTACCTCACGAAGCTCGACCTCGCCGCCCTGGTAAACCCATACATAGCGCACACCCGAGCCCACTTGTTTCTGTACGGCACGGTCAGGAACGACAACGCTTGTGGTAGTGCCGTAGTTGAAGTTCACGCGGGCAAACATGCCGGTGCGCACCTTGTCGCCACGGTTGGTGATGGCCACCTCGACCTGGAAAGTGCGGCTTGTGGCATCTACAGTGGGGTGAATCAGGTAAACCTGACCCTGGAAGGTCTCGTCGCCATAGGTGTCGAACTTGACAGTAACGGGCATACCCCTCTTCACTTTGGGATATTCGCTCTCGTTCACGTTGACAATGACCTTGAGGGGTTGCTGCTGCTCGATGGTGAGTACGGGGAGTCCTGCGGGCAGGTCGCCGGCATCATAGTTCTTGGCTGTCACCACGCCGCTCACGGGCGAGGTCAGCACTGTGTTCTCCTGCATGGTGCGAATGGCGCGGGCATTGGCGTCGTACTGTGCCTGCAACTGGTCCACCGTCTGCTGGGTGCCACCGCCAATCTTTACCAGTTCACGGGCGCGGTCCAGTTCTCGCTTCAGGTTGGCCAGGGCAATCTGCTGCTGGGCGATGTTCACATCGTCCAGAATCACCAGGCGTTGCCCCTTGGACACGCGCGAACCCACATCTACCAGAATGCGCTTGATGCGGGCACCGCTGTTCGACGAGATGTTGTTGGTCTTGAAGGCCTCGACGGTGCCCGTGTATTCGCTGATCTGCTTCACGGCTTCCTGGCCGATGGTAGCTACCTCGACGATGGGCAGCTCTTCCTTCACTTCGGTTGTCTTCTTCTCATCTTTGTTAGAACAGGATGCCAGTGCCAGCACGAGCATCACGATCGGTAAAAGTCTCTTTGTCTTCATTTTTTTGATGATATTTTGTTGTTTAGTTTTATTCTGTGGTTGGGATGTCCTCGACAATCAGGTTATTCCACGTTATCTCACATAGTGGGTATTGCCCAGCACATACTCCAGGTCGCTCTCGGCAACCAGGTAGTTGTAAATGGCTTGATAATAGGCTAGTCGGGCAGCCATCAGGGCATCCTCGGTGTCGCGCAGCTGGATGAATGACGCGGCGCCGATTTTAAAACTCTGCTGCATGATGTCGTTGGCTTTTTGTGCCATGTTCACACCAGCTTCATTGGTCTCGATCTGCTTGAGGTTCTTGGAGATGACATCGTTCTGGGTCTCGACCTGCATGTGCAGACTGCGCTCCAGGTTCTCGCGCTGCCACTTCATCTCATCAACGGCTATCTGGGCTTGTTTCTGCTTGTAGTAGCGCTGTCCACCCTGGAAGACGGGAAACGCCACAGTCAGTCCCACGCTAGACGCGCGGCTCCAGCGGAAACCGCTCAGCGGGCTGCCGTTGCTCATCGAGTGCCACATCAGGCTGGCACTTCCAGTCACGGTGGGGTACCAGGCCATCTTTTGCACTTCGAGGGCTTTTTTCAGGTAATCGGTCTGCAGGTCCATGGACTTGAGGCTGGTGTTGTTGGCCAGCGTGGTATCGGCACCCAGGGTGTTGCTTAACGCGCGCGCATACATCTCGCCGCGGAAGTCGCTCAGTTGCTGGCTGGGGGCAATCTCGGTGCGCACGTCCATGCCCATGAGCACCTTCAACTGGAGCAACAGGGCGTTGATGGAGTTCTCGGCCTCGAGAATCGACGGTTCCAGGTTGGTCACGGCCACGTTGGCGCGCAGCACATCATACTCAGACGCGGCACCCAGGTCAAACTTCTTCTGGAAAATATCGGCATTCAACTTGGCAGTAGCGTGGTTCTCCTCGATCACGCGCTTGCTGTCCTGTGCCAGCAGCAGGGCGTAATAGGCCTTCTCCACTTGGTTGACCAGTGACAGCTTATTGGCACGGGCCTTCTCGTAGTTTTGGAGAATCTGGTTCTCGTTGAGTTTGATGGATTTCCACAACTGGGGCACCACCAGGGGTATCTGGGCTTGGAATCCGCCGTTATGGGTGTTGTCGCTACCCATCTTGATGGCCATGGTGCCGTTGGGTGTGTCCATGTACATCGTCTGCAACGACAGGTTGCGGGTGTACTGGCCGGCCAAGTTGATGGTGGGTAACAGTTGCGCCTTCACCTCCTTGAGACTGTAATTCACGCGTGTGATTTCCATCTCATTCACCTTGATGGTTGGGTTCTCGTTCAAGGCGATTTGGATACACTCGTCGAGCGACAGCGTCATTTGAGCTTGGCTGCTCAATGACCCGCCTAATAACATTAATAAAATAATGTAGAAAAGTTTCTTGTTGAACATTTGTATATGGTTTTTATTGTTTTTGCTGTAGTGATTGTTGCTGCTCCAGGTACTCGATCATCTCGATGCCCTTGATAGTGGCCACGCCGCGCAGGAAGCTCACAAACACGTGGTCAAACAGGTCTTCCTCCTTGAAGCCGTACTTGGCACCGTTATCATTCTCATGCAGCACACGCATCGACTGCGAGAACAGGAACGCGGCAATCTCGGGATTGATACGCTTGATGACCAGACCCTCGTCCTGGGCCTGGCGCAGCACCGATGCAATGCCAGTGATCACGTTCTTCTCGTTCTCGACATGTTTTTCAAATATGTCGGGGTACAGGCGTTTGATGTCGTTGAAAAGAGATATCGACGTTGACTTGTAAATCTTGCGGGCTCGCTGATATACCCTGAACATCGCCTCGAAGCAGTTCGACGAAGTGTTGAAAATCTCTTTCAACTGAGCGTCTTTGACTTCATGCTCATGATGAATGCATTCCCCGATAAGCGTCCGCTTGTCGGGGAATGTCTCGTAGAGTGTGCGCTTCGAGATACCACAGGCGCGTGCCACGTCATCCATTGTCATCGATGTCGGGCCCACGCTCATCAGAATATGGCTGCTTTCTGCAACTATGCGTTCTCTAATATCCATTCTCTATTGATGGTTTGTAATACTCGTTGGTTTTCGACGTGCAAAGGTAGAGAAAACTTTTAAAACTCCAATAGTTTTCTTGGTTTTTTTCTTAAAATGGGACTTATATTAGTTCTATTTAACAAAATGAGGGCGATGCCTTGTTCGGCACCGCCCTCATCATCAGGGTTATTAGTTAACTGTATTCATCAACTTAAAGTGGCATTAGTGCAGCACTTTGGTGCTCTTCACAGCGCCGCTGCGGTAGCGGGTTACAACGATGTTGACACCGTCCCAAGGCTCCTTGCTCTGAACACCCGACATGTTCACATAGGTTACCGACTCGATCTCGTCACCGTCGGCTGCGATGCTGTTGATGGCGGTGTTGGGATTGACGTTCAGGCTAACGAGCGTTACCTCCTCGGTGTTGCTGGTGGCAGTGGTTCCGTCAACATAGTTGGCAACGATGTAGTAGCTGTAGGTACCGCCCTCAACCAGGTTGCTCAGGGTGATGCCGGTGCTACCAGCTTCAATGTCGGTGATCACAAAGTCGGTATTGTCGCCGGTTGCGGTGGCATTCAGGCTTGCATTGCCTGCATAAACCTCGATCAGCGTCATATCGGGCGAGTAGCTGCTGTCGGTCGAGTAGAGGGTGATCTTGTCGCCGGCGCTGGCGGTTACGGTCCATGTGTAGGTCTCACCCTTGGCGAAGGTGTGGCCCACTGCCGAGGTGCTTGCCGACTTCACGGTGACGTTACCCGTGCCATAGCTTGTGTTGGCAGTGGTGACCTTGACAGTGAAGGTGGCGTTGCTGTAGCCCGAGGGTACGGTAAAGTAGATGTAACCATAGGTGGTCGTCGAGTTCCACCACCAGGACGAGGTGGAGTTCTTGGTGTAGATGGCTCCGTTGCCGGCCTTGACGTTGGTGCCGCTCCAGGGCGATGTCAACGTGATGCTGGCATAGCTGCCGGTGTAGTTGCTGCCGTCGAGGCTGCCCAGCAGGGTTGTGCTAGGCTCATCGCCACCGCCAGGTTGTGCGGTCAGCGTTCCATACAGGGTGTAGCTCGATACGGTGGATGCATCCACATCGTGAGTCCAGTTGGCGGTGAAGCTGGTGCTGCTGATGTTGGTGGCAGCGCCCAATACAGGATCAGACTTGTTGATGGTGGCGTTACCGGTCAGGGCCACGGTCTTGCTTGCAGCGCCCGAGCTGGCCACGGTGATGGTGCCGGTCTGGGTGCCATAGGCGGTGGGCTTGTAGGTGACGGTCACGTTCACGCCATTGGCGGCATTGGCTGCCGTGATGGTAGTGGGCGAGATGCTGAACACGTCAGAGCCGCTCAGGCTGAGTGTCACGTTGCCGGTGAGGTCGGCACCGGTTACCTTAAAGGTGGCCGTCTTGGTGGCTCCCACGTTGGCCGTCATGCTCAAGCTGGCGGGGGTTACCGTCAGGGTCGGGGTAGCGGCAGGCTCTTCCTCATTGAGGGTGACGCTCTGCTCATTGCTCCATGCACTCTCGCTGCCATCGGTGTAAATGGCCTTTACCTTGTAGGTGTAGGTAGCTCCTGCGGTCAGGTTCTGAACAGTGTAGTACTTGTTGGTGATGCCAGTGATAGTGCGGGCATTGGCATCGCCTGTCTCGGTGGCATTGAGGGTCGTGTTACCTGCATAAACCTGAATGAGCGACATGTCAGGCGAGTAGCTGCTGTCGGTCGTGGTCAGGGTAATGACGTCACCAGTGCTGCCGGTTACAATCCAGGTGTAGGTCTCGCCCTTGGAGAAGGTGTGGCCCACAGCGCTGGTCTTGGTCGATGCCACGGTCACGTTGCCCGATCCGTAGGTGCCGGTCACGGTCGTAATCTTGACACTGAAGGTGGCATTGCTGTAGCCCGACGGGATGGTGAAGGTGATCTTGCCGCTCTTGGTGAAGTAAACGGCGTTGTTGCCACCCTTGACGTTGGTGCCGCCCCAAGGCGAACTCAGCGTGATGGTCTTGTAGCTGCCGGTATAGCTGCTACCGTTGATGGTGCCCAGCAGGGTGGTTGTGGCCGGGGTTGAGCCGCCCTCGCCGTTCACTTGCAGGGTGTAGCTGGCTACGTTAGAGCTCGAGGTCTGGTCGGTCCAGTCGGCACGGAAGCTCGAACTGGTCACATAGTTGCTGTTGGGTGCGCTCATCACGGGAGTGTAGGTGGTGATGGGAGCATTGGTGGCCGTACCGGTCAGGGTAACGGTCTTGCTCTCGGCGCCCGAGCTGGCGATGGTGATGGTGGCCGTCTGAGTGCCGGTCGCAGTGGGAGCATAGGTCACGGTCACGTTCACACCATTGGCGGCATTGGCTGCGGTGATGGTGGTCGGCGTGATGCTGAACACGCTCGATCCGCTCTTGGTCAGCGTCACGTTGCCGGTGAGGTCGGCACCCTTTACGTTAAAGGTAGCGGTTGCAGTCTCGCCGGTGTAGGCCGACATGCTCAGTGAAGCGGGAGTCACGGTCAGGGTCGGTGTTGCGACAGTAGCCTCGTTCAGGGTGACCTCTTGCTCGTTGCTCCAGGCACTCTGGGTGCCGTCGGTGTAGATGGCCTTCACCTTATATACAAAGGTGCCGCCCTCCTTCAAGTTGTTCACGGTGTAATACTTGTTGGTAATGCCCGTGATGGTGCGGCTGGTCTCGTCGCCGGTCTCGCTGGCGGTTAACATGTTGACGCTTGCATTGCCGGCATAAATCTCGATCTTGCTAACACTGATGTAGTTGCTTGTCGATCCAATGGTGATCTTGTCGCTGGAAGCGCAATTCAGAACAAAGGTGTACTCGGTGCTGTTGTCGGTCAGGGCCTGGGTCTTGCTGGCACTGTTGGTGCCCACGCTCAGGGTGGCGTTGCCGTAATAACTCGAGTAGTAGGAATAAGCCGTTACCTTAACGGTCACCTGGCTGTAGCCGCTCAGGCTGTAGGTGGGCGATACCAGGTTGCCGCCAGTGATGAGCATACCCGTGTTGGCATATACGCTCGTCGAAGCGCTCCAGCCGGTTCCCAAGTAAGAGGTGATGCTGCTCGAGACATCGGTCAGATAGCCCTCAGAGTTGGTCACTTGCTGAGTGCCGCTCAAGTCGATGCTGGCCAGCTGAGAGGTGGCGGGAGTGCTGCCCTTTTCGTTGACCTGCAGGGTGTAGCTTGCCACGTTGGCGGTAGGAGTCTGGTCGGTCCAGTCGGCACGGAAGCTGTTGGTGGTGATGTAGCTGCTGCTTGCAGTGCTCATCACGGGAGTATAGGTCTCCAGAGCCGCTGCCGTGGCGGTACCGGTCATCGTGACGGTCACGTCGGTTGCGCCGCTGCTCGAGAGCTTGATGCTGCCCGACTGGGTGCCGGCTGCCGTGGGCTTGTAGGTCACGGTAACGGTGGCACCGCTGTTGGCTGCGCTGGCGCTGATGGTCGTCGGCGAGATGGTGTAGACACCATTAGCGTCGGTCTTGGTCAGGGTCACATTGCCAGTGAGGTTGGTACCCTTGACGGTGAAGGTCTTGCTCACGGTCTGACCGGCAGTGGTGCTGAAGCTGAGCGACGTCGGGGTTGCCGTCAGCGTGGGAGTGGTGCTGCTGCCTGAGGGCGGCTGGATACCAATCACCATCTGCTGATACACGTTGAAGTTGTAGCTGCTGTAGCCAAAGGAGTTCAGCGAGCACCATGCGTTACCGTCACCACTCCAACCAAAGTTCACATGGTACTTGTTGGTGCTGCTGTTGTAACCGTCGATGTTGAAGGCGTGACCACCGGCATTGCTGCTCACGGCGCAGAAGACGATAGGACGTCCGGCGGCCATCTCCTCCTGAATCAGGGCTGCCCACTGGGCATCGGTGTACAGCGTGGTGCCACCACTGTAAGCACTAGTCTTCTTGACAAAGCGCGTGGTGTTCTTGTCGTAGCCGAAGAAGGTGAAAGCGTCGCGAATGTTGCACACACTGTCAACACTCACACCGCTACCACCTGCAGCGCTCGTACCATAACCCATGCGCTCGGCCTGACCCACATAGTGCATCAGCGTGGCAACAGCAGTACCCTGCGCGGTTGTGTAACTGCCTGTATAGCTATCCAGCATGTTGGCCCAGTCAAATGTTGTCGAGGGCAGTGCTGAATGGGTATAACTTGTCGAACCATAGCTTGAGTAGCTGATGGTGGACCTGTAGCCGGGAACAGCGGGAGTTGCTGCGGTGGGATACTTCCAGTAGTAGAACACCATCGAGGCACTCGTGGCGGGACAGCCCGTCAAGCACTGGTAATTGCCAAACTTGCACTGGTTGTAGTAGGGTGCTTCCTGGTCCCAGTTACACGTCAGCAGCGGACCATAGGTGCCTGCACGCAGCGACGGCGTGTTGGTGTTGCTCACCAGCACTTTCGATCCCATTCCCGGATGCTCCTGCAAGTACATGATCTGGTCCTTGTACTGGCCCAGCATGTCCTGGAGTCCTAGGGGAAGGTTGTTCACATCTTTCAAGGGACTGTCGCCAATCACGAGGATTTCCTCGGCGCGGTCATCACCAGCGACTACAAGAAATGTGGTAGATGTGTTGAAAATGTAGTAAACGGGCTGATGTAATTTCGCACTGCCCATTTCTGCTTTAAGCAATACTGGATTGAGGGCCGATGGGGACATGATTTTGCCCGCATAGAGTTGATTGGCCAAAAACCTTTGTGCTTTTTGCATGGCCGTGTTCTGGTCCACAGGTGCGGCCGATAAAGACATCGCCATAATCGCGGCGGTCAGGAAAAAAAAGAATTTCTTCATAAGTCTTTAAGATTAAGATGAATAATTAGTTAATACTTGAATGAGAATCACCAAATGATAATTAATACGCCCCAAAGGTAATGATTTGTTGCTATTGTGCCAAAAAATAAAATGATTTTTTTGAAAAATATTTCATTTTGCGAAAAAAAAGTAGATTTGCCAACGGCTACCCTGATGTTGCCGTGAACCGTTTTTGGCCGTGTAAGCAATATTTTGTACTTTTGCATCAGTAATACTATATCTGATGAAATCTGTAAGCAATATCTCTGAAATACTGGCTTTTCTGCGCCAGCTTGCTGTGAACAACGACCGCACGTGGTTTAAGGAACGCAAACCTCGATTTGATCAACTGCGGGGTGCTTGGGAACAGGATATGGAGCGACTCATCGCCCTTGTTGCCGACTTTTATCCCGATGTGCGCGGCCTTGCTGTCAAGGACTGCGTTTACCGCATCTATCGCGACATTCGCTTCTCTCATGACAAGAGCCCGTACAAGACCTATTTCTCGGGTGTGATTGGCAAGGGCGGACGCCACACGGTGCAGTCGGGCTATTACGTCCACATTGGCATCGATAAGATGATGCTGTGCGGAGGCATCTGGTGGCCCGAGAAGGCGATTCTCGACCAGTTGCGGAGTCTCATCGATGCTGAGCCCGAGGAGTTTCTTGCCATTGTGGAGAACCCGTCCATCACATCACGGTATGAGTGGATGTCGCGCTCGCTCAAGTCTGTGCCCAAGGATTATCCCAAAGAACACCCTATGGCTAAGTACCTTAAGATGAAGGAATACCTGCTGACCAAGTGTGTTGACGAGGACTACTTCGATTGCGAGGATTGGGTTGAGCGGGTGGCTGCCGACTTACAACCTTTAAAGCCCTTGCACGATTTTCTTAATTATGTTTTTGAATAATCCCCGATAAAGTAACAAATTGTAATTTGGGAATTTGCCACATTTTTGGCAAAAGTATCGGCAATTTGTCATCAGAAAATGTCAAATTTCGATTTTTTTGCCATCTTTTTTGCCCTTTTAGCGACCCGAAACAGATTTTTTTGTGGTCGAGAGTGATAATTTCTTAATAAAATTACACCTATTAGAAAAAATGGTAGTATCTTTGCGGGCGCTTTTAGGGGGGTGTTCTGCCCTGGAAGTGCGTGAAAACCGTAAAATTAAAAATAATCAACATAAACAAACACAAGTAATTTTTCAAAAAAATCTATGAAGAAATCATTTATCCTGATGCTGGCACTGGCCTCAAGTCTAGGACTGAGCGCCAGTGAGGCCGACTTGGTGATGCCCGAGTCGTTGCATGAACTCAGCTTCTTGCACTGGGGTTTCCTCGTGTGCATTTTGGGTATGTTGTTTGGTGTGTATCATTTCGTCAAGACCAAGAATCTTCCCGTGCATGAAGCCATGCGCGAGATTGGTGAAGTGATTTACAAGACCTGTTCGACCTACCTCAAGCAACAGGGCCGTTTCCTGGCCATCCTTTTCGTCTTCATCGGCGTGGTTGTCGCTTTCTACTTTGGCGGCCTCAGCGGTATGAAGATTTGGGAAGTGTTCATCATCCTTCTTTCGACCGTGATTGGTATGCTCGGCTCCTATGCCGTTGCTGCTTATGGTATCCGCATGAATACCTATGCCAACGCTCGCATGGCGTTTGCATCGCTGCGCCGCGACCCGCTGCGCCTGCTCAATATCCCCTTGAATGCCGGTATGAGCATCGGCGTGATGCTGGTGTGCGTTGAGCTCATCATCATGCTCGTCATCCTGCTTTACGTGCCCTGTGACCTGGCTGGTGTCTGCTTGATTGGTTTTGCCATCGGTGAGAGCCTCGGCGCCAGTGCCCTGCGCATCGCTGGTGGTATCTTCACCAAGATTGCCGACATCGGCTCTGACCTGATGAAGGTGGTCTTCAAGATCGGTGAGGATGACCCCCGCAACCCTGGTGTGATTGCCGACTGTACTGGTGACAATGCCGGTGACAGCGTTGGTCCCACCGCCGACGGTTTTGAGACCTACGGTGTGACCGGTGTCGCTCTGGTATCGTTCATCCTGCTCGCTGTCAACGACCCCGAGATGCAGAAGAACCTGCTCGTGTGGATCTTCTCGATGCGTATCCTCATGGTCATCACCTCGGTCGTTGCCTACTGGATCAACAAGGCCTTCTGCAAGGCTAAATATGCTGGTAAGGACAGCCTCGATTTCGAGAAGCCCCTCACCTCGCTCGTGTGGATTGCCAGCCTGCTGAGTATCGCCGTTACTTATATCGTTTCCTACTTGCAGCTGGGTAATGTCGATGGCAACCCCAACCTGTGGTGGCAACTGGCCAGCATTATCTCGATGGGTACGCTGGGCGCCGCCCTCATCCCCGAGATTACCAAGATTTTCACCTCGCCCAAGAGTGGTCACGTGCTTGAGGTTGTTAAGGCTTCCCACCACGGTGGCGCTTCGCTGAACATCCTCAGCGGCTTTGTGGCTGGTAACTTCTCTGGATTCTGGACTGGTCTGGCCTTCGTGCTGTTGATGTTCATTGGCTATGCATTCTCGATCGATATTCCCGAGGCACTGATGTCCTATCCCGCCATCTTCGCCTTCGGTCTGGTGGCCTTCGGTATGCTGGGCATGGGTCCCGTGACCATCGCCGTTGACAGCTACGGTCCCGTGACCGACAACGCCCAGAGCGTCTATGAGCTCTCCCTCATCGAGGAAGTGCCCAATAAGGACGAGCAGATTGAGAAAGAGTTCGGCTTCAAGCCCGACTGGGAGAAGTCTAAGCACTACCTCGAGGAGAATGACGGTGCCGGCAACACCTTCAAGGCCACTGCCAAGCCCGTGCTCATCGGTACCGCTGTCGTTGGTGCCACCACGATGATCTTCTCCATCATCCTCGTGATCCAGAAGACCC